>NZ_JBTNEH010000006.1:0-227036 GCF_054512775.1 Alicycliphilus sp. T452
TTTCGCGTGGCTGGAGAAGAACAGGCGGTTGTGGAAGAACTGCGAGAGACGGCTCAACACCAGCCTGCAGTTCATCCACTTGGCGTTCTTGGCTCTACTGCTCAAAAGACTTTGAACAGGCTCTTAGTCCCTGCGGCGGTCGACCCCCATGGCCGCGTAGTAGCGCGCCTTCTCGGCATACATGGCCTGGTCCGCGCGGTGCACGGCGGCCTCGATCTGCTCGCCCGACTGCGCGATCGCCACGCCCATGGACAGGCTCAGGGCCTGGCCCGGGTAGAACTGGTTGTTGAGCTCCAGCAGGCTGCCGATGCGGTCCACCATGGCCTGGGCGCCGCGCGCGTCGGTCATGGGCATGAGCACGCAGAACTCGTCGCCGCCGATGCGCGCGGCGCAGATCGGGGCATCCACGGCCTTGGCCAGCACCTCGCCCACGCGGCGCAGCATGGCGTCGCCCGCGGTGTGGCCCTGCTCGTCGTTGATGGCCTTCAGGCCGTTGAGGTCGATGGCGACCACGGCCACCGGCCAGGGCCCCTTGCGCGCGAGGCGGCTCATCTCCTCCACGTAGTAGGCGCGGTTGCGCAGGCCGGTGAGCACGTCGTGCTTGCCCAGGTACTCCAGATAGGCCTCGGCCTTCTTGCGCGCCGTGATGTCCACCAGCGACAGCAGCACCATGCCCCAGTCGTGGCGGCGCTCCTCGAGCACCGCGAACTGCATGTGGATGTAGACCGGCTCGCCGGCGAGGCTGTAGTTGACCACCTCGCGCTGCTGGAACAGCTTGCCGTCCCACAGGTCGATCAGCTGCTCGGCGAACGAGTCGTGCATCTCGCCGCGGAACACGCGGTCGATGCCGGCCAGCAGGGCCTGCTTGCTGTCGGCGCCGAACATGGCCAGGGTGAGATGGTTGACGTCGAGCACGCGGATCTCGCGCATGCAGCGCTGCACGAAATCGGGGTGCACCTTCAGGAAGGTCCTGAAGTCGCGTATGCCCTGTGCACGCACCTCGTCGAGCAGGCGCTTGACGGCACTGAAGTCCTCGACCCACAGCGACACGGGCGAATGCTCGAACAGCCCGCGCGCATATTCCTCGCTGCGCTGCAGGCGGAGGCGCGACTGCACCTGCTCGGTCACATCCTCCAGCGACACCAGCACCCGGCTCCAGCACTGCTCGTAGCCGGGCAGTATGCGGCCACGGATGCGCACGTCCAGGCGCCGCCCGTCGAGCGCGTAGTTGACGGTCTGGTTGGAAAACTCGGGCGCGCCGCTCCACAGCTGCTGCACCTCGGCGATGGCGCTTTCGTACATGTCGTCGCGGAACACCCGGTCCAGCGACGCCTCCAGCGTGGCCTGGTCGGGCGCGGCGAACAGCTCCAGCGTGCGCCGGTTCACGCGCAGCAGCCGGATGCTGGCGCCGTAGGCCTGCATGCACTCCCGGTTGTCGCGCAGATGGGCCGCCACGTCGACGACACCCTGGTCGCGCCATTGCATGAGCAGCCGGCGCACGCCGCTGTAGTCCTCCAGCCAGAGCGAGACGGGGGCAATCTCGAACATGTGTTCGAAGTCGGCATTCGAAGAAACGGGTGACGGCATGCACTTCTCCAGGTGCGGGGAATTATCGACACATGCAGGGCCGCCTCGACACAAAAAAAAGCCAGCCTCGGCGACGGGGCTGGCTCTGGGCGCTCGCGTGCGGTACGGCGCGGGTGCAATCAGCGGTCGCCGCGCGGCGCCGGGCGCTTGCGCGCATCGTGCGGCGTGAAGGGCTTGCCGGCCCCCTGGGGCTTGGCGAAGCCGCCCCGGGCGAACTCCGCCTTGCGGCCAAAGTCGCCGCGCGGGGCCGCGCCCTCGCCGCGGCCAAAGCGGGACGCTTCACCAAAACGGGACGTTTCGCCAAAACGGGGCGTTTCGCCGAAGCCGCTCTTGCGGCCATAGCCGTCGCCATCGCGGCGGCCGCCGTAGCCGGCGCGCTCGCCACGCCCGCCACGGTCGGCAAAGCCTGCGCGGTCGCCGAAACCACCCCGGTCGCCGAAACCACCCCGGTCGCCGAAGCCTGCGCGATCACCGAAGCCACCGCGATCGCCATGGCCACGGCCGCCACCGCCAAAGCGCTGGTCCCGCCCACGACCGCCCTCGCGGCCCCTGCCGCCAAAGTCGGGGCGGCCCTGCGGGAAGCGCTGGGTGGGCTCCAGGCCCGCCACCACCTCGGCCTTGAACGCCTGGTGGCTGTAGCCCTCGATGTCGAAGATCTTGCGGCGGTCGCGGAACTCGGCGAAGGTCACGGCCAGGCCGTCGCGGCCGGCGCGGCCCGTGCGGCCGATGCGGTGGGTGTAGTCCTCGGCCTTCATGGGCAGGCCGAAGTTGAACACATGGGTGATGCTGGGCACGTCGATGCCGCGCGCGGCCACGTCGGTGGCCACCAGGATCTGTACCTGGCCGTTGCGCAGCGCCATCAGGCGGCGGTTGCGCAGGCCCTGGCTCAGGGCGCCGTGCAGGGCAACGGCGCTGAAGCCGTCCTGCTGCAGGTCCTGCGCCAGGCCGTCGCATTCCACCTGGGTGCTGGCGAACACGATGGCCTGGCCGATCGAGGCGTCGCGCAGCCAGTGGTCCAGCAGCTTGCGCTTGTGCTGGGCGTTGTCGGCCCAGTACAGCATCTGCTTGATGTTGGCGTGCTTTTCCTGCGGCGTGTCGATCTGGATCTTCTTCACGCTGGCACCGCCCTCGTGCATCACGCGCATGGCCAGCTGCTGGATGCGGGGCGCGAAGGTGGCGCTGAACATCATGGTCTGCTTGCGCTGGGCCGTCAGTTCGTTGATCTCGGCCAGGTCGTCGGAGAAACCCAGGTCCAGCATGCGGTCGGCCTCGTCGACCACCAGGAACTGCACCTGGTCGAGCTTGATCTGCATGGAGCGCTGCAGGTCCAGCAGGCGCCCCGGCGTGGCGACGACCAGGTTGGCGTTCTGCAGCTTGGCGATCTGCAGCTGGTAGGGCATGCCGCCCACCACGTTGGCAATGCGCAGGCCCTTGCAATGCTTGACCAGCTCGATGGCGTCGTGCGCCACCTGCTGCGCCAGCTCGCGCGTGGGGCACAGCACCAGGGCGCCGGGTGTGGCGGCCTTGAAGTTGCGCGCCTGCATGGGGTTCTTGCGCTTGGGACGCTTCGGGGGAGCCTCGCCACGCGCGGCGGCTTCAAGAGCAGCACGTTCGAATTCGGCGCGCGCGGCGGCCTCGGCCTCGGCCTGCTGCCGGATCAGCGTGTGCAGCACGGGCAGCAGGAAGGCCGCGGTCTTGCCGCTGCCGGTCTGGCTGGAGACCATCAGGTCGATGAAGCGGCCCGCCTCGTCGGCCGCGCCCATGGCCAGGGGAATGGCCTTTTCCTGCACGGCCGTGGGCTGGGTGTAGCCCAGGTCGGCCACGGCCTGCACCAGTTCGGGCGCCAGGCCCAGGCGCACGAAGCCTTCGGGCAGCGCGGCCGCCGGGTTGGAAGAAGACAAGGAGGAATCGGCAGGCGCGCAATCGCCCTGCACCAGCATATGTTCAGTCATGGTTTGCTCACACGAAGACGGCCGCAGGCGCTACCTGGGCAGGCTTCGCTCGATGGTTACAAAACATCAACCATCAAACGAAACCGGAGGCCGCAGCGGACGGCCTGGGTGGGCAATGGATGCAAGGCGCCGCGTATTTCAGACTACGCTGGCGTGCTGTGCCCGGTGTGTGAAGGGAGATGCACAAAAAAATTGCACCGCCTCGTGACGGTGCAAGCTGCGCATTATGGCACGGCTGGGGTTTTCCCGCAAGCCGTGCACATCGCTCAGTAGCTCGCCAAGGGCTTGGCCTTGCCGCCCTCG
Source organism: Alicycliphilus sp. T452 (assembly GCF_054512775.1). NCBI lineage: Bacteria > Pseudomonadati > Pseudomonadota > Betaproteobacteria > Burkholderiales > Comamonadaceae > Alicycliphilus > Alicycliphilus sp. T452. The sequence goes on from NZ_JBTNEH010000006.1 coordinate 3,843, forward strand.
AAGGTCATGACGACCACGGGCGCCTTCACGCGGTTGCCCTTGTCGTCGTACGCGTACTCGCCCATCACGCCCTTGTAGGCGTGCTGGTGCATGTAGGCGCCGACCTTGTTGACGTCGGTCGAGCCGCTTTTCTGCATGGCTTCGCCGATGTTCATGACCTGGTCGTAATAGAACGGGCCATACACGTCGGGCGCCTGGTTGAAGCGCTTCTTGAACTTGTCCTGGAAGGCGCGGGCAGCGGTGTCGCTGTCCATCAGCATGCCGGCATAGGCGCAGTAGACCACGCCGTTGACCGCGTCGGCACCCAGCTTGGGCATCTCGGGGCTGCACAGCGTGTCGCCGCCCAGCAGCTTGGCGTTGATGCCCAGCTGCTTGATCTGGCGCGCCATGGGCGCGGCCTGCGGGGCGTAGCCGCCGTAGAAGATAGCCTCGGGCTGCTTGGCCTTGATGTTGGTGAGGATGGCCATGAAGTCGGTGGCCTTGTCGGTGGTGAACTCGCGGCCCGCCACGGTCATGCCGAGCTTCTGCGCCTCCTTGGCGAACTCGTCGGCCAGGCCCTGGCCGAAGGCCGTGCGGTCGTCGATCACGGCGACCTTCTTGGCCTTGAGCACGTTGGCGGCGTAGGTGGCCATGCTGGCGCCGGCCTGCACGTCGCTGGCGACGATGCGGAACAGGTTCTTGTAGCCCGCCTGCGTGATCTTGGGGTTGGTGCCCACGGTGGACACCAGCACGCCGCCCTTGTCGTACTCGCGCGAGGCGGGGATCGTCACGCCCGAGCAGTACGGCCCCATCACGTAGCGCACGCCGGAATCGACGAACTTCTGCGCCACGGCCACGCCGGTCTTGGCGTCGCACTGGTCGTCCTCGGACACCAGCTCGAACTTCAGCGTCTTGCCGCCCACGCTGATCTTGCGCGCGTTCAGCTCCTCGATGGCCAGGCGCACGCCGTTGTCGTTGTCGCGGCCCGCGAAGGTGTTGGGGCCCGACAGGGGGCCGCTGTGGCCGATCTTGACGACCTGCTCCTGGGCCAGGGCGCCGGCGGCGCACGCCAGGGCCGCGGCGGCCACGAGGGTGGATTTCAGGGTGGGGTATTGCATGGCGGATGTTCCGGTTGAGACTGCGCAAGGAATGCCCCGGGATGCCGGGTCGGTCGCCCTGGCCCCGAGGGCGGGAAGTCTGGGTACAGACAGCGGCGGATTATCTCCCCGCGGAACAGGCTCTTACAACGCCAGCAGGTGCTGGCGGTAATGCACCAGTTCGTCGATGGATTCGTGCACGTCGGCCAGGGCCGTGTGGCGCTGCGCCTTCTTGAAGGAGTCGTAGGCCTCGGGCTTCCAGCGCTTGGCCAGTTCCTTGAGCGTGCTCACGTCCACGTTGCGGTAGTGGAAGAACGCCTCCAGCCTGGGCATGTACTTGACGAGGAAGCGCCGGTCCTGGCCGATGCTGTTGCCGCACATGGGCACCTTGCCCTTGGGCACGTAGCGCGACAGGAAGTCGATGATCTGCCGCTCGGCATCGGCCTCGGTGAGTGTGGAGGCGCGCACCTTGTCGATGAGGCCGCTCCTGCCGTGCGTGCCCTTGTTCCAGGCATCCATGGCGTCGAGCACGGCGTCGCTCTGGTGGATGACGAGCACCGGGCCTTCGACGCGCGGCTCCAGGCCCGGGCCGGTGACGACCACGGCGATCTCCAGCAGGCGTTCGGTTTCGGGGTTGAGTCCGCTCATTTCGCAGTCGAGCCAGACGAGGTTCTGGTCGGATTTGGCAAGTACGGGAGCATTGGGGTTGGCAGTTTCGGACATGCCGGAATTGTCGCCGTAAACTTCCGCGTTCATGCCGTCCTCCCCCGCTCCCCTGCTCACGCCATCGACCCTGACGACGCTGGTCTTCGCCACCCTGCTGCTGGCGGGCCTGGCACTGCGCCTGTGGCTGGCCTCGCGCCAGATCCGCCATGTGGCGCGCCGCCGCGGCGCCGTGCCGGCGGCCTTCGCCGGCCGCATCACCCTGGCCGCGCACCAGAAGGCCGCCGACTACACCATCGCCAAGGCGCGCTTCGGCCTGCTGGAGATGGCCCTGGCCACCGCCGTGGTGCTGGGCTGGACGTTGCTGGGCGGGCTGGACGCGCTGAACCAGGCCCTGCTGGCCTGGCTGGGCGGCGGCATGGTGCAGCAGCTGGCGCTGCTGGCCGCCTTCGCGCTCGTCAGCGGCGCCATCGACCTGCCGGCCCAGCTATACCAGACCTTCCGCCTGGAGCAGCGCTTCGGCTTCAACCAGATGACGCCGCGCCTGTGGCTGGCCGACCTGCTCAAGTCCACGCTGCTGGGCGCCGTGATCGGCCTGCCGATCGCCGCGCTCATGCTCTGGCTCATGGGCGCGGCGGGCCGGCTGTGGTGGCTCTGGGCCTGGGGCGCGTGGATGGGCTTCAATCTGCTGCTGATGGTGGTCTTCCCGGTCTTCATCGCGCCGCTGTTCAACAAGTTCCAGCCGCTGGAGGACGAATCCCTCAAGGCGCGCGTGACGGCCCTCATGCAGCGCTGCGGCTTCGCGGCCAAGGGCCTGTTCGTGATGGACGGCAGCCGCAGGAGCGCGCACGCCAACGCCTATTTCACGGGTTTCGGCGCGGCCAAGCGCGTGGTGTTCTACGACACGCTGCTCAAGCAGCTGGCCCCGGGCGAGGTCGAGGCCGTGCTCGCGCACGAGCTGGGCCATTTCAGGCACAAGCACATCGCGCGCCGCCTGGCCGGCATGTTCGCCATCAGCCTGGCGGGCTTCGCGCTGCTGGGCTGGCTGTCGGCGCGCGGCTGGTTCTACACGGGGCTGGGCGTGCAGCCCAACCTGATGCTGCCGGGCGTGCCGGGCTCGGCGCCCAACGACGGCCTGGCGCTGCTGCTGTTCCTGCTGGCCGCGCCCGTGTTCACGCTGTTCCTCACGCCGCTGCTGGCGCGGCTCTCGCGCCGCTACGAATTCCAGGCCGATGCCTACGCCGTGGCCCAGGCCAGCGGGGCGGACCTGGCCTCGGCGCTGCTCAAGCTCTACCAGGACAACGCCTCCACGCTCACGCCCGACCCGGTGTACGCGCGCTTCTACTACTCCCACCCACCTGCCGCGGAGCGCCTGGCGCGCCTGCCCGCGGCCATGCAGCCATGACCTCGATGTTTCCTAGAAAAGACTGGTCCAAGCAGGCCAGGCGCGCGCTGACGGCTACCGAAGTGGTGGCGAAACTGGCCGAACTGCAGGGCTGGACGCTCTGCGGCGATGGCGCCGACGTGGCGATCGAGAAGACCTACCGCTTCGCCGACTACCACGAGACCATGGCCTTCGTGAACGCCGTGGCCTTCATCGCCCACGCCCAGGACCACCACCCCGACCTGTCGGTGCACTACGGCCGCTGCGTGGTGCGCCTGAACACGCACGACGTGGGCGGCATCTCGGCCACCGATATCGACTGCGCCCGGCGCATCGACGCACTGCTCGCGCCATGACCCGGCAGGAAGGCTTGGTCGTCGCCAGCCACGGCCGCCACTGCGTGGTGGAAACGCCCGACGGCGCGCGCCGCATCTGCCACCCGCGCGGCAAGAAAAGCCAGGCCGTGGTGGGTGACCGCGTGCTGTGGCAAGCCACGCAGGGCGACGAGGGCACCATCGAGAAGGTGCAAGAGCGCCGCAACCTGTTCTACCGCCAGGACGAGATCCGCACCAAGTCCTTCGCCGCCAACATCGACCAGGTGCTGGTGCTGATCGCGGCCGAGCCCGTGTTCTCCGAAAGCCAGCTCGCGCGCGCACTGATCGCCGCCGAGGCCGCCGGCATCGCGCCGCTGATCGCGCTCAACAAGAGCGACCTGGTCGCCCCCTTCGCGCGCGCATGGCAGCGCCTGCTGCCCTACCGCCACATGGCGGGCAGTGCGGGGCCGGACAGCCGCCACTACGGCGTGCTGCCGCTGTCGCTCGCCCAGTCGGGCGAGGTGGACCGCGCCGCGCTGCTGCGGCACCTGCAGGGCAAGGCCACGCTGGTGCTGGGCCCCTCGGGCGCGGGCAAGAGCACGCTGATCAACCTGCTGGTGCCCGGCGCCGCGGCGCAGACGGGCGAGATCTCGCAGGCGCTCAACTCAGGCAAGCACACCACCACAAGCACCGCGTGGTACTGGGTGGACGCGGCGCGCACCACCGCGCTCATCGATTCGCCGGGCTTCCAGGAATTCGGCCTGCGCCACCTCGCGCCCACAGACCTTGCGCGCTGCATGCCCGACATCGGCGCGCACGCGGACAAATGCAGGTTCTACAACTGCACCCACCTGCACGAGCCTGGGTGCATGGTGCGGGAACAGGTCGAGACAGCGGAAAACCCAGGCACGATAAGTGCCAGCCGCTACAAGATATATAGTGAACTATTCGCGGAGTTGAGCCAAGCGCCGCGCTACTGATGGCAGAGGTACTGTGATGGCGCGATCCGCCCCGATATTGTCCTTCCGTCCACGCCTGCTGGACTCGCTGCGCGGCTACGACCGCGCCCGCTTCGTGCAGGACTTCGGCGCGGGCCTCACGGTCGCCGTCGTCGCGCTGCCGCTGGCGATGGCCTTCGCCATCGCATCGGGTCTGCCGCCCGAGGCCGGGCTGTTCACCGCGATCATCGCGGGCTTCCTGGTCTCGGCGCTGGGCGGCAGCCAGGTGCAGATCGGCGGGCCTGCGGGGGCGTTCATCGTCATCGTCTACGGCATCGTGCAGCAGTACGGCGTCGCCAATCTCATCATCGCCACCGCGCTGTCGGGCGTGCTGCTGTTCCTGATGGGCGTGCTGCAGCTCGGAACGCTGGTGCGCTTCATCCCGGTCGCGGTCGTCATCGGCTTCACCAACGGCATCGCGGTGCTGATCGCGCTGTCGCAGGTCAAGGACTTCCTGGGCCTGCAGATCGACAAGATGCCGGGCGACTTCTTCGGCATGCTCGGCGCGCTGCACCAGCACCTGTCGAGCATCAACCCCTGGGCCACCGGCGTGGCCGCGGCGTCTCTGGCGGTGGTCGTGGGCTGGCAGCGCTGGCTGCCCGCATGGCGGCACCCCTGGGCCGGCGCGCTCTCGCGCGTGCCCGGCTCCATCGTCGCGCTGGTGCTGGCGACCGCCGTGGTCGCCCTGTCCGGCATGCCGGTCGAGACCATCGGCAGCCGCTTCGGCGGCATTCCGGCCGGGCTGCCCGCGTTCACGCTGCCCGATTTCAGCTGGGAATCGGCGCGCCATCTGCTGATGCCGACGATCACGCTGGCACTATTGGGTGCGATCGAGTCGCTGCTGTGCGCCCGCGTGGCCGACGGCATGGTGGGCGACCGCCACGACCCGAACCAGGAGCTGATGGCGCAGGGCATCGCCAACTTCGTCACGCCGTTCTTCGGCGGCATGCCCGCCACCGGCACCATCGCGCGCACGGTGACCAACGTGAAAAGCGGTGCCACCAGCCCCGTCGCCGGCATGGCCCATGCGCTGGTGCTGCTGCTGGTGATGCTGGCGGCCGCTCCGCTGGCCGCGTCGATCCCGCTGGCCACGCTGGCGGCGATCCTGATGTTCGTCGCCTGGAACATGGGCGAGTGGCGCGAGTTCGCGCGGCTCAAGACCTACCGCCTGCCCTACCGCGTGACGCTGGTGTCCGTGTTCCTGCTGACGGTGGTCTTCGACCTGACGGTGGCGGTGGAGTTCGGCATCTTCGCCGCCTGCCTGACCTTCATCTACCGCATCTCCAGCCTGTCGCGGGCCGAGCGCATCGGCGCCACCGACCTGCCCGTGCTGGACGGGCACGGCGAGCGCGTGCAGGTCTGGCGCCTGTATGGCGCACTCTTCTTCGGCGCCACCAAGCTGCTCGAGGCCATGGAAGACCATCTGCCCGCCCATGCCCTGGTGCTGGACCTGAAGAACGTGATCTACGTCGATTCGACCGGCGCCGAGGCGCTGGAGAACCTGGCCCACGCCTGCACCGCACATGGCGTGCGCCTGATCGTCTCGGGCCTGATGGGCCAGCCGCTCGACATCACGCGCCGCACCGGGCTGTACGAGCGGCTGCGGGCCGACCTGCAGCCCGACGTGGCCAGCGCGGCGGCGGCCGCGGTGGCGGGAACGTGAGCGCGGCAGCCACGGAACCGCCCGCGGCGCCCGCACCAGCGCATCGTTTCAGCCGAGCAGCCGCGCCATGGAAAGCAGCGCCAGCAGCAGCATCCACACCACCACCGAGCGCCACACCAGCCCCACCACGCTGCGCAGGTGGCCCACCTCGGGCTCGCGGCCGGGGGTGCTGACGCTGTCGCCGATGTCGGCGTCCACCTCCAGCCCCTGGGGCGCGGCCGCATCGCCGCGGCTGCGCAGCGCCTCGCCTCCCAGGCGCACGTTGATGGCGCCGGCGGTGGCGGCCAGCACCACGCCGTCGTTGTCGTTGGGAAAGCGCTGGGCGTGGAAGCGCCAGCCCTCGATGGCTTCCTCGAAGCTGCCGACGACCGCGAAGCTCAGGGCCGTCAGGCGCGCGGGCAGCCAGTCGATCACGGTCCAGGCGCGCTCCGATGCGCGCTGCAGCGACGGGCTGGGCGGATGGGACGTAACCACGCGCGAGCGCGGCCCCCAGTAGCGCGAGACGAACTCGGCCAGCCGGTACAGCACCGCGCCGGTCGGCCCCAGGCCCAGCGCCGCGAGCACCGAATACCACGCCAGCACGCCGAACACGTGGCGGTGCGCCGCGATCACCGAATACTCGAGCACATGGCGCACGATCTCGCTGCGCGGCAGTTCGCTCGCGTCCACCTGCCTCCAGCGCGCCAGGCGCGCGCGCGCCTCGGCCGCGTCGCCATCCTCCAGCGCGTCGCGTATGCCCGTGAAATGGTGGCTGAACTGGCGAAAGCCCAGCGTGATGTAGAGCACGGCCACGCTCCACGCCAGCGCCAGCGGCCAGCCGATGAAGTGCAGCAGCGCCCAGTGCACGGCCAGCACGAAGAGCGGGGGCACCAGCACGGCCAGCGCCCACGCGACCCAGCCATGCTGCGTCTGGCCGGCGTCGAAATTGCGGCTCACCGACAGCGCCCAGGCGCGCAGGCCGGCATGGATGGGGTTGCTGCGGGCCAGCGGGCGCGCCTGCTCGATCAGCAAGGCGAACAGGATGGCGAAGAAACTCATGGCCGCAATGATAGCGGCGCTTGTTACAGGGCCGCCGCCATTGCGCTCACGCTGCCATGAAGCGGTAGAAGTTGCGCAGCATGGCTGCAGTCGCGCCCCAGATGTAGCGCTGCCGGTCGCCGTCCTGGTAAGGCATGGCGAACCACTCGCGCCGCAGTCCCTGCCACTCGAACGCATGGCGCTCGTGGTGCGCGGGGTCGAGCAGGAAGGCCAGCGGCACCTCGAACACGTCGGCCACCTCGTGGGGGTTGGGCTGCAGCGCAAAGCCCGGCTGCACCAGCCCCACCACCGGCGTGACGATGAAGGAGGAGCCCGTCACGTAGATGGGCAGGCTGCCCAGCACCTCGACCCGGCTGGACTCCAGCCCCACTTCCTCGTGCGCCTCGCGCAGGGCGGTGGCGGCGGCATCCAGGTCCTCGGGATCGGTGCGCCCGCCGGGGAAGGCGACCTGGCCCTTGTGCGTGGAGAGATGGTCCGTGCGTTCGGTCAGCAGCACCGTGGGCCGCTCGCGCAGCACGATGGGCAGGAGCACGGCGGCATGCGCGGGCTTGCGCTCGACGAACTTTCTCTCGCGCACGATCTCCGGGTTCCAGGGCGGCGGAGCAGCGAAGCGCCGGCGCAGCGCATCGGGGCTTTGCGCCGCGGGCGGCACGGCCGGCAGATGGCCGTCCACCCCCACCAGGGGCACGGCGCGCGGGTCGAAGTCGGGCAGCGAGGACAGCGACGACATGACGGTCGCCGCATCGATGCCGGAAGGATGGAAGGAGCTCACGGATGGGGCAAATAAAAAACCGCTACAGGCTTGCGCACTGTAGCGGTTTCGCGGCGTGGCGTGATTACGCTGCGTCTGCAGCCGCCACCACCTTGACGCGGGACGGCAGCTTTTCCTTGATGCGCGCCGACTTGCCGCTGCGCTCGCGCAGGTAGTACAGCTTGGCGCGGCGCACGTCGCCACGGCGCTTGACTTCGATCTTGGCGATCAGCGGGCTGTAGGTCTGGAACGTGCGCTCCACGCCTTCGCCGCTGGAGATCTTGCGCACGGTGAAGCCGCTGTTGAGGCCACGGTTGCGCTTGGCGATCACCACGCCTTCGTAGGCCTGCACGCGCTTGCGGGTGCCTTCCACCACGTTCACGCTCACGATGACGGTGTCGCCAGGCGCGAATTCGGGGATGGCCTTGTTCAGGCGGGCGATTTCTTCCTGCTCGAGGACTTGAATCAGATTCATGGTTGGGTTTCCAGCGATCATGTCCGCGCCAGGATTGGCAGGGCGCCCCTATTGGCGCCTCATGGCTACTGTGGTTGCATGCACCCGTAGCGGCCGGCCAGAGGATCGAGAACCGATAATTATAGCAAGCCCTGGCTTCGCGCCAAGAGCTCTTCGTCCGCGCGCGTGATCTGGCCGCGCGCGCGCGCGGCCGCCAGCAGGTCCGGGCGGTGGCGCGCCGTGACGAGGAGGCTCTGGTCGCGGCGCCAGCGCTCGATCTGCGCATGGTGGCCCGACAGCAGGGGCGCGGGCACGCCGCGGCCCTGCCATTGCTCGGGCCGGGTGTAGTGGGGGCAGTCCAGCAGGCCGTCGAGCGCCGGGTTGAAGCTGTCGAGCTGGTGGCTGCCCTCGTCGTGCAGCACGCCCGGCTGCAGGCGCGCCACGGCGTCGAGCAGGGCCATGGCCGCGATCTCGCCGCCCGAGAGCACGAAGTCCCCCAGGCTGATCTGCACGTCGACATGGGCGTCGATGAAGCGCTGGTCCACGCCCTCGTAGCGCCCGCACAGCAGGACGGCGCCCGCGCCGGCGGACCAGCCCTGCACCGCCGCGTGGTCCAGCCTGCGGCCCATGGGCGAGAACAGCACCAGCGGCGCCTGCGCGCCCTCGGCCCGGTCGGCGCGGATCGCCGCCAGGCAGCGCGCCAGGGGCTCAGCCATCATGACCATGCCCGGGCCGCCGCCGAAGGGACGGTCGTCCACGCGGCGGTAGTTGCCCTCGGCATGGTCGCGCGGGTTCCACAGGTGGACTTGAACCTGCCCGGAGGCATAGGCGCGCCGCGTCACGCCGCAGGCGAGGAACGGCGCGAACAGCTCTGGGAACAGGGTGATGACGTCGAAGCGCATGGCGCGTTCAGTAGTCAGGCTGCCAGTCCACGGTGATGCGGCGCCCCGCCAGATCGACCTTGTCCACGTAGGCGGACACGAAGGGGACCATGCGCTCGCGCGGCTTGCCCTCGTGCTCGTAGGACAGAACCAGCGTGGTCTGCGGGCCGGTGGGCAGCAGCTCGCTCACCGTGCCGAGCGCAACGCCCTCGCGGTTGACCACGGCCAGGCCGATGAGGTCCACCCAGTAGTACTCGTCGTCGGACGTGGCGGGAAAGCTCTCGCGCGGCACGAAGATGCGCGCGCCGCGCAGCGCCTCGGCCGCGTCGCGGTCATCCACGCCATGGGCCCAGGCCACGACCGCGTCGGAATGCGTGCGCGCCTGGCGGATGGGCAGCAGCACGGTGCCGGAAAAGAAGCTCTTGCCACCCTTCTGCGCCGGCTGCAGGAACCAGGACCTGGCGGCCAGCATCGCCTCGGGGTCGCTGCTGTAGGGCAGCACCTTGAACCAGCCCTTCACGCCCCAGGCGTCGGCGATGCGGCCCACCTCCACGGCGTCGGAAGGCAGTTCGGCAGGTTCCAGGGCGGGAGGCTGGGGCATGGCAGTGGCGGGGCGATGGGTGTCGGGCACGAAAAAAGGCGGGGTCCGTCAGCTGCACCAACGGAGCCCGCCCTTTTCGGGAGTGTGGACGGATCAGGCGGCCAGCTTGGCGGCGGCTTGCTTGACCAGGCGGTCCACGGTGGGGGAGCTTTGCGCGCCCACGCTCTTCCAGTACGTCAGGCGGTCCTGGGCGATGCGCAGGCTCTCTTCGCCGCCCTTGGCAGAGGGGTTGTAGAAGCCCAGGCGCTCGATGAAGCGGCCGTCGCGGCGCACGCGCTTGTCGGCGACGACGATGTTGAAGAACGGACGGCCCTTGGAGCCGCCGCGGGAGAGTCGAATCACGACCATAATGAATCCTTCGGGTGGTCGCAGCGGATGCTGCATTCGTTTTTGCGGCGTTTGAGACACGCGACTTGGCCACCCGGCCAGCGACACGCAGCAAAGCCGGCGATTATACCCATATCCATGCAAATGCCTACGATACGCGCCAGCCGGGACGACGACCTGGCCGCCATCACCGCCATCTACGCCCACCACGTGCTGCACGGCACGGGCACCTTCGAGATCGATCCGCCCGGCATCCAGGACATGGCCGCGCGCCGCGCCGACGTGCTGGCCCGGGGCCTGCCCTACCTGGTGGCCGAGGAAGGCGGGCGGGTAGCGGGCTTTGCCTACTGCAACTGGTTCAAGCCCCGGCCGGCCTACCGCTACTCGGCCGAGGATTCGATCTACGTGGCCGACCAGGCGCGCGGCCGGGGGCTGGGCCACCTGCTGCTCGATGCGCTGGCGGCGCAGGCGCAGGCCGCGGGGGTGCGCAAGCTCCTGGCCGTGATCGGCGACTCGGCCAACGCCGGCTCCATCGCCGTGCACCGCGCCGCCGGCTTCACCGAAGTGGGCGTGATGCGCTCCGTGGGCTGGAAGTTCGGGGCCTGGCGCGACATCGTGCTCATGGAAAAACCCCTGGGCGCGGGCGATACCACCGCGCCCGAGTGACAATCCCCGCCATGAAGAACAAGACCATCGCCGCTTGGCTCGCCTTCCTGGGCGGCCCTCTGGGACTGCACCGCTTCTATCTGTACGGCTTTGGCGACATGCTCGGCTGGCTGCTGCCCGTGCCGACGGCGCTGGGGCTGTACGGCATCGAGCGCGTGCAGCAATGGGGGCAGGACGACCAGCTCAGCTGGATGCTGATCCCGCTGCTGGGCTTCACCATCGCCGGCTGCGCGCTGTGCGCCATCGTCTACGGGCTGATGCCCCCCGAGAAGTGGAACGCCCGCTTCAACAAGGCCGCAGCCCCCGACGCCCCGCCCGGCCGGACCAACTGGTTCACGGTGTTCGCCGTCACCGTGTCGCTGCTCGTGGGCGCGGCCGTGCTGCTGGCGAGCATCGCGTTCAGCCTCCAGCGCTACTTTGAATACCAGGTCGAGGAGGCGCGCAAGATTTCGCAATGAAATCGGGCTCTGGCGCCCGCCCTGCAAGCGCCACCAGCTATCTTTCCGATAGCACTCAGAAAAGCTGCAGGCTGATCCAGTACGCGACGGCGGCCACAAAGGCGCTGGCCGGTATGGTCAGGATCCAGGCCCAGACGATGTTGCCCGCCACGCCCCAGCGCACGGCGCTGGCGCGCTGGGTGGAACCCACGCCCACGATGGCGCCGGTGATGGTGTGGGTGGTGGAGACCGGCACGCCGAGCATGGTGGCGAAGAACAGCGTCAGCGCCCCGCCCGATTCGGCGCAAAAGCCCCCCACGGGCTTGAGCTTGGTGATCTTCTGGCCCATGGTCTTGACGATGCGCCAGCCGCCGAACATGGTGCCCAGGCCGATGGCCGCGTAGCACGAGACGATGGTCCAGATGGGCGGCGAGGTGTCGCTGGCCGAGGCGTAGCCCGTGGCGATCAGCAGCAGCCAGATGATGCCGATGGTCTTCTGCGCGTCGTTGCCGCCATGGCCCAGGCTGTAGGCGCCCGCGGAGACGAGCTGCAGGCGGCGGAACCACTTGTCCACCTTGCTGGGGCGCGTGCGCCTGAACAGCCAGGCCACGCACACCATCATCAGCGAGCCCAGCACGAAGCCCAGGATGGGCGAGATGAAGATGAAGGCCACCGTCTTGAAGATGCCGCTGGCCACCAGGGCGCCCGAGCCGGACTTGGCCACCACCGAGCCGACGATGCCGCCGATGAGGGCATGCGACGAGCTGCTGGGGATGCCGTAGTACCAGGTGATGACGTTCCAGGTGATCGCCCCCACCAGCGCGCCGAAGACGACGTGGGTGTCCACCACTCCGGGATCGGCGATGCCCTTGCCCACGGTGGCGGCCACGCTCAGGTGGAAGATGAAGATGGCGACGAAATTGAAAAAGGCCGCGAAGACGACGGCCTGCGTGGGCTTGAGCACCCCCGTGGAGACCACAGTGGCGATCGAGTTGGCCGCGTCATGAAACCCGTTCATGAAGTCGAACAGGATGGCCAGGGCCACCAGCACGACCACGACCCACAGGGCGGTTTGTACCGTTTCCATGGTGAGACTTTGAGCGAGGCTCAGGAATTCTCGAGGATCACGCCCTCGATCAGGTTGGCCACGTCCTCGCACTTGTCGGTGATGGTCTCCAGCAGTTCGTAGATGGCCTTGAGCTTGATCAATTCACGCACGTCGGTTTCCTCGCGGAACAGCTTGCTCATGGCGCTGCGCAGCACGCGGTCGGCATCGCCCTCCAGGCGGTCGATCTCCTCGCAGGTCTTGAGCGCGGCCTCGGCCACGGCCGGGTCGGCGATGCGCGAGAGCAGCTTCACGGCGTCGCGCACGCGCTCGCAGCACTTGACGCTCAGGTCCGTCAGGCGCGTGATCTCGTCCGTCATGTGGCGGATGTCGTACAGGGCCATGGCCTCGGCCGAGTCCTGTATCAGGTCGGCCACGTCGTCCATGGTGTTGATCAGCGAGTGGATCTGCTCGCGGTCGATGGGCGTGATGAAGGTCTTGTGCAGCGCGCGGTTGACCTCGTGCGTCACGCGGTCCGCGGCACGCTCGGCGTTGTCCACGTCCTGGTTGTACTGGTCGCGCAGGTGGGTGTCGCCGTAATTGGCCACCAGCTGCGAAAAAGCCCGCGCGGCTTCGACGATACGGTCTGCATGCTGGTTGAACATCTCGAAAAAATTGCCCTCGCGGGGCAACAGCTTTCCAAACAACATGTCGACTCCTGATCGAACCTTCGCGCGCAATACGATGCAGAGTTGATCATCGCGTGACAAATGCGTGACAAATCTGCGAGAGCCGGGAGTTTAACCGCCGCCCGGGGGGCTCCCGGAATCTCGGTGCAAACCCTGATTGCCGTCAGATTTTTCCTACATTCCGCCATCGCCTGAACCCACACGATGCCCGGAACGGCCGCCGTAGATTGAAGCGTGGCCTCCGTCATACAGGCCACACGAGGAGGGCAGCATGCAATCCACACTCCGCTTTCTGCTGTGCGCGGCGGTGCTCGGCGGCGGCGCCACCGCCGGCCTGGCGCAGATGCGCGCGGCCCAGCCCGACCCGTCCCTGCTGCCGGGCGTGCCCCGCGGCTACGTGGGCCTGAGCGGCGGCATCTCGAAGTACGACCTGCGCAACGGCACCGGCGGCTTCATCTTCGACGACAGCGACACGGCCATCAGGCTGTACACGGGCGCCTACTTCCACCCCAACCTGGGGCTGGAGCTGGGCTACCTGGACCTGGGCAAGGCGCGCCGCATCGGCGGCACCACCACCGCCCGCGGCCTGAACCTGAGCCTGGTGGGGCGCCTGCCCCTGGGCACGCAGCTCGATCTGCTGGGCAAGGTGGGCACGATCTACGGGCGCACGAACACGCACGGCTTCGGCGGCTTCGGCGTGCAGCCGGGCAAGGGCGACGGCTTCGGCCTGTCCTACGGCGCGGGGCTGCGCTGGGCGTTCACGCCGCAATGGTCGGCCGTGCTGGAGTGGGAGCGCTACCGCCTGCACTTCGCCGACGGCAAGTCCGACGTGGACACGACCACGCTGGGCGTGCAGTACAGCTATTGAGCGGCCGCCTCGCCCCGTGGAGCGCGCGGCTCAGGCCCCGCGGAAGATGAAGTACACCGCGCCCACCAGGCACAGCCCCGCCCAGAGGTAGTCCCACTTGAGCGGCTCGTTCATGTAGAACGCCGCGAACGGCACGAACACGGTGAGCGTGACCACCTCCTGCATGATCTTGAGCTGCCCCACGCTGAACTGCGCATGGCCTATGCGGTTGGCCGGCACCTGCAGCAGGTATTCGAACAGCGCGATGCCCCAGCTCGCCAGCGCCGCCATGTACCACGGCGCCGTGGCCAGGTTGCGCAAATGGCCGTACCAGGCGAAGGTCATAAAGACGTTGCTGGCCGCCAGCAGCAGGACGGTCTGCAGCGGGACGGGCAGGGATTGCAGGGTGTGCAGCATGGCCGGGATTATGAGCCAGATCGGGCGCAAACGCCCGCCAGGCAAGCGCTACACGCTACACAAAGAGAAGCACCGCACCAAGCGGCGGCGCCTCATTCGCCCAGATAGGCGGCGCGCACGCGCGGGTCGGACAGCAGTTCCTGCCCCGCGCCCGCCATGGTGACGAGGCCGGACTCCATGACGTAGCCGCGGTCGGCGATCGCCAGCGCGCGGCTGGCGTTCTGCTCCACGAGCACGATGGTCACGCCGAGGGCATACACGTCGCGCACCACCTCGAAGATCTTGTCCACCATGATGGGCGACAGGCCCATGGAGGGCTCGTCGAGCAGCAGCACCTTGGGCTGGCTCATGAGCGCGCGGCCCATGGCCAGCATCTGCTGCTCGCCGCCGGACATGGTGCCCGCGAGCTGGTCGCGGCGCTCGCGCAGGCGCGGGAAGATGGTGAACATCTTCTCGACGTCGGCCGCGATGCCGGCCTTGTCGTTGCGCGTGTAGGCGCCCATGAGCAGGTTCTCGGTGATGGTCATGCGCGCGAACACGCCGCGGCCTTCCGGCACCATCACCAACCCTTCCTTGACCAGGTCCCAGGCGCCCCGGCCCCTGATGCTCTTGCCCAGGTATTCGATGTCCCCGTCGACGAAGCTCAGCGTGCCGGTGATGGCCTTCATGGTGGTGGTCTTGCCCGCGCCGTTGGAGCCGATGAGCGACACCAGCTCGCCCTCGCGCACCTCGAAGTCGATGCCCTTGACGGCCTGGATGCCGCCGTAGGCCACCTTCAGGCCCTTGATCTGCAGCAGGACTTTGTTGGATTTCTCGGCCATGGTTCAGTGTCCTCCGGTGCCCAGGTAGGCCTCGATCACTTTTTCGTTCTTCTGCACCTCGGCGGGCGTGCCTTCGGCGATCTGCTTGCCGTAGTCGAGCACCGTCACGCGGTCGCACAGGCCCATCACCAGCTTCACGTCGTGCTCGATGAGCAGGATGGTGCGGTCGTCGTTGCGGATGCGGTCGATCAGCTCGCGCAGCTGCACCTTCTCGGTGGCGTTCATGCCGGCCGCGGGCTCGTCCAGCGCGATGAGCTGCGGGTCGGTGGCCAGGGCCCGCGCGATCTCCAGGCGGCGCTGGTCGCCGTAGGACAGGGTGCGCGCCTTGTAGTCGGCGAACCTGCCTATGCCCACGTAGTCGAGCAGCTCCTGCGCGCGGCGGCGGATGGCCGCCTCCTCGTCCCTGAACCCCTTGGTGCGGAACACCGCGCCGAACAGCCCCGAATGGGTACGGATGTGGCGGCCCACCATCACGTTCTCCAGAGCCGTCATGTCAGCGAAGAGCCGGATGTTCTGGAACGTGCGCGCGATGCCCGCCTTGGCCACCTTGTGCACCGCCGTGGGCTCGTAAGGCCGGCCCGCGAGCTCGAACGTGCCCGAGTCCGGCGTGTACAGCCCGGTGATGACGTTGAAGAACGTCGTCTTGCCCGCGCCGTTGGGCCCGATCAGGCCGTAGACCTGGCCGCGCCCTATGGTGATGCCCACGTCCGACAGGGCCTGCAGGCCGCCGAAGCGCTTGGAGATGCCCGCGACCTTCAGCACCGCTTCTTTCGATGTATCTGCCATGTTGTTGCTCTGCCGGTGGTGTCAGGACTTCCGGGCCAGGCTCTTGCCATGCTCGGGCGAAGGCCACAGGCCGCGCGGGCGCAGCAGCATCACGATGATCATGGCCAGCGCGATCAGCAGCTGGCGCAGGATGGACGCGTCCAGGCGGCCGTCCGTCATGGCCTGCAGCGGCCCCGCCACGTAGCGCAGCACCTCGGGCAGCGCCGACAGCAGCACGGCGCCCAGGATCACGCCGGGAATGTGGCCCAGGCCGCCCAGCACCACCATGGCCACGATCATCACGGACTCCATGAGGCTGAACGACTCGGGCGAGACGAAGCCCTGGAACGCGCCGAACATGGCCCCCGCCACGCCGCCGAACGAGGCGCCCATGCCGAAGGCCAGCAGCTTCATGTTGCGCGTGTTGATGCCCATGGCCTTGGCGGCGATCTCGTCCTCGCGGATGGCCATCCAGGCGCGGCCTATGCGCGAGTCCTGCAGGCGGTAGCAGATGACGATGGTAAGCAGCACCAGCGCCAGGAACAGGTAGTAGTAGAGCGTGACGGAATTGATGTCGTAGCCGAACAGCTCCAGGCGCCGCCCCAGGTCCAGCCCGAAGACCTTGACCGAGTCGATCTGCCCCAGGCCCTTGGGGCCGTTGGTGAGGTTGACCGGGTGGTCCAGGTTATTCATGAAGATGCGGATGATCTCGCCGAAGCCCAGCGTCACGATGGCCAGGTAGTCGCCGCGCAGCTTGAGCACCGGAATGCCCAGCAGCACTCCGGTCGCCGCCGCCAGCACCAGCGCCAGCGGGATCACCGCCCACAGCGACAGGTGCATGCCATCGGGGAAATGCTGCGCGAACCAGGCGAAGTTCTCCGTGAGGTGGGGCGAGGCCAGCAGGCCGAACATGTAGGCGCCCACGGCGTAGAAGGCCACGTAGCCCAGGTCCAGCAGGCCCGCGTAGCCCACCACGATGTTCAGGCCCAGCGCCAGCATCACGTAGAGCAGCGCCAGGTCGGCGATGCGCACCCAGGCATTGCCGAAGTACTGCAGCACCAGGGGCAGCACGAGCAGCGCGACGGCGCCCGCGATCCATTGGATCTTGTTGTTCTTCATGGCGGTGTCTCCCCTGTCAGGCGCGGTCGGCCACGCGCTCGCCGAGCAGGCCCGAGGGGCGCAGCGTAAGCACGATGATGAGCACGACGAACGCGAAGATGTCGGTGTAGTGGCTGCCCAGCACGCCGCCCGTGAGCACGCCGATGTAGCCCGAGCCGATGGCCTCGATGAGCCCCAGCAAGAGGCCGCCCACCACGGCGCCCGCCAGGTTGCCGATGCCGCCGAACACCGCCGCCGTGAAGGCCTTGAGGCCCGGCAGGAAGCCCATGGTGTGCTGCGCCGTGCCGTAGTTGGATGCGTACATGATGCCGGCGATGGCCGCCAGCACCGCGCCGATGATGAAGGTGGCGGAGATCACCATGTCGGGCTTGACGCCCATGAGCGCCGCCACGCGCGGGTTCTCGGCCGTGGCGCGCATGGCGCGGCCCAGGCGCGTGTAGCTCACCAGGTAGACCATGGAGGCCAGCGCCACCACCGTCACGCCCAGGATCAGGATCTGCGTGGTGGTGATGACCGCGCCGCCGACCTGGAAGGGCGCGGCCGGCAGCAGCGTGGGATAGGGCTTGTAGTTGGGCTTCCACACGATCATGGCCAGCGTCTGCAGCAGGATGGACATGCCGATGGCGGTGATCAGGGGCGCCAGCCGCGGGCTGTTGCGCAGCGGCCGGTAGGCGACCTTCTCGATGGCGAAATTGAGGGTGGCGGCCACCACACAGGCGACCAGCGTGGCCAGCAGCAGCATGAGCCAGCCGGGGGCGCCGGGCATTGCGTCCTGCATCAGGCCGATGCAGCTCCAGCTGGTCAGCGCCCCGATCATGAGCACCTCCCCGTGGGCGAAGTTGATGAGCTGGATGATGCCGTACACCATGGTGTAGCCCAGGGCTATCAAGGCGTACATGCTGCCCAGGACCAGACCGTTGATGATCTGCTGCAGCAAAATGTCCATAAGAGAAGTCCTTTGTATCGACGTGCTCGGTCAGCAGGCACCGCCAATCGGTGCAGCCTTGTGGGCCCGTCTGCCATCTAGCAAAAAACCCGCCAGGCAAGGGTTTGGGCGGGTTTGGTAGGAAATTCTGTCACGGGAAAAGCCCGGCCCATGGCGCGCCGGGGCGGGGTTTTCCCTTGCTTTGAGCGGACCGGCGTCAGTCTGGCGCGGGCGGGGCATCCGCCGCCGCATTGCGCGCGCGCAACTCTTCGAGCTTCTGGCCGATCTTGATTTCGAGCCCGCGCGGCACGGGCGCGTAGAAGCCCGGCGGCTCCATGCCCTCGGGCAGGTAGCTCTCGCCGGCGGCGAAGCCCCCCTCCTCGT
The DNA here is from genome assembly GCF_054512775.1 of Alicycliphilus sp. T452. Classification (NCBI taxonomy): domain Bacteria; kingdom Pseudomonadati; phylum Pseudomonadota; class Betaproteobacteria; order Burkholderiales; family Comamonadaceae; genus Alicycliphilus; species Alicycliphilus sp. T452. The sequence goes on from NZ_JBTNEH010000006.1 coordinate 22,108, forward strand.
CGTGCGCGTAGCGGTAGCCCTTGCCGTAGTCCAGCTCCTTCATGAGTTTGGTGGGCGCGTTGCGCAGGTGCATGGGCACGGGGCGGGTGCCGTCCTGCTTCACGAAGGCGCGCGCCTTGTTGTAGGCCATGTAGCCCGCGTTGCTCTTGGGCGCCACGGCCAGGTACAGCACGGCCTGGGCCAGGGCCAGTTCGCCCTCGGGGCTGCCCAGGCGCTCGTAGGTCTGCGCGGCCTCATTGCAGATCTGCATGGCGCGCGGGTCGGCCAGGCCGATGTCCTCCCACGCCATGCGCACGATGCGCCGCGCCATGTAGCGCGGGTCGGCCCCGCCGTCGAGCATGCGCACCAGCCAGTACAGCGCCGCATCGGGGTCGCTGCCGCGCACCGACTTGTGCAGCGCGCTGATGGTGTCGTAGAACTGCTCGCCGCCCTTGTCGTAGCGACGCATGCGCTCGCCCAGCACCTGCAGCAGCCAGGCGTCGGTGATCGTCTCCACCTTGGCCTGCTCAGCGGTGACGGAGAGCGTCTCCAGCGTGTTGAGCAGGCGCCGCGCGTCGCCGTCGGCGTAGGCGATGAGGCGCTCCAGCGCTTCGTTTTCGATAGCTGGAAGCGCTTGTATATCCTGCGCCCGGACCACGATCTGCTTCAAATCGTCGGCGGTGAGCGGCTGCAGCACGTAGACCGCCGCGCGCGAGAGCAGCGCGGAGTTCACCTCGAACGAGGGGTTCTCGGTGGTGGCGCCCACGAAGGTGAACAGCCCGCTCTCCACGTGCGGCAGGAAGGCGTCCTGCTGGCTCTTGTTGAAGCGGTGCACTTCATCGACGAACACGATGGTGCGCTGCTGCATCAAGCCGCCCGCCGCACTCTCGGCCAGCTGCACCGCGTCGCGGATGTCCTTCACGCCGCCCAGCACCGCGCTGATGCTGATGAACTGCGCGTCGAACGCCTCGGCCATCAGCCGCGCGATGGTGGTCTTGCCCACGCCCGGCGGCCCCCACAGGATGCAGCTGTGCGGCCGGCCCGACTCGAACGCCAGGCGCAGCGGCATACCGGGGCCCAGCACATGCTGCTGGCCGACCACCTCGCCCAGCGTGCGCGGACGCAGGCGCTCGGCCAGGGGTTGGTGGGTGGATGCGGCAGGCTTCATGATGACCACGATGGTAGCGGGTTGGCACAATGGCCCGGCCATGATGACACCCGCCAACGAACCGCTTGCGGCCCTGCTCGGCCGCGTGCGCGCCTGCACCATCTGCGCCGCCCACCTGCCGCTGGGCCCGCGCCCGGTGCTGCAGGCCGGGGCCGGCGCGCGCATCCTGATCGCCGGCCAGGCGCCGGGGCGCAAGGTGCACGCCAGCGGCATTCCCTTCGACGACGCCAGCGGCGCGCGCCTGCGCGCCTGGCTGGGCCTGAGCCCCGAGCAGTTCTACGACCCGGAGCTCGTGGCCATCCTGCCGATGGGCTTTTGCTACCCCGGCCCGGGCCCATCGGGCGACGCGCCGCCGCGCCCCGAATGCCCGCCCGCCTGGCGCGCCCGGCTGCTGGAGCGGCTGCCGCACATCGCCCTGACCGTGGTGCTGGGCCAGTACGCGCTGGCCTGGCATCTGCCCCAGTCCCCGCGCCAGGTGACCCGGGCGGTGCAGGACTGGCAGCGGCACTGGCCCCACACCGTGGTGCTGCCCCACCCCAGCCCGCGCAACAACGGCTGGCTGGCGCGCCACCCCTGGTTCGAGGCCGAACTGCTGCCGCAGGTGCGCGCGCGGGTGGCGGAGGTGCTGGCGGGCTGATCCCATGTGACGCTGCCGATACGATAGCGGCCATGTCCCTGCCGCCCTCGCCCCCTGCCCCGCCCGACTGGCGCATGCTGCTGCGCATGACGCGCCCGGGCTCCCTTCTGCTCACCGTGGCGGCCTGCCTGCTGGGCATGGCGTTCGCGCTGGCCTGCGGCTGCGGCTTCGATCCGCTGCGCGCCGCCGCCACGCTGGCGCTGGCCGTGGCGGCCCATGCCGGGGCGAACGTGCTCAACGACTACCACGATGCGCTGAGCGGCGCCGACGCCGCCAACCAGGAAGGACTGTTCCCGTTCTCCGGCGGCTCGCGCCTGATCCAGCAGGGCCGGGTCAGCGCGGCGGACACCGCCCGCTGGGCCGCCGTGCTGCTGCTCCTGCTGGTGCCCGCCGGGCTGCTGCTGGCGCTGCACAGCGGCGGCGGGCTGGTGCTGATCGGCATGGCGGGCCTGTTCCTGGCCTGGGCCTATTCCGCGCCGCCGCTGGCGCTGATGGCGCGCGGCCTGGGCGAGGTGGCCGTGGCGCTGGCCTGGTGGCTGGTGGTGCTGGGGGCGGACTACGTGCAGCGGCGCCAGTTCTTCGTCATCCCGGCCGCCACCGCCGCCAGTTTCGCGCTGCTGGCGGCCAACATCCTGCTGGCCAACGGCTTTCCCGATGCCGCCGCCGATGCCCGGGTGGGCAAGCGGACCCTGGTGGTGCGCCTGGGCGCGCGCCGCGCCGCCTGGGCCTACCTGCTCATCGCCCTGCTCGCCCATGGCTGGCTGGCACTTGCGGTGTGGCTCTTGATCCCGCCCGCCAGGGCGCTGTGGGGGCTGGCGTCGCTGCCGCTGTCTCTTGCCGCCGGCGCCCTGCTGCTGCGCCACGCCGGCCAGCCGCAGCGGTTGCGCCCGGCCATCGTGCTGACGATCGCCGCCGCGCTGGTGCATGCGCTGGCGATTGCCGCGGCGCTAGCGTCGATGGCCCGGTAGGCAAGCCCTATGGCCGCAGCACGTCGGCCCCGGCGGGCGGCTTGAACTGGAAGGTGCCGGCGGGCAGCGTGGGGTTGATCTGCATGCCCGAGAAGCGGATCTGCGAGCGCTGGCCGAAGCCGTCCACGATGTCCAGCGCCACCAGCCGGTCGCCCTCGAAGCCCACGCGCACGCTCTTGAGCTGGCCTTCGCTGGCCTTCGGGCTGGCCAGCACCCACTGCAGGCCGTCCTGCTCGGGCGCGGACTGCAGCTGGTAGTCGGCGCGCAGCGCTTCCAGGTCGGGCGCTGAGGTGAGCAGCGCCGCGGGCGTGCTGCCCAGCGCCTGGGCCTGCGGGCGCTCCGTCACCTGGTTCAGGTCGGCGTCGTACAGCCACAGCGTCTTTCCGTCGGCCACGATGGTCTGCTCGAAGGGTTTCTTGTAGACGAACTTGAAGCGCCCCGGGCGCTGGAACTCGAAGCTGCCGCTCGACAGCTTGGGCCGCGGCGCCTGCCCGTCCTTCGCGGGCGCGGTCACCGTCTGCGTGAAGTCGGCCCGGCCGCTGTGCGCGGTGGCCATGAATTGTTCAAGGCTTTTCAGGCCGTCAGCGCTTGCCCACTGGGCGCTTGCAGCTATCAATATCGCAGCAATCGGTTTTTTCATGCACGGGCCTCCTACTCGCCCCGGGCGGGCACCAGCACCTCGCGCTGGCCGCTGGCCGTGAGGCCGCTGACCAGGCCTGCCTTTTCCATGTCTTCGAGCAGCCGCGCCGAGCGGTTGTAGCCAATGCGCAGCTTGCGCTGCACGTAGGAGATGCTGGCCTTGCGGTCCTTGAGCACCACCTCCACGGCCTGGTCGTACATGGGGTCCTTCTCGCCGTCGCCCTCGCCGCCCTCCAGGCCGAAGCCGCTGTCCTCGCCGTCCACGGAGCCGCCTTCGAGCACTCCTTCGATGTAGTCGGGCTCGCCTTGTTCCTTGAGGTAGCTGACGACGCGGTGCACCTCGTCGTCCGACACGAACGCGCCATGCACGCGGATGGGCAGGCCCGTGCCGCTGGCCATGTAGAGCATGTCGCCCATGCCGAGCAGCGCCTCCGCGCCCATCTGGTCGAGGATGGTGCGGCTGTCGATCTTGCTCGACACCTGGAACGCGATGCGCGTGGGGATGTTGGCCTTGATCAGGCCCGTGATCACGTCCACGCTGGGCCGCTGGGTGGCCAGGATCAGGTGGATGCCGGCAGCGCGCGCCTTCTGCGCCAGGCGCGCGATGAGCTCCTCGATCTTCTTGCCCACGACCATCATCAGGTCGGCCAGCTCGTCGATGACGACGACGATGTGCGGCAGGCGTTCGAGCGGCTCGGGCGCCTCGGGCGTGAGGCTGAAGGGGTTGGGGATGGATTCCTCGCGCGCCCTGGCCTCGTCGATCTTGGTGTTGTAGCCGGCCAGGTTGCGCACGCCGAGCTTGCTCATGAGCTTGTAGCGCCGTTCCATCTCGGCCACGCACCAGTTCAGGCCGTGGGCGGCCTGCTTCATGTCGGTGACCACGGGCGCGAGCAGGTGCGGGATGCCCTCGTAGACCGACATCTCCAGCATCTTGGGGTCGATCATCAGGAGCCGCACGTCGCGCGCCTCGGCCTTGTAGAGCAGCGACAGGATCATGGCGTTGATGCCCACCGACTTGCCCGAGCCCGTGGTGCCGGCCACCAGCACGTGCGGCATCTTGGCCAGGTCGGCCACCACGGGCGCACCCACGATGTCCTTGCCCAGGCCCATGGTCAGCAGGCTCTTGGCGTCGTGGTAGACCTGCGAGCCCAGGATCTCCGCCAGGCGTATGGTCTGGCGCTTGGCGTTGGGCAGTTCCAGCGCCATGAAGTTCTTGCCCGGGATGGTCTCGATCACGCGGATGGACACCAGCGACAGCGAGCGCGCCAGGTCCTTGGCCAGGTTCACGATCTGCGAGCCCTTGACGCCCGTGGCGGGCTCGATCTCGTAGCGCGTGATCACCGGGCCGGGGCTGGCGGCCACCACTGTCACGTCCACGCCGAAGTCCTTGAGCTTCTTCTCGATCAGACGGCTGGTCATCTCCAGCGTCTCGGGCGAGACGGTTTCCTGGCGCGCCTGCGCCGCGTCCAGCAGGTCCACCTGCGGCAGGCGGCTGTCGGGCATCTCGCTGAACAGGGGCTTCTGGCGCTCCTTGACGACGCGCGTGCTCTGCGGCACGTCGGTGAGCACGGGCTCGATGATGTGCACGGGCTGCGGGTGCTGGACCTCGATCTCGTGGCGCTCTTCCTGCACCACCTCCTCGCGCTCGCGCGCGGCGCGCCGGCCCACGGCGACGTCCTTGGCCTTCTCGCGCTGCGCGCGGCCCGACTGCACCAGCGCATCGATGCGCGCGCCGAGGCGCTCGGCCAGGTGCCCCCAGGAGAAGCGGAACACCAGCGCCGCGCCCAGCACCACCAGCACCACGCCCGCCAGGCCCGAGCCCGTGAAGCCCAGCCATTTGACGGCCGCGGGCCCCGCCACATAGCCCAGCATGCCGCCGGCGTGGCCGGGCAGCAGGGCCTCGAAGCGGTACAGCCGCGACCACTCCAGCGCCGTGCTCGCGCACATCAGCACCGCCAGGCCGCCCCAGAACATGGCGCGCCGCAGCCAGGGCCCCTGGGCCGCCGCGCCGCCCTCGCCGCCGCGCATCCAGCGCGCCAGCGACGACAGCCAGGCGCACACGCCCGCCGCCACGCACCACCACACGGAAAAGCCCAGCACGAAGTAGCTGCCGTCGGCCAGCCAGGCGCCCAGGCGCCCCACCCAGTTGGCGAGCGGCTGCCCGTCGCCCGTGCCCGAGGTGGACCACGCCGCGTCCTGCGCGGAATAGCTCACGAGGGCCAGCAGCCAGAAGACCAGGGCCAGCAGGCCCAGCACGAGGCCGATCTCGTGGCCGAAGCGCGCCGCGGCCGAACGCGGCGCCGATCTGCCCGCCGCCGATGCGTTGAGGGTATTGAGGGAGTAGGTCATGGGATGAAGAGCCTGCAAGCTTACCCCATGGTGTGGGCGCATATGCCCACGCGGCCGCCCGCCATTCGTGCCTTCCAGAGCGTGGTTACGGCCTTTTCATGGTGCCCGTTGCCCCGCAAAGGCGGCAGATGCAAGGCGCAAAGCGCAGCCGGGCTGGTGGCCCGGCGAGCATTTGCAACGCGGCAGATGCCGCCTTTGCGGGGCAACCCTGCGGGCAAGGCAGCAGAAAGCCGCACTCGTCGTTGCGCACCTTGTCCAGGCCGCCAGCATGGCCTGCGGCGCGCGCCTAGATTGCGGCTTTCTGCTGCCTTGCGGACACCATGAAAAGGCCGTAACCACGCTCTTACAATGGCCGCGCTGACAGCCCTCCATGGCCCTTTCGACGGGCCACTACAAACATTTACCTTCTGCCATGTCCACTACGCAACACGCCAAAGTCATGATCCTCGGCTCCGGCCCGGCGGGCTACACCGCCGCCGTGTACGCCGCGCGCGCCAACCTCGACCCGGTGCTCATCACCGGCATGGCCCAGGGCGGCCAGCTCATGACCACGACCGAGGTGGACAACTGGCCCGCCGACGTGAACGGCGTGCAGGGCCCCGAGCTGATGCAGCGCTTCCAGGAGCATGCCGAGCGCTTCAAGACCCGGATCGTGTTCGACCACATCGGCAAGGTGGACCTGTCGCGCCGCCCCTTCACGCTCACGGGCGACAGCGGCGAGTACACCTGCGACGCGCTCATCATCGCCACCGGCGCCTCGGCCAAGTACCTGGGCCTGCCGTCGGAGGAGGCCTTCATGGGCCGCGGCGTGTCGGCCTGCGCGACCTGCGACGGCTTCTTCTACCGCGACCAGGAGGTGTGCGTGATCGGCGGCGGCAACACCGCCGTGGAAGAGGCCCTGTACCTGGCCAACATCGCGCGCAAGGTGACGCTGGTGCACCGCCGCGACAAGTTCCGCGCCGAGCCCATCCTGGTGGACAAGCTCATGGAGCGGGTGGCGGCCGGCAAGATCGAGCTCAAGACCTTCTTCACGCTCGACGAGGTACTGGGCGACGCCTCCGGCGTGACCGGCATCCGCATCAGGCACACCGGGGACGGGCATGCCGAGGACATCGCGCTGCAAGGCTGCTTCGTCGCCATCGGCCATGCGCCCAACACCGAGATCTTCCAGGGCCAGCTCGCCATGGAGAACGGCTACCTCATCACCCAGGGCGGCCTCAAGGGCTTCGCCACGCAAACCAGCGTGCCCGGCGTGTTCGCCGCGGGCGACGTGCAGGACCACGTGTACCGCCAGGCCATCACCAGCGCCGGCACGGGCTGCATGGCGGCGCTCGACGCCCAGCGCTTCCTGGAGCAGCAGTGATCTTCGCGGCCGCGCTATAATGCGCGGCTTTGCTGGATTTGGGCGCCCTTCGCGCCCGGTGACGGCCGGGTTACCGCCACCCGTTTGAACTGGCGAGGTGAGGCTGCAGGCCACAAGGGGCCGGCAGCCGTGCAACTATCGGAGTGTCCTCATGGCACGCGTATGTGAAGTCACGGGCAAGAAGCCCATGGTGGGAAACAACGTTTCCCACGCCAACAACAAGACCAAGCGTCGTTTCCTGCCCAACCTGCAGTACCGCCGTTTCTGGGTGGAGAGCGAGAACCGCTGGGTGCGCCTGCGTGTTTCCAGCGCCGCCCTGCGTCTGATCGACAAGAACGGCATCGACTCCGTGCTCGCAGACATGCGCGCCCGTGGCCAAGCTTAATTTCCTGAAGGAGAAACACCATGGCTGCTAAAGGCGGACGCGAAAAGATCAAGCTGGTGTCGACGGCCGAGACCGGTCACTTCTACACCACCACCAAGAACAAGAAGACGATGCCCGAGAAGATGAGCATCATCAAGTTCGACCCCAAGGCTCGCAAGCACGTCGAGTACAAGGAAGCCAAGCTGAAGTAATTCGGCCCGGCCCCTCGAAGAACCGCCACGGCGCAGGCCCTGGCGGTTTTTTCATGTCCTTTTTTGATAGCTGGCAGCGCTTTTCTCGCAAGCGCTGCCGCCGTTTCTGGCCTATTTTTTCTGCCACACGGCCGCGAAGAAGCCGTCGGTCTGGTGGCGGTGCGGCCACAGGCGCAGGTAGCGCATGCCGTCATCGCCGCCGCTGCACAGGCCGGCCGCCTGCTCCACCTTGAGCTGCGCCAGCAGTTCGCCCGCGGCCAGCGGCGCGAAGTCGGGATGGGCCGCGCCGAAGGCCTCGGCGATCGCCTCGTTCTCCTCGGGCAGCATGCTGCAGGTGGCGTAGACCAGGCGCCCGCCGGACTTCACCAGGCGCGCGGCGCTTTCCAGGATGGCCGTCTGCTTGGCCGTGAGCTCCTGCACCGCCTGGGGGCCCTGGCGCCACTTCAGGTCGGGGTTGCGCCGCAGCGTGCCCAGGCCGGAGCACGGCGCATCGACCAGCACGCGGTCGATCTTGCCGGCCAGGCGCTTGACGCGCTCGTCCCTCTCGTGCGCCAGCGCCGCCGGGTGCACGTTGGACAGGCCCGAGCGCGCCAGGCGCGGCTTGAGCGCGTCGAGCCGATGGCCCGACACGTCGAACGCGTACAGCCGCCCGGTGTTGCGCATCTGCGCGCCGATGGCCAGGGTCTTGCCGCCCGCGCCGGCGCAAAAATCGACCACCATCTCGCCGCGCTTGGCGTCCAGCAGCAGGGCCAGCAGCTGCGAGCCCTCGTCCTGCACCTCCAGCGCGCCGCGCGCGAAGGCGTCCAGCTTGTTGAGCGCGGGCTTGCCCTGCACGCGCAGGCCCCAGGGGGAATACGGCGTGGGGGCGGCCTGGATGCCGGCCTGCGCCAGCTCCTTGCGCATGTCCTCGCGCTTGGCCTGCAGGGCGTTGACGCGCAGGTCCAGCGGCGCCTGCTCCTGCAGGCTGGCCGCCAGGGCCCAGAACGCGTCGCCCAACTGCGCCTTCAGGGGCGCTGCCAGCCACTGCGGCAGGTTGTGGCGCTGGGGTTCGAGCAGCTCGTCCTCGCGCACGCCGTCGCAGGCGTCGAGCCAGTCCTTTTCCTGCGGCGTCAGCGCGCTCTTGAGGAAGTCGCGCGGGCCGCGCTGGGCGCGCGGGTCGGCGCGGCGGGCCTGCTCGTCGAGCTGGCTGGCGAAGCCGAGGATGGCCAGGCGCCGCTCCTTGGGGCCGGAGCCCGAGCGCGCGAGCTGCTCGAACAGCGGCTTCCTGCGCAGCACGGCGTAGGCGGTCTCGGCCAGGGTGGCGCGCTCGCGGGGGCCGAGCGCGCGGTGGTCACGGAAATAGCGCGACACCACGGCATCGGCCGGGTGCTCGAAGGTCAGGGTCAGACGCACCAGCTCGGCGCAGGCGTCCAGAAGGGCTTTGGGATGCATGGGGGCGATTGTCCCATTGCGCGCCGCTGCCCCGGCGGTTCAGCGCGTGAACACCGGCGCGTGCGCATGGGCGCGGATTTCCTGCAGCGTGGGCGACTCGCCCGCCCACAGCACGAGCGCCGGCCCCGGCAGGCTCAGGCCGCGCTCCAGCGCGCGGCAGAGCGGGTAGCGCTCGCCGTCCGGCAGGCCGGGCAGGTCCACGAAGACGATGTAGGCGCGCCGCCCCGGAAACTCGCGCAGGCGCTTGCACACGATCCACGCCGCCGCCACGGGCTTGCAGCGCGCCAGCTCGGCCTGCACCTCGCACAGCTCGAAAGCGCCCAGGTCGTGCGGCGCGGTCTGGCTGAAGCACGGGGTCTGCGTCAGTTCCTCCCACGCGCGCTCCTCGCCCTCCTGCGCCTGCCGGTGCCGCTCGCGCCACAGCTTGAGGGCGGCCGCATCGTGCTCCAGGCCGGGGGGCGGCGTTTCCAGCGCGTCCACGGCCGCGCGCGCCGCCCACCAGCGCTGGTCACCACCCGCGTCCCACAGGCGCTGCAGCCCTTGCAGGCGCGCGGCGCGGTCGTCCCCGGGCAGCGTCTGCACCAGCCCGCGCAAGGCGCCCAGGTGCCCGTCGCGGCGGCGCAGGGCGAGTTCGTACAGCGGGCGCACCGGGGCCTGCGGGTCGAGCTGGCGGCGCAGCGTGGCTTCTTCGACCAGTTCGTCGGCGCTGCCCTGCGCGCGCGCGGCGGCCAGGGCCTGCACCCGCGCCCGCACGCGGCCGAGCCAGGCGTGGTGCTGCTTCCAGTCGCTGGCGTTGTCCTTGCACCAGGCGCGGTCGAAGTGCGCGATCCAGCGCCCGGCCTCGCCGAGCAGCCCCAGCGCGCCGCGGCGCGACCAATCGGGCAGCGCGGGCGCGCCGCCCAGGGCCTCGACGCGGTCGCGCAGGCCGGGGTGGGTGTCGTCCACGCCGCTCAGGCGCGCCAGCGCCTGGCGCAGCGCCTCGCGCGCGAAGGCAGGCTCGGGCGCGAGCGCGAGCTGGTCGCGCATCGCCTGGTACGGCCCCACGGGCAGCGCGTGCGGCGCCGCCGCGCGCCAGTGGCCGGCCCAGAAGTGCGCCTGCAGCCAGGCGCCCTTGACCTCGATCTCGACGAGCGCCGCCACGGCCGCCTCGCGCCCCAGCAGGCGGCCCGCGATGCGGTCGGCCTCGTACTCGTCCTGGCGCGCCAGGGCGAAGGTCTTGGCCGCGAAGCGCGGAAAGTACCAGTCCAGGAACGCCTGGGTGGCCGCGGCCACGGGCCCTGCGTCGCCGCGCATGCTGTCGTGCAGGCGCAGCCACGACAGGCGCGTGCGGTAGATCCAGGCGGCGAAGCGCCCGTGGCCGCCGCGCAGGTGCCCGTACTCGTGCGCCAGCACGGCCAGCAGGCGCGCCTTGTCGAGCGCCATGAGCAGCGGCAGGCCGATGGTGAGGGTGTTCACGGCGCCGCCGAACAGGCCCCAGCGCGGCGTCTGGCAGATGCTGGCGTTGAAGTCGCCGTCCAGATAGACGGCGTGCAGCGGCGGGCCCTTGACCTTGCGGCGGATGCGCTCCAGCGCATCGAACAGCGCGGGCGCGTCGCGCGCGGTGATCTGCGCACCCTCGGGCGCGTCGAAGCGCACCCACAGCGCGCGCAGGCTGGTCCACAGCAGGCCCAGCGCCGCGATCAGCACCCACACCAGCGCGAAGCGAAAGCGCCCGGCCAGCACCTGCGGCAGCGCCCAGGCCACCAGCGCGCCCGCCAGCAGCAGACAGCCCAGCACCCAGGCATAGCCCAGCGCGGCGAACGCCGCGACGCCGCGGCGGTAGGCGCGGCTGTTTTCGGCGCTGGCGTGTTCGCTCAGGCGCACCAGGTGCACGAAATCGGCCTGGTCCATGGAAACTCCCCCCCGGGGTGGCATAGGATGCGGCGCGGCCCCCCTTTGCCGCGGCCGCACATGCTACCCAAACCGCCCATGGCTTCCGACGCCGACCTCCCTCCCCTGCCCCGCGTGCCCGCCGGCCTGTACACCGAAAGCCTGGTGGCCGGTGGCGTGCGGTAGCCGCGCTTCGCGGCCCTGGGGGATTTGAATGAAAACAGCCTACACCCCTTGTCTATCAAGCGGTACAAGCTATTTATTCAATAGCAAATTCGCGCGCGGCAGCACCAGCGTGGCGCACAGGCCGCCGCCCTCGGCGTTGTGCAGCTGCAGGCGGCCGCCGTGGCGCTCGGCGATGTCGCGGGCGATGGACAGCCCCAGGCCCACGCCGCCGCTCTGGCGGTTGCGCGAGCCCTCGGCGCGGTAGAACGGCTCGAACACGCGCTCCAGCTGGGCCTCGGGCAGGCCCGGGCCGTGGTCGCGCACGGCGATGCGCACGCGCGCGCCGTCGTCGGCCAGCGTGACCTCGGCGCCACCGCCGTAGCGCACGGCGTTGCCGATCAGGTTGGCGATGCAGCGGCGCAGCGCGCCGGCCTGCGCGGGCAGCGGGCCGGCACGGCCCGCCACCCGCACGGCGTGGCCGCAGTCGGCCTCGTCGTCGGCCAGGCTCTGCACCAGGGCCTGCAGGTCCAGCGGCGCCATCGGCTCGCCGGCGGCCACGCCGCGCAGGTGGTCCAGCGTGGCGCCGATCATGGCGTCCATCTCGGTGATGTCGCGCGTGAAGCGCGCGCGCTCGGCGTCGCCGGGCAGGGCCTCGGCGCGCAGGCGCAGGCGGGTCAGCGGCGTGCGCAGGTCGTGCGAGACGGCGGCGACGAAGCGGTCGCGGTCCTGCAGCTGGCGGCGGATGCGCGCCTGCATCTGGTTGAAGACGCGGCTGGCCTCGCGGCATTCGCGCGTGCCGTCCTCGGGCAGCGGCGCCCGGGCGATGTCGCCGCCCAGCTCGCGCGCGGCGGCGGCCAGGCGGTCGATGGGCCGGGCCAGCCAGCGCGCCGCCACCCAGGCCGCCAGCAGCAGCACGCCCAGGCGCACGCCGATGTCCAGCAGCAGGCCCGCATGCAGCGCGGGCGGGCCGGGGGGTGGCGCGGCCATGGCGTGCGCCCCGGGCGGCGGCGGCACGGGGCGCGCCGGGCGCAGCTCGAACATCAGCGTGAGCGCGAGCACATGGCTCACCAGCACGGCCGCGGCCAGCAGCAGCGCCAGGCGGCCGAACAGCGTGTCCGGCAGGCAGCGCGCCAGCACGCCGCGCAGGCGCGCTGCGCTCACGCCGGGCCTCCGGCGTAGCCCTGCACGCTGCGGGCGTTGAAGACGTAGCCCGCGCCGCGCACGGTCTTGATGAGCGCGGGCTCGCGCGGGTCGTCGCCGAGCTTGTGGCGCAGGCGCGAGACCAGCAGGTCGATGCTGCGCTCGAACGCGTCCATGGCCCGGCCGCGCGCCTGCTCCATGAGCTGGTCGCGGCTGCACACGCGCCGGGGCGTGCCCAGGAAGGTCCAGAGCAGGCGGAATTCGGCGTTGGACAGCGGCACCACCACGCCGCGCGGCGAGACAAGGTGGCGCTCCAGCCGGTGCAGCGCCCAGCCGTCGAAGCGCACCACGCCGGGCGGCGGCGCGGCGCGCGTGCCCAGGCGGCGCAGCACGCTCTGGATGCGCGCCACCAGCTCGCGCGGCTCGAACGGCTTGGCCATGTAGTCGTCGGCCCCCATCTCCAGGCCCAGCACGCAGTCGTAGGGGTTGGCGCGCGCCGTCAGCATGATGATGGGCACCTGGGTGTGCTGGCGCAGCTCGCGCGCGAGCGTGAGGCCGTCGGTGCCCGGCAGCATGATGTCGAGCACGATGAGGTCGATGGGGTGGGCCGCCATCTGCGCGCGCAGCGACGGACCATCGCCCGCCGCATGGGCGGTGAAACCGAAGCGGGCGAGGTACTGCGTCAGCAGCGTGGTGATGTCTTCGTCGTCGTCGACGACCAAGATGTGGGACATGCGCGGGGAGGCGGGCCGTGAAGGCGCCAGTGTAGGAAGCGCGGGCGCCGGGCCATGGAGCGATCTGCACGGCTTTTGCCGGCCTGTTCGGCGCCTCGGGCGGGCTTTTGTACCCGCTTCGGTACAAACAGGACAACACCGGTTTACGCGCGCCGCGAAGAATGGTTCTCCAGGCCCGGGCCCCCTGCCCCGCGCCAGGAAACGAAAGGAACACCACCATGACGAGCATCGGTAGCGTCGGCAGCGCCTGGTCCAGCGCCAGCCTGCAGCGCAGCGCGGGCCACCGCACGCCGGAAAAGCTGCTGTCCCAGCTGGACACCGACCAGAGCGGCGGCGTGGACGGCACGGAGCTGCAGTCCCTGATCGACGACGTGGCGCAGAAGACCGGCACGACCCTGGACACAAGTGCCAAGGACATGCTGGCGCAGTACGACGCCGACGGCGACGGCAGCCTGAACGGCGATGAGCTGGGCGACGCGATGAAGAGCCTGCTGCCGCCCCCGCCGACCACGATGGAGTTCGCGCAGTCGCGCGGCATGGCGGGCGACGACCTGTTCGGCAAGGTGGACGGCGACGGCGATGGCAGCGTGAGCCAGGACGAACTGCAGGGCCTGCTCGAAAAGATGTCCGGCGGCACGGCGAGCAAGACCGGCACGAGCAGCGACGAGTTGTTCACCCAGCTCGACGCCGATGGCGACGGCAAGCTCTCGCAGGCCGAGTTCGACGCGGGGCGCCCGTCGGAACAGGATTCCGGCATGGCCGGCATGCCCCCGCCGCCGCCCGGCGGCCCCGGAGGGCCGGGCGGCGCGGGCGGTGCGCAGTCCGGCAGCGCCACCTACGATCCGCTCGACACCAACGAGGACGGCACCGTCTCGCTGTCCGAGCGCCTGGCCAGCAGCAGCGCCCAGGAAGCCGCGCAGGCGCTGTTCTCGGCCATCGACACCGATGGCGACCAGCAACTGAGCAGCACCGAGGCGCAGACCTTCATCGACCAGCTGACCGAAGCCGCCACGGGCACGCAGCAGGAGCAGGGCACGGCGCTGAGCCTGGCGCAGCTGGCCGAGCAGGCCAGGCGCGCGTACGAGGCGGTCGCCGCCTCCGGCAGCGCAGCCAGCACCGCCGCGAGCAGCGTGAGCACGCAGGTCTGATATCAGTAAAAATAGCTTCCAGCGCTTGCCGGGCAAGCGCTGGAAGCTATTGCTTTTGAAGCAACCCGGCCACGGCGCGGGGGTAGATCACGTGCTCCTGCGTGAGCACGCGCGCGGCCAGGGTGTCGGCCGTGTCGCCTTCGAGCACGGGTACCACGGCCTGCTCCAGGATGGGACCCACGTCCAGCTCGGCCGTCACCAGGTGCACGGTGCAGCCGGCGAACTTGCAGCCCGCGTCGATGGCGCGCTGGTGCGTGTGCAGCCCCGTGAAGGCCGGCAGCAGCGAGGGATGGATGTTGACCAGCCGCCCCGCGTAGCGCGCGACGAAGCCCGGCGTGAGGATGCGCATGAACCCGGCCAGCACCACGACGGCGGGGTCGTAGCGGTCGATCACCTCGGCCAGCGCGGCATCGAAGGCCTCGCGGCTGTCGAAGGCCTTGTGGTCCAGCACCTCGGTGGCGATGCCCTGCCCGCGCGCGAACGCGAGGCCCTTGGCGTCGGCCTTGTTGCTCACCACGGCCGCCACACGGGCGCCCAGGGTGCGCGCCCAGTCCTGCTGCTGCGCCGTGCGCACGATGGCGGCCATGTTGGAGCCGCCGCCGGAGATCAGAATCACGATGTTCTTCATTTGCTTCGGATTATCCCAGCCATGCCCTTCGATCCCCGCCAACAGCCCCTCACCCCCGTGCAGGCCCGCGTGCTCGCCACCCTGCTCGAAAAGGCGCGCACCGTGCCCGACAGCTATCCGCTCACACTCAACGCGCTGGTGACCGGCTGCAACCAGAAAACCAGCCGCGACCCGGTGATGCAGATCGCCGACGCCGAGGCGCAGGAGGCGCTGGAGGGGCTGCGCCGCATGTCGCTGGCCGTGGAGATCAACAGCCAGCGCGCCACGCGCTGGGAGCACAACTTCCCGCGCGGCGTGGGCGTGCCCGAGCAGTCCGCCGTGCTGCTGGGCCTGCTGATGCTGCGCGGCCCGCAGACGGCGGGCGAGCTGCGCATCAACGCCGAGCGCTGGCACCGCTTCGCCGACATCTCCTCGGTCGAGGCCTTCCTCGAGGAGCTGCAGGAGCGCGGCGACGAGAAAGGCGGCCCGCTCGTGGTGCTGCTGCCGCGCGCGCCCGGCGCGCGCGAGCCGCGCTGGGCGCACCTGCTGTGCGGCCCGGTGGACGTGCAGGCACTGCAGGCCGCAGCCGGCGCCGGCGCGCCCGTCGGCCCCGCGCTGCAGGCGCGCGTAGAGGCGCTGGAGGCCGAGGTGGCCACGCTGCAGGCCACCGTGCGCCGCCTGTGCGCCGAACTGGGCATCGACGCGCCCATGTCGCCACCCGGACAGGACTGAAGCGAACGACCGTGCTACAA
This sequence comes from Alicycliphilus sp. T452, assembly GCF_054512775.1. Taxonomy (NCBI): domain Bacteria; kingdom Pseudomonadati; phylum Pseudomonadota; class Betaproteobacteria; order Burkholderiales; family Comamonadaceae; genus Alicycliphilus; species Alicycliphilus sp. T452. The sequence goes on from NZ_JBTNEH010000006.1 coordinate 37,633, forward strand.
ACGTCTCTTCACAGGAGACACACGCATGGATCTCGCATTCACCCCCGAAGAGCAGGCATTCCGCGAAGAGGTGCGCGCCTGGGTGCACGCCAACCTGCCCGCGCACATTTCCCACAAGGTCCACAACGCCCTGCGCCTGACACGCGAGGACATGCAGGGCTGGGCCAAGACACTCGGCAAGAAAGGCTGGCTGGCCTTCGGCTGGCCCAGGCAGTTCGGCGGCCCCGGCTGGACGGCCGTGCAGAAGCACCTGTTCGAGGAAGAGTGCGCGCGGGCCGGCGCGCCGCGCATCGTGCCCTTCGGCCCGGTGATGGTCGCGCCCGTCATCATGGCCTACGGCACGCCCGAGCAGCAGCAGCGCTTCCTGCCCGGCATCGCCAGCGGCGAGGTGTGGTGGAGCCAGGGCTACAGCGAGCCCGGCTCGGGCTCGGACCTGGCCAGCGTCAAGACCCGCGCCGAGCGCGTGGGCGACAAGTACATCGTCAACGGCCAGAAGACCTGGACCACCCTGGGCCAATACGGCGACTGGATGTTCAACCTGGTGCGCACGAGCAACGAGGGCAAGCCGCAGACCGGCATCTCCTTCCTGCTGCTGGACATGAAGAGCCCCGGCGTGACGGTGCGCCCCATCAAGCTGCTGGACGGCGAATGCGAGGTCAACGAGGTGTTCTTCGACAACGTCGAGGTGCCCTTTGATCAGCTCATCGGCCAGGAGAACAAGGGCTGGACCTACGCCAAGCACCTGCTGTCCCACGAGCGCACCAACATCGCCGACGTGAACCGCAGCAAGCGCGAGCTGGAGCGCCTCAAGCGCATCGCAAAGGCCGAGGGCCTGTGGGACGACCAGCGCTTTCGCGACCAGATCGCGCTGCTGGAGGTGGACATCGTGGCGCTGGAGATGCTGGTGCTGCGCGTGCTGTCGATGGAAAAGAGCGGCAAGAACCCGCTGGACATCGCCGGCCTGCTGAAGATCAAGGGCAGCGAGATCCAGCAGCGCTACGCCGAGCTGATGATGCTGGCCGCCGGCCCCTTCGCCCTGCCCCTGATCCAGGAAGCCATGGACGCCGGCTGGCAGGGCGTGTTCCCCGGCGCGACGCTGGCCAACGCGCCGCTGGCATCCACCTACTTCAACATGCGCAAGACCACCATCTACGGCGGCAGCAACGAAGTGCAGCGCAACATCGTCGCGCAAACCATCTTGGGCTGACAGGAGGCAAGAACATGGATTTCGATTTTTCCGACGACCAGCAGTCCCTGCGCGACGCCGTGCGCAAGTGGGTGGACAAGGGCTACCCCCTGGAGCGCCGCCGCGCCATCGTCGCGGCCGGCGGCTTCGACCGCGCCGCCTACGGCGAACTGGCCGGTCTGGGCCTGACGGCGCTGACCGTGCCCGAAGCCCACGGCGGCCTGGGCCTGGGCGCCATCGACGCCATGGTGGCCATGGAAGAGCTGGGCCGCGGCATCGTGCTCGAACCGCTGGCGCACACCTATGCCGCCACCAGCGTGCTGGCGCACTACGCGCCGCAGGACGTGCAGGCCGCCTGGCTGCCGCGCATCGCCAGCGGTGCGGCCCTGGTGGTGCTGGCGCACCAGGAACGCAAGTCCCGCTACCGCCTCGGCGCATGCGAGGCAAAAGCCCTTGAAACACCCGCCGGCCATGTGCTGAAAGCCAGCAAAAGCATCGTCGCCGCCGGCGACCATGCCGACGCCTGGCTGGTGCCCGCGCAGCTGGACGGCCGCATCGCCCTGTTCCTGGTGGAGCGCGGCGCAACCGGCACCAACACCCAGGGCTACGGCACGCAGGACGGCAGCCGCGCCGCCGAGGTGGCGCTGGACAGCACCCCCGGCATACTGGTCGCCGCCGACGGCCTGGCCGCGCTGGAGCTGGCCGTGGACACCGGCATCGCCGCCGCCTGCGCCTACGCCGTGGGCGTGATGGACCAGACCTGCGCCCTGACCTTCGACTACCTGAACCAGCGCAAGCAGTTCGGCGTGCCCATCGCCAGCTTCCAGGCCCTGCGCCACCGCGCCGCCGACATGAAGATGCAGCTGGAGCTGGCGCGCTCCATGAGCTACTACGCCAGCCTGAAGCTCGGCGCGCCGCCGGACGAGCGCCGCCGGGCCCTGGCCCGCGCCAAGCTGCAGTTGGGCCAGTCCATGCGCTTCGTGGGCCAGCAATCCGTGCAACTGCACGGCGGCATAGGCGTGACGGATGAGTACATCGGCAGCCACTACTTCAAGACACTGACCCAGCTGGAGATGAGCTGGGGCGACACGCTGCACCACCTGGGAGAGGTGTCGGCGCGCATGCAGGACACGGCGGGCGTGTTCGCCTGAAGTTCCCCCCGGCCCCATGCAGAAAACCGCGCCAGGCGCGGTTTTCTGCTTTCCATCAACTGAGCAGCCGCGACGACCTGGGCACGTGCGCCATCAGGAACTCCATCTGGTCCGCCAGGATGCGCCGGTTGCGCAGGATGAAATCTTCCCACAGGCTGGGCACGTAGGGCGTGTACAGCAGGGGCATGCGGGCCTGCTCGGGCGTGCGCGGCCCCTTGCGGTGGTTGCAGGAGCGGCAGGCGGTGACCACGTTCATCCAGTGGTCCGCGCCCTGGCTGGCATAGGGCACGATGTGCTCGCGCGTGAGCTCGTGCTCCGGGAAATGCCCGCCGCAGTAGGCGCAGACATTGCGGTCGCGCGCGAACAGCTTGGCGTTGGTGAGGCTGGGGCGCAGGTCGAAGGGGTTGATGTGGGGCACGCCGCGCGTGCCTATGATGCTGCTCACCGCGATCTGCGACTGCGCGCCCGTGATGGCGTTGTGCCCCCCGCGAAACAGCGCGATCTGCACGCCAATCTCCCAGCGCACCTCGCCCGCGGCGTAATGCGTGACCGCCTGCTCCAGCGATATCCACGATTGCGGCAGCCCTTGGGCCGACAGCTTCAAGACCTTCACCACACGCCTCCTTCCTCGATGCACAAGAATCGGAACGTCCATGCCTCTCCGGCCGCGCCGCGTCTTGCGCCGCCGGTGGCGCACAATATACCCTTTTCGAAAAAATTTGCGTCAAGCGCTTGATGGACTTGCGCCAATCGCTATCAAAAGAAAAGCACCCCGATGAAGATATTCCGCGGCTTCCATCATCCCCAGGTGGCGCCGGCCTGCGCCCTCACCATAGGCAACTTCGACGGCGTGCACCGGGGCCATCAGGCCATGCTGGCGCTGCTGAACAACGAGGCACAGCACCGCGGCGTGCAAAGCTGCGTGCTGACCTTCGAGCCGCATCCGCGCGACTACTTCGCGGGCCTGCACAGGCGGCCCGAGCTCGCCCCCGCGCGCATAGGCACGCTGCGCGACAAGCTCTCCGAGCTCGCGCGCTGCGGCGTGCAGCAGACCGTCGTGCTGCCATTCAACGAGCGGCTGGCGCGCCAGTCGCCCCAGGCCTTCATCGAGGACGTGGTGGTGCGGGGCCTGGGCGCACGCTACCTGCTGGTGGGGGACGACTTCCGCTTCGGCAGCCAGCGCGCGGGCGACTACGCCATGCTGGACGCCGCCGGCCCCGCGCACGGCTTCGAGGTGGCGCGCATGAACAGCTACGAGGTGCACGGCCTGCGCGTGTCCAGCACCGCCGTGCGCGAGGCCCTGGCCGCCGGCGGCATGCAGGAGGCCGCACGCCTGCTGGGCCGGCCCTACGCCATCTCCGGCCACGTGGTGCACGGCCGCAAGCTCGGGCGCCAGCTCGGCCGCTCGGCCGCCAGCGGTGCGCACCAGGACGGTTTTCGCACGCTCAACCTGCGCTTCGCGCACTGGAAGCCGGCCGCCAGCGGCATCTTCGCCGTGCTGGTGCACGGCCTGCACGACCAGCCCCTGCCCGGCGTGGCCAACCTGGGCGTGCGCCCCTCGCTGGACCCGCGCGACGTGAACGGCGGGCGCGTGCTGCTGGAGACGCACTGCCTGGATTGGCCCGCCCACCTGGGCGCGGAGGGGGCCTACGGTAAAATCATCCGCGTGGAACTCCTGCACAAACTGCACGACGAGCTGAAGTACGACAGCCTCGCCGCCCTCACGGCCGGCATCGCCAAGGACTGCGAGGATGCCCGCGCGTACTTCGCTTCCACGCAGCACGCCGAGACCCGTCGCCAGACCACCCGCGACCGAATTTGACGGGGCCGCCTTCGCCCCTGTCCCGCCGTTGCACTTTGCTCCCATTCCAGGCTGCGCGCCTGGAATGCCCCTGACCTGAAGGTTTCCCCCATGTCCGAATCCGCACCCAAGAACGCCCCGGCCAGCGCTTACCGCGCCACGCTGAACATGCCCGACACGCCGTTTCCCATGCGCGGCGACCTGCCCAAGCGCGAGCCGCTCTGGGCCAAGGAATGGGACGAGCAAGGCACGTACAAGAAGCTGCGCGCCGCGCGCCGCGGCGCGCCCAAGTTCATCCTGCACGACGGCCCGCCGTACGCCAACGGCCAGATCCACATCGGCCACGCGGTGAACAAGATCCTCAAGGACATGATCGTCAAGGCGCGCCAGCTCGAGGGCTTCGACGCGCTCTACACCCCGGGCTGGGACTGCCACGGCCTGCCGATCGAGAACGCCATCGAGAAGCTGCACGGGCGCAACCTGCCGCGCGACGAGATGCAGGCGCGCGGCCGCGCCTTCGCCACCGAGCAGATCGCGCAGCAGATGGCGGACTTCAAGCGCCTGGGCGTGCTCGGCGAGTGGGACAACCCCTACAAGACCATGAACTACGCCAGCGAGGCCGGCGAGCTGCGCGCCCTCAAGAAGGTCATGGAGCGCGGCTTCGTGTACCGCGGCCTCAAGCCCGTGTACTGGTGCTTCGACTGCGGCTCGTCGCTGGCCGAGTTCGAGATCGAGTACCAGGACAAGCAGAGCCAGACGCTGGACGTGATGTTCCCGGCCGCCGAGCCCGAGAAGCTCGCCGCCGCCTTCGGCCTGCCCGCCCTGTCCAAGCCCGCGTTCGCCGTCATCTGGACCACCACGGCCTGGACCATCCCCGCCAACCAGGCGCTCAACGTCAACCCCGAGCTGGAATACAGCCTGGTGGATACCGAACGCGGCCTGCTCGTCATGGCCAGCGCCCTGGTGGACAAATGCCTGGAGCGCTGGGGCATCGCGGGCCGGGCCGTCGCCACGGCCAAGGGAGAGAAGCTGGACCACATCAACTTCAGGCACCCCCTGGCGCACGTGGACAAGGGCTACGACCGCCTCTCGCCCGTCTACCTGGCCGACTACGCCACCGCCGAGGACGGCACGGGCATCGTGCACAGCTCGCCCGCCTACGGCGTGGACGACTTCCAGTCCTGCGTGGCCAACGGCCTCAAGTACGAGGACATCCTGAATCCCGTGCAGGGCAACGGCCAGTACGCGCAGGACTTCCCGCTGTTCGGCGGCCAGCCCATCTGGAAGGCCGTGCCCGTGATCATCGACGCGCTCAAGGTGGCCGGGCGCCTCATGGGCACGTCCGGCATCACGCACAGCTATCCGCATTGCTGGCGCCACAAGTCGCCCGTGATCTACCGCGCCGCCGCGCAGTGGTTCGTGCGCATGGACGAGGGCGAGGGCGTGTTCACCGACCCGGCCCAGAAGCCCGCGAAGACCCTGCGCCAGATCGCGCTGGAGGCCATCGAGCACACACACTTCTACCCCGAGAATGGCAAGGCCCGCCTGCGCGACATGATCGCCGGGCGGCCCGACTGGTGCATCTCGCGCCAGCGCAGCTGGGGCGTGCCCATCCCGTTCTTCCTGCACCAGGATTCGGGCGAGCTGCACCCGCGCACCATGGAGATCATCGACCAGGCGGCCGATATCGTGGAGAGGGGCGGCATCGAGGCCTGGAGCCGCGTGACGGCCGAGGAGATCCTGGGCTTTGATGACGCCCAGCACTACACCAAGAGCACCGACATCCTCGAAGTGTGGTTCGACTCCGGCTCCACTTTCTGGCACGTGATGCGCGGCACGCACGCCGGCATGCACCACGACGAAGGCCCCGAGGCCGACCTGTACCTGGAGGGCCACGACCAGCACCGCGGCTGGTTCCACAGCTCGCTGCTGCTGGCCAGCGCCATCTTCGGCCGCGCGCCCTACCGCGGGCTGCTCACGCACGGCTTCACCGTGGACGGCCAGGGCAAGAAGATGAGCAAGTCGCTGGGCAACACCGTCTCGCCGCAGCAGGTCAGCGGCAAGCTCGGCGCCGAGATCATCCGCCTGTGGTGCGCGGCCACCGACTATTCGGGCGACCTGGCGATCGACGACAAGATCCTCGCGCGCGTGGTGGACGCCTACCGCCGCATCCGCAACACGCTGCGCTTCCTGCTGGCCAACGTGAGCGACTTCGACCCGGCCACGGACGCCGTGCCGTTCGGCGAGATGCTGGAGATCGACCGCTACGCCCTCACGCGTGCGGCCGAGCTGCAGCAGGACATCCTGGCGCACTACAAGGTCTATGAATTCCACCCCGTGGTCGCCAGGCTGCAGCTGTACTGCTCGGAAGACCTGGGGGGCTTCTACCTCGACGTGCTCAAGGACCGCCTCTACACCACGGCGGCCAAGAGCCCGGCGCGGCGCAGCGCGCAGACGGCGCTCTACCAGATCACGCACGCCATGCTGCGCTGGATGGCGCCCTTCCTGTCCTTCACGGCGGAGGAGGCCTGGAAGATCTTCGGCCAGTCCGAGTCCATCTACCTGGAAACCTACCAGACCATTCCTGCCGCCGACGAGGCCCTGCTGGCCAAGTGGGAGCGCCTGCGCCAGATCCGCGACGCGGTGAACAAGGAGATCGAGAACGTGCGCGCCGCCGGCACCGTGGGCTCGTCGCTGCAGGCCGCCGTCACGCTCGCCGCCGCGCCCGAGGACCATGCGCTGCTGGCCAGCCTGGGCGACGACCTGAAGTTCGTGTTCATCGTCTCCACTATTACATTGGTAGCTGGCAGCGCGCTCCAGATAAGCGTTGCGGCCAGTTCCGACGAGAAATGCGAACGCTGCTGGCACTACCGCGCGGACGTGGGCGCGGACGCCGCCCACCCCACGCTGTGCGGCCGCTGCACGAGCAACCTCTACGGCACGGGCGAGCCCCGGGCGCACGCCTGATGGCGCGCGGCAACGGCAACGGCCGCGCCAGCCTGTGGCCCTGGCTGGCCTGGGCGGTGCTGCTCGTCATCGCCGACCAGTTCACCAAGACGCTGATCCTGGGCTACTACCGCCTGGGCGACGCGACCTACGTGACCAGCTTCTTCAACATCGTGCGCGCGCACAACACCGGGGCGGCCTTCTCCTTCCTGGCCGATGCGGGCGGCTGGCAGCGCTGGCTGTTCACCGGCATCGCCGTGGCGACGGCCGCGTTCATCCTGTGGCAGCTGCGGGCCCACCCGGGGCAGAAGCTGTTCTGCTTCGCGCTGTCGAGCATCCTGGGCGGCGCCATCGGCAACGTGGTAGACCGCCTGCAGCACGGCTACGTGGTGGACTTCCTGGACTTCCACCTGCGCGGCTGGCACTTCCCGGCCTTCAACGTCGCCGACGCGGCGATCACCGTGGGCGCGGCCTGCCTGATCCTCGACGAGCTGCTGCGCGTGCGGCGCGAGCGCTGACCTCCAATCCCCAGGGTTAACCCGGTCGGGCCGCGTGTCATCGCGGCGTCATACTCGCGTGGTGCAATGAAATCGATTTCATCACCACGCCAATGCCCAAGGAACCCCTGAACATCCACAACGTCGCCACGCGCGCCGGCGTCTCGGCCGCGACCGTGTCCCGGGCGTTCAATTTTCCCGACAAGGTGGCGCCCGCCACGCGCGACCTGGTGGAGCGCGCGGCGCGCGAGCTCGGCTACCAGCCCAACGCCAGCGCCCGCACGCTGCGCACCCAGCGCAGCCGCGTGCTGGGCGTGGTGCTGCCCACCCTGCTCAACCCGGTCTTTGCCGAGTGCCTGCAGGGCATCGCCCAGGCGGCGGCGGCGAGCGGCTACGCCATCGTGCCCGTCATGACGCGCTACGAGGAAACGCAGGAGCAGCAGGCCGTCGCGCAGCTGCTGGCCGCCAACGTGGACGGCATGATCCTGGTCGTCTCCAGCCCGTCGGACTCGCGGGCGCTGGAGCGCCTGCGCGGCGCGGGCCTGCCGTACGTGCTGGCCTACAACGCCCATCCCGGCCATCCCTGCGTCTCGGTGGACGGCGAGGCCGCGTCGGCCGAGGCCGTGGCGCGGCTGGCGGCGCTGGGCCACCGGCGCATCGCCATGGTCAGCGGCACGCTGGCGGCCTCCGACCGGGCACAGCAGCGCTACCGCGGCTACCTGCGCGGCATGGCCGCGGCGGGGCTGCAGGCGCCCCCCCTGGTGGAGGTGCCCTTCGTCGCCACCGCCGTCGAGGCGCTGTCGCGCTACCTTCAAGCGCCCCCGCGGCCCACCGCCCTGTTCTGCTCCAACGACCTGCTGGCCATCCGCAGCATGCGCGCCGCGCGCCTGACGGGGCTGTCCGTTCCGCAGGACCTGGCCGTCATGGGCTTCGACGGCATCGCCATCGGCCAGGACCTCACCCCGGCCCTGAGCACCATCGCCCAGCCCAACCACGACATCGGCCGCCATGGCGTGGAGCTGCTCGTGCAGTCCATCGCCCGCGGCAGCCCGCCCGGTGCCGGCGACAGCCTGTGCCTGCCCTACCGCTTCTGCGGCGGCGAGTCCTGCGCCGCCGCCGCGGGGCCCGCGGCCTGAAATCCCATCCGCCCTCTGTCCAACCCAAGGAGAAACCCCATGACCTCGACCCTGCAACGCTTCGCCCGCATCGGCGTGCTGGCAGCCGCCGGCCTGGCAGCCACCGGCGCCTGGGCACAGACCGCCATTTGCTACAACTGCCCCACGGAGTGGGCGGACTGGGGCACGCAGCTGCGCGCCATCAAGGCCAAGACCGGCATCACGGTGCCGGCCGACAACAAGAACTCGGGCCAGGCGCTGGCGCAGCTGGTGGCCGAGAAAGGCAGCCCGGTGGCCGACGTGACCTACCTGGGCGTCACCTTCGCCATCCAGGCGCAGAAGGACGGCGTGGTCGCCCCCTACCAGCCCGCGGGCTGGAAGGACATTCCCGACGGGATGAAGGACCCGGCCGGCAACTGGTTCAGCATCCACTCGGGCACGCTGGGCTTCATGGTCAACGTGGACGCGCTCAAGGGCAAGCCGGTCCCGAAGTCCTGGGCCGACCTGCTCAAGCCCGACTACAAGGGGCTGATCGGCTACCTCGACCCGGCCTCGGCCTTCGTCGGCTACGTGGGCGCGGTCGCCGTGAACGAGGCGCGCGGCGGCACGCTCGCCAACTTCGCGCCGGCCATCGACTACTTCAAGGCGCTGCAGAAGAACGAGCCCATCGTGCCCAAGCAGACCTCGTATGCGCGCGTGCTGTCGGGCGAGATCGCCATCCTGCTGGACTACGACTTCAACGCCTACCGCGCCAAGTACAAGGACCGCGCCAACGTGCAGTTCGTCATTCCCGCCGAAGGCACGGTGGTCGTGCCCTACGTGATGAGCCTGGTGAACAAGGCGCCCCATCCGGCCGAGGCCAGGAAGGTGCTGGACTTCGTGCTCTCCGACGAGGGCCAGGCCATCTGGGCCAAGGCCTATCTGCGCCCGGTGCGCGCCAGCGCCATGCCCAAGGAGGTGCAGGCCCAGTTCCTGCCGGCCGCTGAATACGCCCGCGCCAAGACCGTGGACTACGCCGGCATGGCCGCCGCGCAGCGCGACTTCTCCGACCGCTACCTGAAGGAAGTGCGTTGAGCCCGCGCCAGCGCCTGCTGCTCGCCGGCTGCGCGGCTCCGGCGGGCGCGTTCTTCCTGGCCTTCTGGCTGCTGCCGGTGCTGCGCCTGCTGGCGCTGCCGGCCGAGAAGGGCTGGAGCACCTATTTCGTGGTGCTGACCGACGGCCGCTACATGCAGAGCATGCTCAACACGCTGCTGCTGTCGGTGGCCGTGACGCTGGCCACCCTCGTGATCGGCGCCACGGTGGGCATCTACCTGGCGCGGCGCAGCTTCTTCGGCAAGCGCATGCTGCTGGCGCTGCTGACGCTGCCGCTGTCGTTTCCCGGCGTGATCATCGGCTTCTTCGTGATCCTGCTGGGCGGGCGCCAGGGGCTGGTGGCGGACCTGTCCAGCCAGCTCTTCGGCGAGCGCATCACCTTCGCCTACGGGCTGCTGGGCCTGTTCCTGGCCTACCTGTACTTCTCGCTGCCGCGCGCCATCGCCACCTATGCGGCCGCGGCCGAGGCCATGGACCTGCAGCTCGAGGAGGCGGCGCGCTCGCTGGGCGCCTCGCGCCTGCGCATCGTGCGCGACGTGTGGCTGCCCGAGCTCGCGCCCACCACCGTGGCCTGCGGCGCCATCCTGTTCGCCACGTCGATGGGCGCGTTCGGCACCGCCTTCACGCTGGCGAGCAAGTTCGAGGTGGTGCCGATCACCATCTACAACGAGTTCACCAACTACGCCAACTTCGCGCTGGCCGCATCGCTGTCCATCGCCCTGGGGCTCGCCACCTGGCTGGCGCTGTTCCTGACGCGCCAGTTCGGCAGCAGCCAGGCCATGCGCTGAAAGCCGCGGGAAAGGACCCCATCGCATGCGACAACCAACGCACAACCGCGCGCCGTTCCTGTTCGCGGTCACCGCGCTCACCAGCCTGTTCATGATCGCGCCCATGCTGCTGTCGGTGCTGGCAGGGCTGGTCAACAACTACAGCGTGGGCATCAAGAGCGGCTTCACGCTGCGCTGGCTGCAGGAGGTGTGGGACGTCTACGGCGGCACCGTCGGCTGGTCGCTGGGCATCGCCGCGGCCAGCGTGGCGGCCACGGCCGCCATCGGCGTGCCCTGCGCCTACGCGCTGGCGCGCAGCCGCTCGCGCCTGGCGCGCGCCTTCGAGGAACTGCTGACCCTGCCCGTGGCCGTGCCGGGCCTGGCCACGGCGCTGGCGCTGATCCTGGCCTACGGCCAGATCGCGGCCTTCCGCCAGAGCTTCGCCTTCATCCTCGTGGGCCACATCGTCTTCACCCTGCCCTTCATGGTGCGCACCGTGGCCTCGGCCTTCCAGCGCAACGACCTGGTCGCGCTGGAAGAGGCCGCGCGCACGCTGGGCGCGAGCTTTCCCCAGCGCTTCCTCGGCGTGCTGGTGCCGGCCGTGTTCCCGGCCATCGTGGCGGGCGGCCTGATGGTGTTCACGCTCTCGGTCGGCGAGTTCAACCTGACCTGGATGCTGCACACCCCGCTCACCCGCACCCTGCCCGTGGGCCTGGCCGACAGCTATGCGTCCATGCGCATCGAGATCGGCTCGGCCTACACGCTGGTGTTCTTCATCGTCATCCTTCCGGTGCTGTGGGCCCTGCAGGCCCTGGCCCAGCTCATGCAAAAACGCTATGGAACTTGAACGCATCCCGGTCGAGATCGACCACTGCTCCAAAACCTACGCCGACGGCACGCGCGGCCTGCAGCCCACCAGCCTGCACGTCGAGCCCGGCGAGGTGCTCGCGCTGCTGGGACCCTCGGGCTGCGGCAAGACCACGCTGCTGCGCCTGATCGCCGGGCTGGAGACGCTGGACCCGGGCGGGCGCATCCTGTTCGGCGAGCAGGACGTGACCCACCGCCCGGTCGAGCAGCGCGGCGTGGGCATGGTGTTCCAGAGCTACGCGCTGTTCCCGCAGATGAGCGTGGCCGCCAACATCGGCTACGGCCTGCGCATCCGCGGCGCATCGGCCGCCGAGGAGCGCCGCGCCGTGGGCGAGCTGGTGGAGCTCACGCGCCTCACGGGCCTCGAAGCCAAGCGCCCGGGCGAGCTCTCGGGCGGCCAGCGCCAGCGCGTGGCCCTGGCGCGCGCCGTGGCCGTGCGCCCGCGCGTGCTGCTGCTCGACGAGCCGCTCGCGGCCCTGGACGCCAAGCTCAAGGAGCAGCTGCGCGAGGAGCTGGCCGAGCTGCTGCGGCGGCTGCACATCACCGCCATCCACGTCACGCACGACCAGCAGGAGGCCATGGCGATCGCCGACCGCCTGGCCGTGATGCGCGCCGGCAGCATCGTGCAGGTGGGCCGCGGCGAGGACCTGTACCGCGCGCCCGCCCATCCCTTCGTGGCCGAATTCCTCGGCCGGGTGAACCGCATCGAGCGCTCGCCCGAGTCGCTCGCGCGCGGCGTGCTGACGATCGGCGGCGCGACGCTGACCTGCCCGCCGGCGCTCGACCAGAGCGCGCTGCTGGTGCGCCCGGAAGACATACAGATAGGCCCGCGCCAGGACGGCTGGGGCGTGGCGCGGGTCGAGCAGCGCAGCTTCCTCGGCGACCGGGTGCAGCTGCGCCTGAGCGCGGCCGGCGTGCCCGGCACGCTGCTGGCCGACGCGGCGCGCGACACGCCCTACCGCAGCGGCGACGAGGTGGGCATCCGCATCGACCCGCAACACCTGATGAGCACCGCAGAGGCCAGCGCATGAACGCCATCCCCTACACCTTCCTGGTCCAGATCACCGACCTGCACATCCGCGAGCCCGGCCGCCTGGCCTATGGCCGCATCGACACCGCGCCCTACCTGCGGCGCACGGTGGACAGCGTGCTGGCCCTGCGCCAGAAGCCCGGCGCGGTCGTCATCACCGGCGACCTGTCGGACTTCGGCCGGCCGGCCGAATACGCACACCTGGCCGAACTGCTGGCGCCACTCGATGGCCTGCCCGTGTACCTGCTGCCCGGCAACCACGACGAGCGCGCGCAGCTGCGCCGCAGCTTCGCGCGGCACGCCTACCTGCAGGACGGCGGCGAATTCGTGCAGTACAGCGTGCGCGTCGGCCCGCTGCGGCTGATCGCGCTCGACACCATGGAGCCGGGCCAGAGCCACGGCGTGCTGTGCGTCCGGCGCCTGGCATGGCTGGAGCGCGAGCTCGCCACCTGCCGGGACGAGCCCGTGGTCATCGCCATGCACCACCCGCCGTTTCGCACGCTCATCGGCCACATGGACAGGATCGGCCTGCTGCAGGGCGCCCAGGAGCTGGAAGCCATCGTGGCGCGCCACGCCAACGTGGAGCGCATCATCTGCGGGCACCTGCACCGCGCCATCGACGTGCGCTTCGGCGGCACCATCGCCTCCACCTGCCCCGCGCCGGGGCACCAGGTGGCGCTGGACCTGCAGCCCGATGCGCCCTCGGCCTGGATGCTGGAGCCGCCGGCCTTTCGCGTGCACGCCTGGGACGGCGAGCGGCTGGTGTCGCACCTGGCGGCGTCGGGGGTTTTCGAAGGGCCCTATCCTTTCCACGAGAATGGCACGCTCATAGACTGATAGCATTCCACCCCCTGCTGCCGCCCACATGAAGCACCTGCTCAACCTGCTCGCCGCCATTGCCCTGCTGGTATGGGGCATCCAGATGGTGCGCACCGGCATCCTGCGCGTGTTCGGCGCCAATCTGCGCCAGCTGATCGCGCGCGGCGTGCGCACGCATCTGCTGGCCGTGCTCTCGGGCATAGGGGTGACGGCCGTGGTGCAGTCCAGCACGGCCACGGCGCTGATCGTTTCGGCCTTCGTGGGCCAGGGCATGATCTCGCTGATGGCGGCGCTGACCGTGATGCAGGGCGCCAACGTGGGCACGGCGCTGATGGCGGTGGTGTTCTCGCTGGACCTGTCCTGGCTGTCGCCGCTGTGCATTTTCGTGGGCGTGGTGCTGTACGTGGCGCGCCAGGACGGCAAGGCGGGCCGCATGGGGCGCGTGCTCATCGGCCTGGGGCTGATGCTGCTGGCGCTGCGCCTGATCACCGAGGCCACCCTGGTGCTGACCCAGTCCGAGGTGGTGCGCACCCTGCTCATGGCGCTGACCAGCGACATCACGCTGGAAGTGCTGACCGGCGCCATCCTGGCCGTGGTCTCCTACTCCAGCCTGGCCGCCGTGCTGCTGGTGGCCACGCTGGCGGGCTCGGGGGGCATTCCCACCGAGGTGGCGCTGGGCGTGGTGGTGGGCGCCAACCTGGGCAGCGGCGTGCTGGCCGTGCTCACCACGCTCAAGTCCAGCGTGCAGGCGCGCCAGGTGCCGCTGGGCAACCTGCTATTCAGGATAGTGGCCTCGCTCTTCATGATTCCGGTCATAGGCCTGTGGCATGCCCATATCCAGGCCCTGGTTCCCGACAAGGTCAGCCAGGTGGTGCTGTTCCACCTGGCCTTCAATGTCATAGGCACCCTGCTGTGCATGCCCATCACGGGCTTCGTCGCCAACGTCGTGGAGAAGGTCCTGCCCCGCGAAGCGGTGCCGGCCTCGCTGTCGCGCCCGCACCACCTCGATGCCTCGGCCCTGGCCACGCCTTCGCTGGCGATCTCCTGCGCCGCGCGCGAGGCCCTGCACCTGGCCGACCTGGTGGAGACCATGCTGGGCGGCCTGAAGACCGTGTGGCAGACCGACGACCAGCGGCTGGCCGCGGAACTGCGCGGCCTGGACGACCAGGTGGACAGCCTGTATTCGTCCATCAAGTACTACATGACCAAGATCTCGCGCTCCGAGCTGGACGAGGGCGAGGGGCGGCGCTGGACGGAAATCATCAGCTTCACCATCAACATGGAGCAGGTCGGCGACCTGGTCGAGCGCGTGCTGCAGGACGTGGAGGACAAGAAGATCAAGAAGGGGCGCCAGTTCTCGCACGCCGGCCTGCAGGAGATCAACGAGATGCACGACCACCTGGTGGCCAACCTGCGCCTGGCCATGAGCGTGTTCCTGACCAGCAACGTGCGCGACGCGCAGAAGCTCCTGGAGGAGAAGACGCGCTTTCGCGAGCTGGAGCTGGCCTACTCCGCCACCCACCTCAACCGGCTGGCGGACAACACCATCCAGAGCATAGAGACGAGCTCGCTGCACATCGACATCATCAGCGACCTCAAGCGCATCAATTCGCTACTGTGCTCCGTGGCCTACCCGGTGCTGGAGGCCAACGCGTCCATCCGCCCCCTGCACCCGCAGGGCGAGGCCGCCGCCGCGCCGCAGGGCGAGCGGCAGTGACGGGCCGCGGTCAGCCGCGCCGCGCGTAGCGCTGGGCCAGCACCGCGCACACCATGAGCTGCATCTGGTGGAACACCATCAGCGGCAGCACGATGGCGCCGGCCGCCTGCGAGGCGAACAGCACCTTGGCCATGGGCACGCCGCTCACCAGGCTCTTCTTGGAGCCGCAGAACACGATGGTGATCTCGTCCTCCTTGGAAAAGCCCAGGCGCCGCGCCAGCCAGGTGGTGGCCGCGAGCGCCGCTCCCAGGATCACCGCGCACACCACCAGCAGGCCCGCCAGCGCCGGCAGCGGCAGCTGGCCCCAAAGCCCCGCCACCACGGCCGCGCTGAACGCCGTGTAGACCACCAGCAGCACCGAGCCCTGGTCCACGAACTTGAGGGCGGCCGCGTGGCGCGCGATGAAGCCGCCGATCCAGGGGCGCAGCAGGTGGCCCGCCACGAACGGCAGCAGCAGCTGCAGCATGATGCGCCCGATGCTGCCCAGGACGTCCTGCTGCGCCGAGCCCGTGTGCGGCAGCACCAGCCCCACCAGCAGCGGCGTGATCACGATGCCCAGCAGCGTGGAGGCCGATGCGCTGCAGATGGCCGCCGCCATGTTGCCGCGCGCCACGGCCGTGAAGGCGATCGCCGACTGCACCGTGGCCGGCAGCACGCACAGGAACAGCACGCCCGTGTACAGCTCGGGCGTCACCAGCGGCTGCAGCACGGGCCTGAGCCCCCAGCCCAGCAGCGGGAACAGCGCGAAGGTGCTGGCCACCACGAGCACGTGCAGCCGCCAGTGGCCCAGGCCCGCGAGCACGGCCTCGCGCGAGAGCTTGGCGCCGTGCATGAAGAACAGCAGCGCCACCACGGCCACCGTGGCTTTCTCGAAGAAGGCCCCCACGGCGCCGGAAGCCGGCAGCACGCTGGCCAGCGCCACGGTGGCCACGAGGGCGAGGGTGAAGTTGTCGGGGAGCAGGCGGGAACGGGCCATGGGGATATTGATGGAACGGCAAACGGTGGGCGCAGGGCCAGGATTGTGGCCCACGCCGGCGGCGGCAAGGCCTACCAGCCGTAAAACGCCGCCAATACCAGCGCGGCCTCGGGCGTGAACGCGCCCTCGGCCAGGCGCGCATGCACCTCGGCGTGGGGCAGGCACTCGAAGCGCTCCACCTCGCCGTCCTGGTTCCTGGGCATGGCGCCGTCGGAGACGGTGGCGTGGTACCAGTCGATGCGCTCGACCATGTAGCCGGCGCCGCCGCCCTCGCCGCTGGGCAGGGCGAAGTCCACGTGGCCGCCATGCGCCAGCCGGTCGAGCTGCGCCGCGCGCAGGCCGGCCTCCTCCCAGGTCTCGCGCGCCATGGCCTGTTCCCGCGTGTCCGCGGCGCTGACCATGCCGCCCATCAGCGTGTCCCACATGCCGGGGTTGCTGGGCTTGGAGAGGGAGCGCTGCTGCACCCACAGGCCGGCGCCACCCGGCGTGCGGCCCACGAGGTGCACGGCCCGGGTGGCGATGCCCAGCACGCGCACCGCCCCGCGCTCCACGGTGGCGATGCGCCGGCCCCGGGCGTCGCACACGGCCAGCTGCTCGCCGCGCCAGGGGCCGCAGCGTCCCGCGCCGCGCAGCGCCTGCGCCAGCGCATCGAGGGCGGCCGTGGCGTCGCCGCCGCGCAGCACCCAGGCAGGCGCGCCCTCGCACTCCTCCATTGATAGCTGGTAGCGCTTGTCCAGCAAGCGCTGGAGGCCAATTTGGCCAAATACCTCCGCATCCACGGAGCCTACCGGCACATCCCCCACCCGCAGCGGCAGGCGCGGCCGCGCCGGGCCGCACGCCGCGCTGGCGCGCGCCGGGGCCACCCAGGCGGGCGCTGCGCTCACGGCAGGGTGAGGATGGTGGAGCCCGTGGTCTTGCGCGCTTCCAGGTCGCGGTGCGCCTGCTGCACGTCGGTGAGGGCGTAACGCTGCGCGATGTGGATCTTGACCTGGCCGCTCTCCACCACGGCGAACAGGTCGTCGGCCATGGCCTGCGTGGCCTCGCGCGTGGCGATGTGCGAGAACAGCGTCTGGCGCGTGACGTAGAGCGAGCCTTTGGCCCCCAGCATGCCGGGCGCGAACGGCGGCACGGGGCCGGAGGCATTGCCGAAGCTCGCCATCAGGCCGAAGGGGCGCAGGCAGTCGAGCGACTTGTCCCAGGTGTCCTTGCCCACCGAGTCGTAGACCACCTTCACGCCCTTGCCTCCGGTGATCTCCTTCACGCGCGCGGCGAAGTCTTCCCTGGCGTAGTTGATGGCATGGGCCGCGCCGTTGTCCAGCGCCAGCCGGCACTTGGCGTCCGAGCCCGCCGTGCCGATGAGCCGCAGACCCAGCGCACGCGCCCACTGGCATGCGATCAGACCCACGCCGCCCGCGGCCGCGTGGAACAGCACGTAGTCGCCCGGCTCCAGCCCCTCCACGGGACGTGCCTTCTTGAGCAGGTACTGCGCCGTCAGGCCCTTGAGCATCATGGCCGCGCCGGTCTCGAAGCCGATGGCATCGGGCAGCCTGCACACGCACTTGGCGGGCATCACGCGCACCTCGCAATAGCTGCCGGGCGGCTGGCTGGCGTAGGCCGCGCGGTCGCCGGCCTTCAGGTGCGTGACGCCCTCGCCCACAGCCTCGATCACGCCGGCGGCCTCCATGCCGATGCCGGCGGGCATGGTGAGCGGGTACAGGCCCGTGCGGTGGTACACGTCGATGAAGTTCAGGCCCACGGCGTGGTGGCGTATGCGCACCTCGCCCGGGCCGGGCTCGCCCACCTGCACGTCGACGATCTGGAGTTCTTCGGGGCCGCCATGCTGGCGGATCTGTACGGCGAGGGTCATGGGGGGTTGTCTCCTGGCTGGGTCTGCGAAGCAGCCGGGATCGTGCCATGTTTTGCCGGCCCCTGCTGCACGCGGGGCACCGTCACCGGTTACAGTTGCACGCCCTATGACCCAACGACTTCAACCGGGCACCGTCGCGATGCTCGTGGCCGCGCCGCTGCTGTGGGCGGGCAATGCCGTGGTGGGGCGCGCGCTGCATGCGCTGATCTCCCCCAGCACGCTGAACTTCATCCGCTGGCTGCTGGCCTTCGCGCTGCTGCTGCCGCTGGCGTGGCGGGCGCTGCGCCCGGACAGCACCCTGTGGCCGCACTGGCGCCGCTACGCGCTGCTGGGCCTCTTCGGCATAGGCAGCTACAACGCGCTGCAGTACCTGGCGCTGCAGACCTCGACGCCCCTGAACGTGACGCTGGTGGGCTCGGGCATGCCGGTGTGGATGCTCATCGTGGGGGCGCTGTTCTTCGGCGTGCCGGCCACGCGCCGGCAGGTCGCGGGCGTGCTGCTGTCGGTGGCGGGCGTGCTGCTGGTGCTCAGCCGCGGCAGCTGGCAGCAGCTGCTGGCGCTGCGCCTGGTGCCGGGCGACCTGTACATGGTGCTGGCGACCATCTCCTGGGCGTTCTACAGCTGGCTGCTGGTGCGCACCAGCGAGCCGCGGGACCTGCGCGGCGACTGGGCGGCCTTCCTGATGGCGCAGCTGGTCTTCGGCCTGGGCTGGTCGGGCGCATTCGCGGGCGTGGAGTGGTCGCTGGGACAGGCGCAGGCCCACTGGGGCTGGCCGCTGGCCGCGGGCCTGGCCTTCATCGCCATCGGCCCCGCCGTCCTGGCCTACCGCTTCTGGGGCGCGGGCGTGCAACGCGCGGGGCCGGTGATGGGGGGGTTCTTCATCAACCTCACGCCACTGTTCGCGGCCGTGCTGTCGGCAGCCTTCCTGGGCGAGCGGCCGCAGCCGTACCACGCGGCGGCCTTCGTCCTCATCGTGGGGGGCATCGTGGTGTCCTCGCGGCGCGCATAGGGCCTACGCGGCAGACGGCGCCCGCATCGCCTCCAGCTGCGCGACCGGCATGGGGCGCGCCAGCAGGTAGCCCTGGTACAGGTCGCAGCCGTGGCGCGCCAGGAAGGCGCGCTGCGCCTCGGTCTCCACGCCCTCGGCCACCACCTCCAGCTCCAGGTTGCGCGCCATGCCCAGGATGGTCTGCACCACAACGTCGTCGCTGTGGCGCTCGCCCAGGTGGTGCACGAAGGATTTGTCGATCTTCAGGCGGTGCAGCGGCAGCCGGGTCAGGTAGGACAGCGAAGAATAGCCCGTGCCGAAGTCGTCCACCGCGAAGCGCACCCCCTTGACGCGCAGCCGGTGCATCTTGGCGATGGAGTCCTCCACGTCTTCCAGCACCAGCGATTCGGTGAGTTCCAGCTCCAGCCGGTGCGCCGGGGCGCCCGTATCCTGCAGCATCTGGACCACGAGCTCCACGAAGTCGCCCTGGCGGAACTGGCACGCGCTCACGTTCACGCTCAGCGACAGGTCGCGCAGATGCGGCTCATGCTGCCAGCGCGCGAGCAGCTCGCAGGCCCCGCGCAGCACCCAGCGGCCGGTGGGCACGATGAGCTCGCTGTTCTCCGCCACGGAAATGAAGCGCTCGGGCGGCACCAGGCCGTGCACCGGATGCCGCCAGCGCAAGAGCGATTCGGCCCCGACCATGGTGCCTGCACGGTCGTACTGCGGCTGCAGGTGCAGCAGGAACTGCCCGGCGCCAATGGCCTGCTGCAGGTCGGCCTCGAGCTGCACGCGCTCGCTGATCGCGGTCTGCATGCCCTGCTCGAAAAAGCACAGCGCATTGCCGCGCTGCGCCTTGGCCTGGTACATGGCGATGTCGGCCTGCCTGAGCACCTCGCCCGCGGTCTGCGGCGGCTCCCCGAACAGCGTCGCGCCCACGCTGCAGCTGCCGTGGTAGGTCTGGCCGGCGATCTGGTAGGGCTGGCCCAGCAGCTGCACGATCTTGTCGGCCACGCCGCGCACCTGCCGCGCCGCCTCGGTGGCGTCCGCGGGCAGGCCCGCCAGCAGGACTACGAATTCGTCGCCTCCCAGCCTGGCCACCGTATCGCTGGCACGCACGCTCGCCTGCAGGCGCCTGGCGACCTGCTGCAGCAGCAGGTCGCCCATTTCATGGCCCAGGGTGTCGTTCAAGGTCTTGAAGTAATCCAGGTCGATGAACAGCACCGCGCCCCGCACCCCCGAGCGCTCCGCGGCCGCGCAGGCCTGGCCCAGCCGGTCGAGCAGCAGGCGGCGGTTGGACAGGCCGGTCAGCTGGTCGTAGAACGCCAGCTGCTCGATCTCGGCCGCGGCCAGGCGCAGGTCGGTCACGTCGTGGAAAAGGATCACCAGCCCGCCCTCGGGCGTGGCCCGCTCGGTGATCTGGATGAAGTGCCCATTGGGAAGGCACTGCTCATGCGTGCCCTTCGGGTCGCGCTGCTGCAGCAGGCGCTGTTCCACCCAGGCGCGCTTGTCCTGCGCGCTGGCGCCGGGCAGGTGGTAGTGCGCCGTGGTCTCCAGCACCCGGCGGTAGGGCAGGCCCACGGCAACCGTGCCCGCGAGCCAGGGGAACATTTCCTCGAACGGCCGGTTCCACTGCACGATGCGGTGTGCGGCATCGAGCAGCACGAAGCCACTGACCATGGCCCCCACCGCCTGGTCCAGCGTGGCCTTGGCGCCGGCCACGCTCTGGCGCGCGCGATGCATGCGCTGGAGGTACACGGTGGCAAGAATCCCGGCCACCACCAGGCAGGCCCCGAACAGCAGCGCGCCCCCGCCCACGGCAACCGCCTCCTGCTTCCATGCGGCCAGGGCCGTGGACTGCGGCAGGCTGGCCGTGATCCACAAGTCCTGGTACAGCAGCGGCCGCGCGGCCACCAGCGCCGGCTGGCCGGACAGGCGCGAGCGCTCCTGCCAGAACCCCGCGCGACGGCCCTGCGCGCCCATCTCCCACAGGGACGGCGCCGCCAGGTCCCGGCGCTCGAGCGCCTCCTGGGGAGCCTGCATGCCCATGAGCAGCTCGCCCTGCGTGCGCTCCAGCGTCACTTCCATCTCGGGCACGCTCGCCCCCTGGAGCAGGACCGACACCAGGACATCCATGGGCACCTGGGCCACCGCCAGCAGCGGCGTGCCATCCGCCAGGCGCAGCGGCCGCGCCACATGCAACAGGCGCTCGGGGCTGAGCGCGGTCACCTTCGGCTGGCCCACGGTCAGCGTGGCCACGGCCGGGGCCAGGGCGGCGGCCACCAGCCCCTGCGGCAGCTCGGCCGGCGGCGGCCCCTGCCCTTGCGCCGAGGAGGCCAGAGGCACCCCCTGCGCATCGAACAGCGCCACGTGGCGCAGCATCAGGTTCTGCAGGACCATGGCGCGCAGCAGCGCATTGGCCTCGCCCGCGTCGAGGCTGGCGCGCTCGCCCACGCGCAGCAGCTCCCCCGTGCTGGCCAGCAGCATGTCCAGCGACAGCAGGGAGCGGTTCATGCCCGCCTCGGCGCCGGCGACGAAGCGGACGACGCGCGCTTCGCTGGCAGCCAGCTCATCGGCGCGGACCTGCCACAGCAGGCCGGCCACGGCCGCGGCCAGACCCAGCAGGAGCGCGCCGACCAGGCCCCAGATCGTCAGGTACAGGCGCTTGTGCAGGGCCTCGGTCATGGCTTGGCCGGCATGGCAGGGCCGCGCGCCGGGCCCATGGTGCGGCGCCAGAGGTCGACGCAGCGGGCACCGCAGCGCTGCAGCCAGCGCGGCAGCACCACGGTGCGGAAGATGTCCTCGCGGCGCGCCTCGTCCTGCGGCCGCACGGGCGCCAGCACCATCCGGCCACGCCGCCCGGTGGTGCAGCTGGGATTGCCCACGTTGCATTCCACGCCCTGCTGGGTCTCTTGCTCGGCGCTGAGCCAGATGGCGGTCTCCAGCCTGGGCAGTTCGGAGCGCAGCAGCGTGCGCAACTCCTCGGGCAAGGCCTTCCAGGCCGCCCGGTTGGCGCCGAAGATGGCCATGCCCCAGCTGATGGGCATGGGGTACAGGTGCGTGGCGTGCATGTGCAGCCCCAGGGTATTGCCCGGCATCGCGCCCGTGATGGCGCATTCGCTCGCCCCCGCCTCCATGCTCTGTGCCAGCTGGGAGAACGGCACGCGCCGGGGGCGCGCCTCCAGGGCGCCGACGAAATCGCCCTGCGCCGCCGAGGACACGCGCACCCTGCGGCCGCGCAGGTCGGCCAGTCCATCGAGCGGCCGCTTGCAGAACACCACCTGCGCCGGATAGACGTACACGGCCAGCAGCTCGATGCCATGCTCGTCGCGCAGCGCCTGCTCCAGGTAGGGGCGGAAGGCGGCCAGCGAGCGGCGCAGCGCCGCGAAGTCGGGGTTGAGCCCGGGCAGGTCCGCGGCCATGTACTGCGGATACCTGTCCGACAGCGAACTCATGAACACCGTGCCGAAGGGCACCACGCCCAGCTCCAGCAGGCGCAGCATCTCCATGCCGGGCACGCCGGCGCGGTCGAAGGGCACGATGTCTGCACCGAAGCGCCCCTGGCTCAGGCGCGCCAGGTCACGCGTCCAGAACGGGGCCTCCAGCTGCGCATACTGCGTGATGCCGGCCAGGCCCCCGACCACGCGCAGTTGCAGCGCTCCCCCGGCCTGCGGCGGCGGCCCCTCGGCCGGCGCCTGCACGGCGGCGCTCAGCAACGCAGCGCCCAGCAGCAGCCTGAGCATCAGAAACTGCCTGGATAGGCGCCGCCATCGGCCAGTATGTTCTGCCCCGTGATATAGCCCGCATGCACGCTGCACAGGAAGGCGCAGATGGCGCCGAACTCCTGCGGCGTGCCGTAGCGCCCCGCCGGAATGGCCTCCTGCTGCGCGCGCCGCACGTCATCCACGCTCCTGCCGGCCTTGGCTGCAGCGGCGCTGATGGTGCCGGCCAGCCGGTCGGTGTCGAACTTGCCCGGCAGCAGGTTGTTCAAGGTGACGCCGCGCGCCGCAATGGCGCTGCGCGCCACGCCCGCCACGAAGCCCGTCAGGCCGCTGCGCGCGCCGTTGGACAGGCCCAGGATGTCGATGGGCGCCTTCACCGCGCTGGAGGTGATGTTGACGATGCGCCCGAAGCCGCGCCCTGCCATGCCGTCCACCGTGGCACGGATGAGCTCGATGGGGGTCAGCATGTTGGCGTCCACGGCGCTGATCCAGGCCTCGCGGTCCCAGCCGCGGAAGTCGCCGGGCGGCGGGCCGCCCGCGTTGGTCACGACGATGTCGAAGTTCCTGCCGGGCCCGCCCGCCACGCCGAACGCGGCCGCCCTGCCCTCGGGCGTGGTGATGTCGGCCGCCACGGCCAGCACCTGCGGTTTTGAGGTATTTTGGCCTCTGGCGCCCGCTGCATCTGCGCCTTCAGCTATTAAATGTGCAGCAGTGCGCTGCAGCTCATCGGCATTGCGGGCGTTGACCACGAGGTTCACGCCCTCGCGCACCAAGGCCTCGGCGCAGCCGCGCCCCAGCCCCTTGCTGGCCCCGCAGACCAATGCCCATTTACCGGCGATGCCCAGATCCATTGCATGCTCCATCCGCCTTGGCGGCATTCCCCCCATTTCCCATGCGCAGCGCCGAAGGCGCGCCTCATGGGAGACCGGGGCTTAAACAGTTTGAAACGATGATAGTGAAGCGCGCACGATCCTGCACCAACTAAAAAGCGCCCCATGCGGGGCGCCTTGAACAGTATGCCTGCAGCGCGCACGAAGCGCGCCGGCCGAGCGCGGGTCAGTCCTCGACGAAGGCCTCTTCGCGTTTCTTGCTCACCGCGGGCAGCAGCACGATGATCAGCAGCAGGGCCGCGGCGGCCAGCAGTCCGGCGGAGAGGGGGCGCGTGACGAACACGCTCCAGTCGCCACGCGACAGCAGCAGCGCGCGGCGCAGGTTCTCTTCCATCATCGGGCCCAGGATGAAGCCCAGCAGCAGCGGCGCAGGTTCCACGCCCAGCTTGTAGAACAGGTAGCCCACGAAGCCGAAGGCACCCACCAGCCACACGTCGAAGGTGTTGTTGTTGGTGGAGTACACGCCGATCGCGCAGAACAGCACGATGGACGGGAACAGCCAGCGGTAGGGCACGGTGAGCAGCTTGATCCAGATGCCGATCAGCGGCAGGTTCAGGATCACCAGCATGGCGTTGCCGATCCACATGGAGGCCACGAGGCCCCAGAACAGCTCGGGGTTGCTGGTCATCACCTGCGGGCCGGGCTGGATGTTGTGGATGGTCATCGCGCCCACCATCAGCGCCATCACGGCGTTGGGCGGGATGCCCAGCGTCAGCAGCGGGATGAAGGAGGTCTGCGAGCCCGCGTTGTTGGCCGACTCGGGCGCCGCCACGCCGCGGATGTTGCCCTGGCCGAACGGCACTTCGCCGGGATGCAGCTTGGTCTTCTTCTCGACCGTGTAGGCCGCGAAGGCCGACAGCAGCGCGCCGCCGCCGGGCAGGATGCCCAGGGCAGAGCCCAGGGCCGTGCCGCGCAGCATGGCGGGGAACATGCGCTTGAAGTCCTGCGCCGTGGGGAACAGGCCCTGCACCTTGGCCGTGAAGACCTCGCGGTCCTCGTCGGACTTGGACAGGTTGGCGATGATTTCACCGTAGCCGAACACGCCCATGGCGATCACCACGAAGTTGATGCCGTCGGTCAGTTCCGGAATGTCGAAGCTGTAGCGGGCGACGCCGGAGTTCACGTCCGTGCCCACCAGGCCCATCAGCAGGCCCAGCAGGATCATGGCCACGGCCTTGAGCAGCGAGCCCGAGGCCAGCACCACGGCGCCGATCAGGCCCAGCACCATCAGCGAGAAGTATTCGGCCGGGCCGAACTTGAAGGCCACCTCGGTCAGCGGCGGCGCGAAGGCCGCCAGGATCAGCGTGCCCACGCAGCCGGCGAAAAACGAGCCGATGCCGGCAGCCGCCAGCGCCGGGCCCGCGCGGCCCTTGCGCGCCATCTGGTAGCCGTCGATCACGGTGACGACCGAGGACGATTCGCCCGGCAGGTTCACCAGGATGGCGGTGGTGGAGCCGCCGTACTGCGCGCCGTAGTAGATGCCGGCCAGCATGATGAGCGCGGCCACGGGCGGCAGCGCGTAGGTGGCGGGCAGCAGCATGGCGATGGTGGCCACGGGGCCCACGCCGGGCAGCACGCCGATCAGCGTGCCCAGCAGACAGCCGATGAAACAGTAGATGAGGTTCTGGAACGTGAACGCGACGCCGAAACCCATCGAGAGATGGTCAAGCAATTCCATGATCTATGTCTTCCTCTCAACCCACGATGAAGCTAGGCCAGACGGGGAACTGCAGATTCAGCGCCCACACGAAAGCCACGTAGCTGCCGGCGGCCAGGATGGTCGCCAGGACGAATACTTCCTTGAAATGGAACTCGTGCCCCGCCAGGCTGGCCACGAAGGTCAGGCCGTAGATGGCGACGATCAGGCCCATGGCCGGCACGCCGAAGCTGGGCAGGCCCGCGAGCAGGACGCCGAACAGCAGGTTGGCGCCGATGATGAACACGATCTGCTTCCAGGCCCACGAGCCGACCTTGTCGCCGTCCACCGTCTCCACGACGACGGCCTTGAACATGATGGCTGCCCCGATGATGGCCTGCAGGACGCCCAGCAGCAGCGGGAAATAGCCCGGGCCCATGCGGGCGCCCGTTCCCACGGTGTAGGTGGTGGCGCCCCAGGCGAAGGCAACACCCACGACGAGGAACATCAGGCCGGCAAAGAAATCTTTCTGACTCTTGATTTTCACAAATGTCTCCCAAAAGGAATGCGACGGGCGATTGTCGGGTGGTGCTCGTCCTTTCGCGATGTGGGTTCCACCTACGGACGGATACAAGTTTTCCCCAATACCCCCTGCCCGTCCGGCTCCCGGACTGGCCGCCTACTCCAGCGGGGGAGTGGCGGCGATGACCTCTTCCAGCGTGGTCATGCCCTCGGCCGCGCGCAGGGCGCCGGCCAGGCGCAGCGGGCGCATGCCGTCCTGCACCGCCTGGCGGCGCAGCGCGTCGATGGACGGCGTCTGGTGGATCTGCTGCTTGAGCGCCTCGCTCACCGTGAGCAGCTCGTACAGGCCCATGCGGCCGCGAAAGCCCGTCATGCGGCAGTCCACGCAGCCCACGGGCTTGTAGGCGCGGTAGCCGCCATTGAGCCGCCAGGGGCGGATCATGTCGGCCAGCGCCCCGGGGTCGGCCGCCTCGTCGAGCTGGCGGCAGTGCCGGCACAGCGTGCGCACCAGGCGCTGCGCCAGCACGCCCAGCAGCGTGGCGTTGATGAGGTAGGGCGGCACACCCAGCTCCATGAGGCGCGTGACCGCGCTCGGCGCGTCGTTGGTGTGCAGCGTGGAGAACACCAGGTGGCCCGTGAGCGCGGCCTGCACCGCCATGTCGGCGGTGGCCAGGTCGCGGATCTCGCCCACCATGATCACGTCCGGGTCCTGGCGCATGAGGGCGCGCAGCCCCTCGGCGAAGTTGAAGTCGAGCTGCGGCTGCACCTGCGTCTGGTTGAAGCTGGGCTCGATCATCTCGATCGGGTCCTCCACCGTGCTCACGTTCACCTCCTCGGTGGCCACGCGCTTCAAGGTGGAGTACAGCGTGGTGGTCTTGCCCGAGCCCGTGGGCCCGGTCACGAGGATGATGCCGTGCGGGCGCTTGACGAGCGCCTCCCAGCGCTCGGCGTCGTGCTGCGTGAAGCCCAGCGCGTCCAGGTCCTTGACGGCGTTGTCGGGGTCGAAGATGCGCATCACCATCTTCTCGCCGAAGGCCGTGGGCAGCGTGGACAGGCGCATCTCCACCTCGTCGCCGCGCGGGTTGCGCGTCTTGATGCGGCCGTCCTGCGGGCGGCGGCGTTCGACCACGTCCATGCGCCCGAGCAGCTTGACGCGCGCCACCATGGCGCTGAGCACGCCCATGGGCATCTGGTAGACGGTGTGCAGCACGCCGTCGATGCGAAAGCGGATCACGCCCTGCTCGCGCCGCGGCTCCAGGTGGATGTCGCTCGCGCGCTGGTCGAAGGCGTACTGCCACAGCCAGTCCACCACGCGGATCACGCCCTGGTCGTTGGCGTCGAGCTGCTTGTTGGTCCGGCCCAGCTCGACGAGTTGCTCGAAGCTGCTGCCGCCCGCGCTGCCGCCGGCCTTCTGCGCCTCGCGCACCGACTTGGCCAGCGCATAGAACTCGGCCGTATAGCGCGTGATGTCCAGGGGGTTGGCCAGCACCCGGCGCACGCTGCGGCGCGCCTGGCGCTCCACCTCGGCCACCCAGTCCTGGACGAAGGGCTCGGCCGTGGCCACGACCACCTCCTTGGCCGTCACCTGCACCGGCAGCACCTTGTGGCGCTCGGCGTAGCTGGCGCTCATGGTATCGGCCACGCGGCCCACGTCCACCTTCAGCGGGTCGATGCGCAAAAACGCCAGTCCGCAGCGCTGCGCCACGTATTCGGTGAGCATGTCCACGTCCAGCGGCTTGCCGTCGCTGGCGCGCACCATGCTCACGTTGCCCAGGCGCACCAGCGGGTGCTGGCTGCTCTCGGCCTGCGAGCAGCGCGCGATGGTGCGCTGCGCCTGCTCGGCGCTGATGACGCCATCGGCGCGCAGCCATTCGACGATGCGGCGCCACTCCAGCGGGCCGGATTGGTGTTGATCGCTCATGCTTGTAGTCCATGACGCATCGCGTCGGAAGGCTGCGGAGCAAGCCATGCCAGCAGACGCCGCGCAAGGGCCGCCCCGCCGCGCTGGCGTCGTCCTCCTTCCCGCGCGCAGCGCGAGAGAAGGGGGAAGCCGCACAGCGGCTCAGGGGGGCGTCTCATTTCACGGGTTTGAAGACGCGCAGCCACTTCGTGGTGGGCAGGTCCCAGCGCGCCTGCAGGCCTTCGGCACGCGCCAGCAGCTCGGCGCGCTTCGGATGCGTGGGCGTGCGCTGCGCCAGCACCACGATGTTGCCCTCGCGCGTGGGCTTGAAGGCCCAGAGCGCGTCGGCGCCGAAGGCCTCGGCCAGCTTGGCCACGCTGCGCTCGTAGCTCGACGCGCGCCCGAACAGGTTGACGGTGAGGCAGCCATCCCCGGTCAGCAGCGTGCGGCAGTCGGCATAGAACTCGGCGCTGTCGAGCACGGGCGCGGCGGCCTCGTGGTCGTACAGGTCCACGGCAAGCGCATCCACGGTGCCGTGCCATTCTGGCTTCTTGATCTCCTGGGCCGCATCGGCCAGCACCACGCGCTGCATGGGGCCGTCGGGCGGCAGCTTGAACCAGGCGCGGCAGACGGCCTCCACGCGCGGGTTCAGTTCGACCACGGTGCAGCACATGCGCAGCTTCTTGCGGCAGAACTTGGTGATCGCGCCCGCGCCCAGGCCGAGCTGCATGGCGTGGCGCCGGGCGACGCTCGAAGGCTCCATGAACAGCAGCCAGGCCATCATGCGCTGCACGTATTCGAGCTCGATCCAGAACGGATCGGCGATGCGCATGGAGCCCTGGATCCAGGGCGTGCCCAGGTGCAGGTGGCGCACCTCGCCATCGTCGCTGACGCTGACCTCGGGCAATTCGGGGGAAAGGGTTTTCTTGCGGCTCACAGCAATCCAAAGGGCGCGAAGGCGTCGCGCCAGGTGTTCAGTTTCTTCTCGAAGCTCCACGACGCATTGGCCGGGCTGGTCGAGGGCAGGCGCAGCGAGGGGATGTCCACCCCCAGGCTGGCGCGCACGGCCCTTGCGTGGCGGAAGCTCTCGCCGCCATTGTGTGCGATGGCGGCAAGCGCCGGCAGGCGCGCGAGCAAGGCGCGGAAATCGTTGACCTGCGCGTTGCGGATGCTGGTGTCCAGGCTGCCCTCGCGCTCGCAGGCGGCGTACACGTCCCACAGCCCCAGGCCGCGCGCGAGCAGCCAGCCGCAGCGCGCGGCGTAGTCGCCGGGCAGCGGGTGCCCGGGCCACAGCGCCGCCAGGATGCGCCAGAAGTGGTTCTGCGGATGGCCGTAGTACTGCTGCGCGCGCAGCGAGGCCGCGCCGGGAAAGCTGCCCAGCAGCAGCACGCGCGTGCCCTCGCCCACCACGGGCGGCAGGCCCACGAGGCGCGAAGCGGCAGGTGTATTCATGGAGTGGATACTATCAATAAAATAGCTATTAGCGCTTTATGGACGGGCGCTAGAGGCCAAAAACACTGAAAACCCTCAGGCCAGCAGGGCCCGCAGCTTCGGAAGCGCGGCGCAGGCATTGTCGCGGCTCGCGCGGGCCAGCTCGCCCATTTCGATGCCGCGCAGGCCCGCCACCACGGCGGCGATGCGCGGCAGCTCGGCCGGGCTGTTGCGCGCGGGGGCCGCGCCCGCGGCGCGCTCGGCGGCCGTCACGTAGAGCCAGTGCGGGGGGATGTCGGGCGCGTCGGTCTCCAGCACCAGCGCATCGAGCGGCAGCTCGGCCGCCAGGCGCCGCAGCTGCAGCGCGCGCTCATAGGTGACGGCGCCGCCGAAGCCGAGCTTGAAACCCATGGCGATGAAGGCCCGCGCCTGCTGCAGGCTGCCGTTGAAGGCATGGGCGATGCCGCCGCGCACGGGCAGCTCGCGCAGGCCTTTCAGCAGCCGGTCAGCCGAGCGGCGCACGTGCAGGATCACCGGCAGGCCGAAGCGGCGCGCCAGCTGCAGCTGCGCGCGGTAGAAGCGTTCCTGCCGCGCCGCATCCAGGCCGGGAACGAAGAAGTCCAGCCCGATCTCGCCGACGGCCACCAGGCGCGGGTCGGGCAGGCATTGCTCCAGCATGCGCGCCAGCGCCTGCAGGTCGTCGTCGCGGGCCTGGGGCGTGTAGAGCGGATGGATGCCCAGCGCATAGCTGTCGCCATGGCGGTGCGCCATGGCGCGCACGGCCTGCAGGTTGGCCAGTTCCACGGCCGGCAGCACGCAGTGCGCCACGCCGGCGCGCGCGGCCCTGGCGCGCTCGGCATCGGCATGGGCCGCGCCGCCATGGACCGCGAACTCATCGAGGTGGCAATGGGTGTCGATCCAGGCGTCCATGCGCCGGATCATGCCACCGGGGCTATTCGCTCTTGCGCATCGGGCAGGTGTTCACGCCCAGCAGCGAGTACGCGGGGCAGCCCCCCACCAGCCCCGTGAGCAGCGGCACCACGCCGATCCAGCCCCACCAGCCCACCGTACCCGTGGCCGCCAGCGCGATCAGCACCAGCCCCACGACGATGCGCAACCCACGATCCAGACCTCCGACATTGCGTTTCATGACACTTCTCCTGGTTGAAAAAAAACGGGCTCAGGGGCAATAGATGGCCTTGAGCGCGGCCACGAGCTTCTCCGCCGCCGGGTCGGCGATGCGGTAGTACAGGGTCTGCGCATCGCGCCGGAAGGCCACCAGCCCCTCCTCGCGCATGCGCGCCAGATGCTGCGACAGGGCCGACTGACTCAGGTCCATCTGTTCGAGCAGCTGGCCGACCGAGGCCTCTCCCCGGTCGATAAGCAGGCACAGCACCAGCAGCCGCTGCTCATTGCCCACGGTGCGCAGCAGCGCCGCGGCCTGGGCCGTGCATTGCTGCATGAACTCCCGGTCGGCTGCAGTGGCCACGATGTATTCCTTTTGGCGGCGCTTTAAATTAACATCTACTAATTTAGTAAAAACTAAAGAATCTGTCAACGATGGCGTGCCGGCACGGTCGCCACTTCGTCCACCCCTTCCGTTTTTCCATTGCAGGAGTTCAGCATGTCTTCACCAACCGACTACAAGGCCTTCACCCGTGAAATCTCCGGCAACGTGGGCCAGTTGCGCGCCAGCCAGCCCGAGGTGATGCAGGGCTTCAACGCCATGAGCAAGGCGGCCCTGGCGCCCGGCGCGATCGACGCCAAGACCAAGGAGCTGATCGCCCTGGGCATCGGCGTGGCCGCGCGCTGCGACGGCTGCATCGGCTTTCACACCCAGGCCCTGGCGCGCCTGGGCGCCACGCGCGCCGAGGTGCACGAGACGCTGGCCATTGCCGTCTACATGGGCGGCGGGCCGGCGCTCATGTATGCCGCCAATGCGGTGGCCGCGTTCGACCAATGCGCCCCCGAGCAGATGCCCGCAGCCGCCAGCGCCTGAGCCGCCACGCGCGCCCATGGCGGGGGCGCGCGGCCCGGCGGGCGGGCCCATGCGCGCCGGCGTGTTCCGTGCTACTGTGGGCGCCTTGCCGCCCCTTGTTCCACGGAGGTGCTCGCATGCCCCGGCCCGTCCGCTACAGCCCTTCCCGCAGCGACCGGGCACGCCCGCCCGCGGATCCCGCCGCGCCCGAAAGCCCGCCCTCTCCCCCCGCCCCTGACGCCCCGCGGCGGCGCGTGCGCCTGCCGTCGGTGCAGCAGGCGCAATGGGCGGCCATGGCGCTGCTGGCCGCGCTGCTGGCCGGCGGGATGTGGTGGCTGCAGCCGGCACCCGCGCCGCGCATCACGCAGAAGGCCATCGACGCGGCCGTGCTGTACACGCTGGAAAACCACACCCTGCCCTCGGCCGCCGCGCGCGCGGCGGAGGCCGTGGCGCCGTCGGTGGTGCGCGTGATGGGCTTCACGGCCACCAAGCGGGGCAAGGAGGTGGAGCGCAGCGTGGGCACGGGCGTGGTGATCGTGGACACGGGCGTCATCCTCACCAACCTGCACGTGGTGCGCGGCGCCGACCGCGTGAGCGTGACCTTTGCCGACGGCACCGAGGCCAATGCCAGCATCACCGGCGCCCAGCCCGAGAACGACCTGGCCGTGCTGCAGGCGCACAAGGTGCCGGACGACCTGCAGTCGGCGCCGCTGCGCTCCACGCAGCACCTGCGCGCGGGCGATGGCGTGGTGGTCGTCGGCTTTCCGTTCGGCATCGGGCCCTCGGCGTCAGCAGGCGTGGTCTCGGGCCTGCAGCGCGAGTTCGAGTCGCCCGAGGGCGGGCAGGAGCTGCGCAACCTGATCCAGTTCGACGCCGCGGCCAACCCGGGCAACTCCGGCGGGCCGCTGGTCACGCTGGAAGGCGAGGTGGTGGGCATCGTCACCGCCATCCTCAACCCCACGCCCGCGCGCACCTTCATCGGCATAGGCTTCGCCGTGCCCATAGAGAACGCGGCCCAGGCCGCCGGCATGCCGCCGTTCTGACCGCCCAGCAGGAGAGCCACCATGCAGACCACCCCCGCCGCCACGGACTCCACCGCCACGCTGATGGAGCAAATCCTCTACGAGGTCAAGCGCGTCGTCGTCGGCCAGGACCGCTTCCTGGAGCGCGTGATGGTGGCCATGCTGGCCCAGGGCCACCTGCTGGTGGAGGGCGTGCCGGGCCTGGCCAAGACGCTCACCGTGAAGACGCTGGCCGCGTGCATACAGGGGCAGTTCAAGCGCATACAGTTCACGCCCGACCTGGTGCCCGCAGACTTGGTCGGCACGCGCATGTACAACCAGCGGACGGGCGAGTTCAGCACCACGCTGGGGCCCGTGTTCACCCACCTGCTGCTGGCCGACGAGATCAACCGCGCGCCCGCCAAGGTGCAAAGCGCGCTGCTGGAGGTGATGCAGGAGCGCCAGGTCACCATCGCCGGCCAGAGCCACCCCGTGCCCGAGCCCTTCGTGGTCATGGCCACGCAGAACCCCATAGAGACCGAGGGCACCTACCAGCTGCCCGAGGCCCAGGTGGACCGCTTCATGATGAAGGTGCTCATCGGCTACCCGAGCGAGGAGGAGGAATTCGTCATCGCCCAGCGCGCGCTCGCGCCCGCGGTGCAGGTGGCGGCCGTGGCCACGACCGGACAGCTGGCCCGGCTGCAGGCCGACTGCCGCAAGGTGTACGTGGACCCGTCGCTCATCCAGTACGCCGTGCGCCTGGTGGCCGCCACGCGCGCGCCGCAGCAGCATGGCCTGAAGGACCTGGCCGGCCACATCGCCTGCGGCGCCAGCCCGCGCGCCACCATCGCGCTGGCCGAGGGCGCCCAGGCCCTGGCCATGCTGCGCGGGCGCGGCTACGCGCTGCCCGAGGACCTGCTGGACCTGGCGCACGACGTGCTGCGCCACCGCATCAGCCTGAGCTACGAGGCGCTGGCCGAGGGCCTGGACGCCGACGCGCTGATCCAGCGCATCATGAACCAGCTGCCCGCGCCCGCGCGCCCCCTGCACCATTCGGCCGAGGAGGCCGCCGGCGCGGAGGCCCGCCGTGCCTGAAGCCGCCCGGCCCCCAGCCGCCGCGCCCGCCGCGGCCGAGCGCCTGCTGCAGCGCCTGGAATGGACGGTGATCCGGCGCCTGGACGGCCTGCTGCAAGGCTCCTCGCGCACCCTGCTGCGCGGCAGCGGCATCGACCTGGCCGACCTGCGCGAATACCAGCCGCACGACGACGTGCGCCACATCGACTGGAACGTCACGGCGCGCCTGGCCACGCCCCACGTGCGCGTGTTCACCGAGGACCGCGACATGACAGCCTGGTTCCTGCTCGACCTGAGCCCGTCGGTGGACTTCGGCGCGCCGGGCCAGGCCAAGCGCGACATGTTGGCCGGCTTCGTGGGCGTGCTCGCGCGCCTGCTCCAGCGCCACGGCAACCGCGTGGGCGCCGTGCTGCACGACGGCAGCGCCGCCATGGGCCGGGTGCTGCCCGCGCGCGGCGGGCGCCGCCAGGTGCTGCAGCTGCTGCATGCGCTGGCGACCGGCGCGCGTCCCTCCGGCCTGGCCCCGGCCCCCGGCATCACCGAGCTGCAGCGCCTGCTGGGCGGGGCCCAGGGCCTGCTGCGCCGGCGCTCGGCGGTATTCGTGGTGTCCGATTTCCTGAGCGCCCCGGGCTGGGACAAGCCCCTGGCGCGCCTGGCGCAGCGCCACGACGTGGTGGCCGTGCGCCTGCTCGACCCGCTGGAGCTCACGCTGCCCGACATGGGCCTGCTGCTGCTGCGCGACCCCGAAACCGGCGAGCAGCTGCAGGTGGACACGCACGAGCGGGGCTTTCGCCACCGCTTCGCGCGCCTGGCCGCGCAGCGCGAGGCCGATCTGCGCGCGAGCCTGGCGCGCGCCGGCGTGGACACGCTGGAGCTGTCCACCGACGAGGACCTGCTGGCCGCGCTGCTGCGCTTCATGCAGCTGCGCGGGCACCGCCCGCGCGTGGCCGCCTCCGGCCCGGCCCCGGCGGCGCGGATGGCCGCGACATAAGGAGCCGACCATGGTGTTTCTCTGGCCCACACTGCTATGGCTGCTGCTCGTCCTGCCCCTGCTCGTGCTGCTGTACCTGTGGCTGCTGCGCCGGCGCAAGGCGGCGGCCGTGCCCTACCCCGGCCTGGCCCTGGTGCGCCAGGCCCTGGGCCCGGGCCACGGCTGGCGCCGCC
Source organism: Alicycliphilus sp. T452 (assembly GCF_054512775.1). Taxonomy (NCBI): domain Bacteria; kingdom Pseudomonadati; phylum Pseudomonadota; class Betaproteobacteria; order Burkholderiales; family Comamonadaceae; genus Alicycliphilus; species Alicycliphilus sp. T452. The sequence continues at coordinate 71,770 of NZ_JBTNEH010000006.1, forward strand.
ACGTGCCGCCCCTGCTGTTCCTGCTCGGCCTGGCCGCGCTGCTCGTGGCGGCGGCGCGCCCCCTGGCCGTGCTCCAGCTGCCATCGCAGCAGCAGACCATCATCCTGGCCATGGACGTCTCGGGCAGCATGCGCGCCACCGACGTGCAGCCCGACCGCCTCACGGCCGCGCAGAACGCCGCCAAGGCCTTCATCCAGGACCTGCCGCGCCACGTGCGCGTGGGCGTGGTGGCCTTCGCCGGCACCGCCCAGCTGGCGCAGCTGCCCACGCAGAGCCACGAGGATCTGCTCAAGGCCATAGACAGCTTCCAGCTGCAGCGCGGCACGGCCACGGGCAACGGCATCATGATGGCGCTGGCCACGCTGTTCCCCGATGCGGGCATAGACATCGCCGCCCTGGGCGGGCGCCAGGCCATGCGCGTGCGGCCCATCGACGAAGCGGACCGCGCCGACCCCGCGAAGAAGCCCTTCACGCCCATGGCGCCGGGCTCGTACCGCTCGGCCGCCATCATCATGCTCACCGACGGCCAGCGCACCACGGGCGTGGACCCGCTGGAGGCCGCGCAATGGGCCGCCGACCGCGGCGTGCGCGTGTACACGGTGGGCGTGGGCACGGTGCAGGGCGAGCTCATCGGCTTCGAGGGCTGGTCCATGCGCGTGCGCCTGGACGAGGACACGCTCAAGGCCGTGGCCCTGCGCACCAACGCCGAATACTTCCACGCTGCCACGGCGCAGGACCTGCGCAAGGTCTACGAGACGCTGAGCTCGCGGCTCACGGTGGAGAAGAAGGAGACCGAGGTGTCCGCGCTGCTGGCGCTGGCGGGGGCCGCGCTGATGCTGCTGGCGGCGGGGCTGTCGGTGTGGTGGTTCGGCAGGGTTTTATGAGTGTTTTTGGGCCCTTGCGCTTTACAGGTAAGCGCTTGCAGCTATTCTTTTTGAATTTTCCAGCCTAAAAAAAACCGCCCCATGCGAGGCGGTTTTCCGAGGGTCGGCCGGGAATCAGTTGTTCTGCGCCAGTTGATCGAGGATGGCCGGATTCTCCAGCGTGCTGGTGTCCTGGGTGATGGCCTCGCCCTTGGCCAGGCTGCGCAGCAGGCGGCGCATGATCTTGCCGCTGCGGGTCTTGGGCAGGTTGTCGCCGAAGCGGATGTCCTTGGGCTTGGCGATGGGGCCGATTTCCTTGGCCACCCAGTTGCGCAGCTCGGCGGCGATCTGCTTGGCCTCCTCGCCCGTGGGGCGGGAGCGCTTCAGGACGACGAAGGCGCAGATGGCCTCGCCCGTGAGGTCGTCGGGGCGGCCCACCACGGCGGCCTCGGCCACCAGGTCGGACTTGGCGACCAGGGCGGATTCGATCTCCATCGTGCCCATGCGGTGGCCCGAGACGTTGAGCACGTCGTCGATGCGGCCGGTGACGCGGAAGTAGGCCGTCTTGGCGTCGCGCACGGCGCCGTCGCCCGCCAGGTAGATCGTGCCGCCCATCTCCTCGGGGAAGTACGACTTCTTGAAGCGCTCGGGGTCGTTCCAGATGGTGCGGATCATCGAAGGCCAGGGGCGCTTGATGACCAGCATGCCGCCCGAGCCGTTGGGCACGTCCCTGCCGGTCTCGTCGACGATGGCGGCGGCGATGCCGGGCAGCGGCAGCGTGCACGAGCCCGGCACCAGGGGCGTCGCGCCCGGCAGCGGGGTGATCAGGTGGCCGCCGTTCTCCGTCTGCCACCATGTGTCCACGATGGGGCAGCGCTCGCCGCCCACGTTCTTGTAGTACCACATCCAGGCTTCGGGGTTGATGGGCTCGCCCACGCTGCCCAGGATCCTCAGGCTGGAAAGGTCCCAGTTCTTCGGGTGCACCTTCTCGTCGGAATCGGCCGCCTTGATGAGCGAGCGGATGGCCGTTGGCGCGGTATAGAAGATGCTGACCTTGTGGCGCTCGATCATCTGCCAGAAGCGCCCGGCGTTGGGGTAGGTGGGAATGCCCTCGAACATCACCTGGGTGCCGCCCGCGGCCAGCGGCCCGTAGGCGATGTAGGTGTGGCCCGTGACCCAGCCGATGTCGGCCGTGCACCAGAACACGTCGTCGGGGCGCAGGTCGAAGGTCCAGTCCATCGTCAGCTTGGCCCACAGCAGGTAGCCGCCCGTGGAATGCTGCACGCCCTTGGGCTTGCCCGTGGAGCCCGAGGTGTAGAGGATGAACAGCGGGTGCTCCGCCTCCACAGCCACCGGGGCGCATTCGGTGCTCTGGCCCGCGAGGGCCTCGGCGAAGCTCTTGTCGCGCCCGTCCACGCGGTTCCAGGCGGTGGCGGTGCGCTCGTAGACCAGCACCGACTTGATGGACTCGCAGCCGCCCATGGCGATGCCCTCGTCCACGATGGCCTTGAGCGGCAGCTCCTTGCCGCCGCGTAGCTGGTAGTTGGCGGTGATCACGGCCACGGCACCGGCGTCGATGATGCGCTCCTGCACCGCCTTGGCCGAGAAGCCGCCGAACACCACGCTGTGCGTGGCGCCGATGCGCGCGCAGGCCTGCATGGCCACCACGCCCTCGATGGTCATGGGCATGTAGATCAGGACGCGGTCGCCCTTCTTCACGCCCTGCGCCTTGAGCGCATTGGCGAACTGGGCCACGCGGGCGAGCAGTTCCTTGTAGGTGACCTTGGTGACGGCGCCGTCGTCGGCCTCGAAGATGATGGCGGTCTTGTTCTCGACCGGCGTGCCCATGTGCCGGTCCAGGCAGTTGGCGCTGGCGTTGATCTCGCCGTCGGCAAACCACTGGTAGAACGGCGCGTTGGACTCGTCCAGCGTCTTCGTGAAGGGCTTGCTCCACTGCAGGTTTTCGCGCGCAAGGCGGGCCCAGAAGCCCTCGAAGTCCTTGTCGGCCTCGGCGCACAGCGCCTCGTAGCCGGCCATGCCGGAGATGCGTGCCGCCTTCACCAGGCCCTCGGGCGGGGGAAACACACGGTTTTCGATCAGGACGGACTCGATCGCGGACGGGGAAGCACTCATGGATTTGTCTCCTTACTACGCTGGAACGGATAAACGGGCGGTACTTTCGGTGCTGCTACTTACAAGCCACTGACGTGGCGCACAGCTTACGCCCGCCACGCGGCTCCCTGCGCCGGCAGCACCCCGCGCACGCGCATATCGCGTGAATAGCACATTGCAGAAAACCTTTCTTTTGACTTAAAAACAATCAATAAATACAATAAATTCATGTTTGTAACCTGCTATGCAGGTAATTCACCCCTTTCCGGTATGTTCTGCCGCCGGGTGAATCGCAGCGCCGCAAGGCCGCCCCATGGTGGCGGCCGCCGGCGCAACGGCCGAGGCTTTCGGCCCTGATGCCCTGGGTGTCCCAGCGCCGCACGGCGCCATGGCACCCACGCGAGTGCGCAAGTCCTCCACCAGACCTCTTGCGCCGCGCACCCAGGCCCTTGCGCACTCCTTTCCACGCGTGCCATTCGGGCCGATCTGGTCACTTTCCGTGTCCGCCCTCCTTCCGGTCCTGCCGACCGCGCATGTCCATTGCGGACGGGCGCCCCCCGGCGGGGCCGCCGCATCGGGGTCGCGTGTATTGCGCAGTGCTTCGGCCTTCGTGCCCCTGCCGCCGTTGGCGCGGCCGGGGCGAGTTCAACCCGTTCCGACCGAGGAAGGACCCCGCAGTGGCCAAGCAAATCATCATCGACCATGTGTTCAAGGTCTTCGGCGACGCGCCGCAGGAGGCGCTGCGCCTGGTGCAGCAGGGCCTGGGCAAGCAGGAGATCCTGGAGCGCACGGGCCACTCGATCGGCGTGTTCGACGCCAGCTTCACCATCGAGGCCGGCGAGGTCTTCGTCGTCATGGGCCTGTCGGGCTCGGGCAAGTCCACGCTGGTGCGCATGCTCAACCGCCTGATAGCGCCCACCAGCGGCCGCATCCTGGTCGATGGCCAGGACATCGGCGGCCTGAGCCAGCGCCAGCTGCGCGCCCTGCGCCGCAAGGACATCTCCATGGTGTTCCAGTCGTTCGCCCTCATGCCCCACATGACCGTGCTGGACAACACGGCCTTCGGCCTGGAGCTGGCGGGCATGGACAAGGCCGGGCGCCAGCAGGCGGCCCGGGAGGCGCTGGAGCAGGTCGGCCTGGCCGGCTGGGGCGCCAGCTACCCCGACGAGCTCTCGGGCGGCATGCAGCAGCGCGTGGGCCTGGCGCGCGCGCTGGCGGCCGACCCGTCCATCCTGCTCATGGACGAGGCCTTCTCGGCGCTGGACCCCATCATCCGCACCGAGATGCAGTCCGAGCTGCTGCGCCTGCAGCAGGTCAAGCGGCGCACCATCGTCTTCATCTCGCACGACCTGGACGAGGCCATGCGCATCGGCGACCGCATCGCCATCATGAAGGACGGCCACGTGGTGCAGGTGGGCACGCCCGACGAGATCCTGCGCGAGCCGGCCAACGACTACGTGCGCGACTTCGTGCGCGGCGTGGACGCGGCCGCCGTCTTCAAGGCGCGGGACATCGCGCGCCAGGCCTTCACCATGGTGTCCGAGCGCAGCGACCGGGGCAGCCGCGCCGCGCTGCGCCTGCTGGAGGATTCGGACCACGAGTACGCCTACGTGCTCTCCAGCCGCAAGCGGTTCCTGGGCGTGGTGTCCTCGCAGTCGCTGCGCAGCGCCCTGCACGGCCACCATGGCCCGCTGGGGCTGCAGCACGCCTTCCTGGACGACGCGCCCACGCTGGCCGCGGACACGCCGGTGGCCGAACTCTTCGGCCCCATGGCCAGCGCCCCCTGCCCGCTTCCCGTGGTGGATGGCGACGGGCGCTTCCTGGGCGTGGTCAGCCGCACGACGCTGATGCGCTTCCTGGACCGCGACACGCCGCCCGTGCCGCCGCCGCAGGCCGAGCTCCCCCCCGTCCAGCTCGACCGCCAGTTCCCCCACGGCGACGCCGCCCCTGCGGCCCCCGCCGCCCGAATTGAAGGAGATGCCACCGCATGAACGAGAACAACGACACGCCCGCCGATCTGGACAACCCCTGGGCCGCCGCCAGCTCCACCGCGGACGGCCCCGCCACGGACAGCGCCGACCCCTGGGGCGCGGGCAATGCCGGCCCGGCGCAGACCGCCCCCGACTGGCTGTCCAGCCCGCCGGCCGGCCCCGCGCCCGCCGACGCCGATGCGGGCGGCCTGCAGGCCCTGTGGCACCAGGTCAGCACCGACGGCCTGCCCGTGCAGGGCTGGATCAACGACGGCCTGCACTGGGCGGTGGAGAACTTCCGCCCCTTCTTCCAGACCGTGCGCGCACCCATCGACGCGACGCTCGGCGGCGTCACCGACGCCCTGCTGGCCCTGCCCTGGCCGGCGATGCTGCTGCTCGTCTCCCTGCTGGCCTGGCAGTTCGCCGGGCGCATGCTGGCGCTGGCCACGGCCGTGTCGCTGGGCATCGTGGTGCTGCTGGGCATCTGGCCCGACGCCATGGTCACGCTGGCGCTGGTGCTCACCTCGCTGCTGTTCTGCGTGGTGCTCGGCCTGCCCCTGGGCATCGTTCTGGCCGCCAGCGACCGCGCCCAGCGCTTCATGCGGCCGCTGCTGGACGCGATGCAGACCACGCCGGCCTTCGTCTACCTGGTGCCGGTGGTGATGCTGTTCGGCATCGGCAACGTGCCCGGCGTCATCGTGACCATCGTGTTCGCGCTGCCGCCCCTGGTGCGCCTCACGAACCTGGGGCTGCGCCAGGTGCGCCCGGACTTGGTCGAGGCCAGCCGCGCCTACGGCGCCTCGCCCTGGCAGCTCTTGTGGAAGGTGCAGCTGCCGCTGGCCCTGCCCTCGATCATGGCCGGCATCAACCAGGCGCTGATGCTGAGCCTGTCGATGGTGGTCATCGCCTCGATGATCGCCGTGGGCGGCCTGGGCCAGATGGTGCTGCGCGGCATAGGCCGGCTGGACATGGGCCTGGCCAGCATCGGCGGCCTGGGCATCGTGCTGCTGGCCGTCGTGCTCGACCGCATCACCCAGGCCATGGGCGCGCCGCGCCGCGGCGGCCAGCGCTGGTGGCACACCGGCCCGCTGGGCCTGCTGTTCGGCAGGCTGCGCCAGAAATCCTGAAACCATAGCTGCTGGCGCTTTTCACACAAGGCTTAGCGGCCGATTCGACCAATTTTCTTACCACGGAGACCTCGCCATGACATTCGCATGCAAGACCCTGCGCCCGCTGCTGGCCGCCACCGGCCTGGCCCTGCTGGGCCTGACCGCCCAGGCCGCCGACCTGCCCGGCAAGGGCATCACGGTGCAGCCGCTCAAGAGCTCGATCGCCGAGGAGACCTTCCAGACCCTGCTGGTCATGAAGGCCCTGCAGAAGCTCGGCTACGAGGTGCAGCCCATCAAGGAGGTGGAGTACCCCACGGCCCACATCGCCATCGCCAACGGCGACGCCACCTTCCTGGCCGACCACTGGAACCCGCTGCACGCCGACTACTACAAGAACGCCGGCGGCGACGCCAAGCTCTACCGCAAGGGCATCTTCTCGGCCAACGCCGCCCAGGGCTACCTGATCGACAAGAAGACTGCCGACCAGTACAAGATCACCAACATCGCGCAGTTCAAGGACCCCAAGATCGCGGCGCTGTTCGACAGCAACGGCGACGGCAAGGCCGACCTGACCGGCTGCAACCCCGGCTGGGGCTGCGAGGCGGTCATCGAGCACCAGCTGGACGCCTACCAGCTGCGCGGCACCGTCACGCACAACCAGGGCTCGTACTCGGCGCTGATCGCCGACACCATCGCCCGCTACCGCGCGGGCAAGCCGGTCTTCTACTACACCTGGACGCCCTACTGGGTCAGCAACGACCTGAAGCCGGGCAAGGACGTGGTCTGGCTGGAGGTGCCGTTCTCCTCGCTGCCCGGCGAGCAGAAAGGCCTGGACACCCGGCTGCCCAATGGCAAGAACTACGGCTTCGTGGCGAACAACCAGCAGATCGTGGCCAACAAGGCCTGGGCCGGGAAGAACCCCGCCGCCGCCAGGCTGTTCGAGGTGATGCAGTTGCCCGTGGCCGACATCAACGCCCAGAACCACCTGATGAGCCAGGGCCAGAACAAGAACGCCGACATCGAGCGCCATGTGAACGGCTGGATCGCCGCGCACCGCAAGACCTTTGACGGCTGGATCGAGCAGGCCCTGGCCGCCGCGCGCTGATCCGGGCCAACGCGGCAGCATGCAAAATATGGCTGCAGCGCCCTACCGGCAAGCGCGGGAAGCTATAAATACAATAGTTGACAATGTCGGCGCAGCGGGCTGTGGATACTATGAATATCGCTTTTGCGCACCAGGCATGCGGCTCTAGAATGGGCCTGTCCGCAGCGTCCCCGTCCTGCCAAGCCCATGCATGCATCCCCGCGCCCCAGTGCCGACCCACCCCTGCAGCGCCCCCTGCTGAGCGCACAGGAGCGCGAGGCGATCGACCACAGCCCCTGGTTCGCGTCGCTCCCCCCGTCGCTGCGCCATGACATCTTCCGCCTGGGCCACGTCACGCGCCACGCGCATGGCGACATGATCGTGAAACAGGGCCACCCCATACGCAACTGGTTCGCCTGCGCCAGCGGCGCGCTGCGCTTTCGCCGCACCACGACCGCGGGCCGGCGGGTCACCCTGGCCTACGTGGAGCCCGGGATCTGGGTGGGCGAGGCGGAGGTGCTCTACGGCCGCCCCTGCACCTTCGATGCGCACGCCCACGGCAGCACCACGCTGCTGAGCGTGCCCGAGCCCGCCCTGCGCACGCTGCTGCAGCAGCACCCCTCGTTCGGCCAGGCCCTGCTCACCCTGCAGGCGCACAGCATGCGCTCGCTGTACCTGATGATGGAGGACGTGGCCACCATGCCGCTGCGCGCGCGCCTGACCAAGCAGCTGCTGCACCTGCAGGAACGCTTCGGGCCGCACCACGTGGCGCCGGGCGAAACCCGCCCCATTGGCCTGTCGCTGGCGCAGGACGAACTGGCCGGCCTGCTCGGCGGTTCGCGCCAGCGCGTGAACGTCGAGCTCAAATGGCTGGAACGCCAGGGCCTGATCAGCGTGCGCCCGCGCGGCATAGAGCTGCACGACGTGCAGGGCCTGCAGGCGCTGGTGGCCCAGACGGCCGACGGCGACGACGGCAAGCCCGGCGCCTGATTTCAGCGCCCGACCATGTTCCCGGGCACCACCCACTGGTCGAACTGCTCGGCCGTGACATGGCCCGAGGCGATGGCCGCCTCGCGCAGGCTGGTGCCTTCCTTGTGGCCCTTCTTGGCGATGTAGGCCGCCTTGTCGTAGCCGATGTGCGGGTTGAGCGCCGTCACCAGCATCAGCGACTGCTGGACCAGGTGGTCGATGCGCTCGCGGTTGGGCTCCAGCCCCACGGCGCAGTTGTTGTTGAAGCTCGCGATGCCGTCGGCCAGCAGGCGCACGCTCTGCAAAAAGTTGTGCGCCACCAGGGGACGGAACACGTTGAGCTCGAAGTTGCCCGACATGCCGCCGATGTTGATGGCCACGTCGTTGCCCATGACCTGCGCGGCCAGCATGGTGACGGCTTCGCTCTGCGTGGGGTTGACCTTGCCGGGCATGATGGATGAGCCGGGCTCGTTCTCGGGGATGGTGATCTCGCCGATGCCGCTGCGCGGCCCGCTGGCGAGCCAGCGCACGTCGTTGGCGATCTTGTTCATGCTGGCCGCCAGGGTCTTGAGCGCGCCGTGGGCGTGCACCAGCGCGTCCTGCGAGGCGAGCGATTCGAACTTGTTGGGCGAGGTGACGAAGGGCAGGCCGGTGATGGCGGCCAGCTCCTGGGCCACGCCCTCGGCGTAGCCCTTGGGCGCGTTCAGGCCCGTGCCCACGGCGGTACCGCCCAGCGCCAGTTCGTACAGGTGCGGCAGCGCGTCCTTCACGTGGCGGGCGCCGTGCTCCAGCTGGGCGACCCAGCCCGAGATTTCCTGGCCCAGCGTGAGCGGCGTGGCGTCCTGCAGGTGGGTGCGGCCGATCTTGACGATGCCGTCGAAGTCCTTCGCCTTCTGCGCCAGGGTCTTCTTCAGCACTTCGATGGCGGGCAGCAGCTTGTTCGTGAGCGCATCCACGGCCGCGACGTGCGAGGCGGTGGGGAACACGTCGTTGGACGACTGGCTCTTGTTCACGTCGTCGTTGGGGTGCACCAGGCGGGCCTCGCCGCGCTCGCCGCCCAGCAGTTCGCTGGCGCGGTTGGCGATGACTTCGTTGAGGTTCATGTTGGTCTGCGTGCCCGAGCCGGTCTGCCAGACCACGAGGGGGAATTCGTCGGGGTGCTTGCCGTCGATGACTTCCTGCGCGGCGGCGACGATGGCGTCCTTCTTCTTCGCGTCCAGCAGGCCCAGCGCGTGGTTGACGGTGGCCGATGCGCGCTTGACCTGCGCCAGCGCCTTGATGATCTCGCGCGGCTGGCGCTCGCCGGAGATGTCGAAGTTCTGCAGCGAGCGCTGCGTTTGCGCGCCCCACAGCCTGCCGGCGGGGACTTCGATGGGGCCGAAAGTGTCGCGTTCGATGCGTGTGGTCATGGTGGTGCAACAAGGAAAAGGAGTGGAGGAATGCGGGCAGCCGGCAAGCATACCGACAGATGAAAACCATTCTCATCGACGGGGCGGCAAGCACCGCCGGGCTTCAGCCTCGCGCAAGGCGGGCGGCGATAATCCCGGGGTTCGCTTTCTTACTACAACACACCCCACCATGACCACCACCATCCGGTACGACGATCTCGTGGAGTCCGTCGCTGCAGCGCTGCAGTACATCTCCTACTACCACCCCGCCGACTACATCGCCCACCTGGCCCGCGCCTACGAGCGCGAGCAGAGCCCCGCCGCCAAGGACGCGATGGCGCAGATCCTCACCAACAGCAAGATGAGCGCCACGGGCCACCGCCCGATCTGCCAGGACACGGGCATCGTCAACGTGTTCCTGAAGCTGGGCATGGACGTGCGCTTCGAGGGCTTCGCCGCCGACCAGGGCCTGGAGGACGCCGTCAACGAAGGCGTGCGCCGCGGCTACAACCACCCTGACAACACGCTGCGCGCCTCGGTCGTCGCCGACCCGCACTTCGCGCGCAAGAACACCAGGGACAACACGCCCGCCGTCATCAACGTGCAGATCGTGCCCGGCGACAAGCTCGACGTGACCGTGGCCGCCAAGGGCGGCGGCAGCGAGAACAAGTCCAAGATGATCATGATGAACCCCAGCGACAGCCTGGTGGACTGGGTGCTGAAGACCGTGCCCACCATGGGCGCCGGCTGGTGCCCGCCGGGCATGCTGGGCATCGGCATCGGCGGCACGGCGGAAAAGGCCGTGCTGCTGGCCAAGGAAAGCCTGATGGAAGACCTGGACATGTACGAACTGCAGGCCAAGGCCGCCAAGGGCGAGAAGCTCACCCAGGTCGAGGAACTGCGCCTGGAACTGTACGAGAAGGTCAACGCCCTGGGCATTGGCGCGCAGGGCCTGGGCGGCCTGTCCACCGTGCTCGACATCAAGATCAAGATGTACCCCACGCACGCCGCCAGCAAGCCCGTGGCCATGATCCCCAACTGCGCTGCCACGCGCCACGCCCACTTCGTCATGGACGGCAGCGGCCCCGTGTACCTGGAGGCGCCCAGCCTGGACCTGTGGCCCAAGATCGACTGGGAGCCCGACTACAACAAGTCCAAGCGCGTCGACCTGAACACCCTCACCAAAGAAGAAGTGGCGAGCTGGAAGCCCGGCGACACCCTGCTGCTGAACGGCAAGATGCTCACCGGCCGCGACGCCGCGCACAAGCGCATCCAGGACATGCTGGCCAAGGGCGAGCAGCTGCCCGTGGACTTCACCAACCGCGTCATCTACTACGTGGGCCCGGTGGACCCGGTGAAGGACGAGGCCGTGGGCCCCGCCGGCCCCACCACCGCCACGCGCATGGACAAGTTCACCGACATGATGCTGGAGCAGACCGGCCTCATCGCCATGATCGGCAAGGCCGAGCGCGGCCCCGTCGCCATCGAGAGCATCAAGCGCCACAAGAGCGCCTACCTGATGGCCGTGGGCGGCGCCGCCTACCTGGTCAGCAAGGCCATCAAGGCCGCCAAGGTGGTGGGCTTCGAGGACCTGGGCATGGAAGCCATCTACGAATTCGACGTGGTGGACATGCCCGTCACCGTGGCCGTCGATGCGGGCGGCACCAGCGCCCACATCACCGGCCCGGCAGAGTGGCAGAAGCGCATCGCCACGGGGGAATTCAAGGGCATCGAGGTGGCGGCGGTGTAAGCCTGCGGCCTTCCCCCGCCATCCAGACAACCGCCTTCGGGCGGTTTTCTTTTTCAGGGCGTCACAACGCATCCAGCGGGCTCAAGATGCCCCGCCCGCCTTTGTTGAGCACGTGCGTATAAATCATCGTCGTGCTCACGTCCGCGTGCCCCAGCAGTTCCTGCACCGTGCGAATGTCGTAGCCCGATTGCAGCAAATGCGTGGCAAACGAATGGCGCAACACATGCGGGCTGACGGGCTTATCGATCCGCGCCAGCCGGGCCGCCTCGCGCACCGCACGCTGCACCGACTCCGGGTACACATGGTGACGCCGCTCCGCCTGCAAGCCGGTGCGCGCATCCGGGCGCGGGTCGATGGAGCGCACCGGCGACGGAAAAACCCACTGCCACGCCCAGCTCCTGTCCGCGTCGGGGTACTTCACCGCCAGCGCATGCGGCAGATACACCCGCCCCAGGCCTGCGGCCAAGTCCCTTTCGTGCAGCACCCGCGCCCGCTCCAGCTGCGCCCGCAAAGGCGCTGTCAGGTTCTCCGGCAGTACCGTCACCCGGTCCTTGTTGCCCTTGCCCTCGCGCACGACGATCTCACGCCGCGCAAACTCCACATCCTTCACCCGCAACCGCAACGCCTCCATCAGCCGCATGCCTGTGCCATAGAGCAATTGCGCAATCAGCCCCGCCACGCCATTCGTATGCATCAGCACATCACGAACCTCGGTCGGCGTCAGCACCACCGGCAGGCGGCGGGGCCGCCTGGCCTGCACCACCTCATCGAGCCAAGGCAACTCCATACCCAGCACCTGCTTGTACAAATACAGAATCGCCGCCTTCGCCTGGTTCTGCGTGGAGGCCGACACCTGCCTGTCCACAGCCAAATGGCTCAAGAACGCCTCCACCTCCGCCGCGCCCATATCCTGCGGATGCCGCTTGCCGTGAAACAGAATGAAGCGCCGAGCCCAATCCACGTAAGCCTGCTCGGTGCGAATGCTGTAGTGCCGCGTGCGCAGATGGATGCGCAGGCGCTCCAGCAGCTTGGGCTGGTGCTGCGTATCGGCGGGAGCGCTGAATACGTTGTCCATCCGCAAAATTTTAGGTTTGCCTAAATGGATACATCTTGGTACTTTCCTGTACCTCGTGTAGCATGCACTCGTCTTATACGACGACTCCGAACCATCTCGACGTCGTCTAATTCTAGTTAGCCAAAGGAGATAGTGTGGTTAATAAACTATCAAAGGCACGTAGGAATGTGCTTATTCAATTGGAAAGCATTCTGGGCAATGAGTGCTACAACGCAAGTATTCAGAACTATGGACCAGGCGGTATCCGAGAAGCCGATGGTCGCGCTTTTCGTTACCCACTCATGGTTCGACTGAGTAACCAGGAAAAGCAGAAAATTCGAGATCACAGTGTGCCAGATGACGTCTCTGACGAGGCGCTCCGTAGTGGATATTACGCATTTGGTGCAAACCAACTCGACGTAATGACAGCCCTTGAAAGGATGCTGCGGTATCTTGAAAAGCATCATGGCTTGGTCATCAAATAGATGGCTAACAGTTCTTTCCAGCGGACTGCCTTCGGCAGCCGCTGAAATCCGGCGTTAGCCCACCATTGCAGCGGACCGGCTTTCACCCGGATGGCCATCAGCTCCCTATTGCTGATTCATAACGCTTGTCGCGCACCGCCTGCCGCGCCTTGTTTGCAAGCACTTGCCAGCATCCTATTGAGCGTGCCATGCTGCGCCCGCATGGGTTGGCCCACGCAACGATGCGCCAACCGCCGGAAAGCCCGGCCACGCATTTGGGCGCAGCAGCGCCCGGCAACCTTTCACCACTGTGCTGACAGGAGGCTCGAGATGACGGTTCAGATCACGGAGCATGACATTGCCACGCTGGCCCCCAGTGCCCGGTCGAGCTACCGCGAGGCGTTTGCCAATGCGCAGACGGTGCTGGATTTGTTCGGGATTTCCGATTCGCCGCTGCGCATGGCGCACTTCATGGCGCAGCTGCTGCACGAGTGCGGCGGGCTCACCATCCAGTTCGAGAACCTGAACTACAGCGCCGAGCGCCTGCCCAAGGTGTGGCCCAGCAGGTTCCGGCCCACGGGGCCGCTCGATCCTGCCGCCTATGCGCACAACCCGCAGAAACTGGCCAACGAGGTGTATGGCAGGCGCATGGGCAATACCGCGCCCAATGATGGATACACCTACCGCGGGCGCGGCCTGCTGCAGTTGACGGGCAAGGACAGCTACCGCGAGGCCACCCGGATACTGCGGAGCAGTTTTCCCGATGCGCCGGATTTCGTGCAGACGCCCGACGAGGTGATCAGCGCCGACTGGTGCGTGAAGGTCGCCGCGGCCGAGTGGCGGCAGAAGGGCTGCAACGAGAAGGCCGACGCCGACTCCATCACCCAGGTGACCAAGGCCATCAACGGCGGCCTGATCGGCCTGGCCGAGCGCAGGGAGTGGCTCAGGCGCACCAAGGCCGTGTGGCCTTGACGGGGCGGCGGGTCAGCTGCCCGCCACCTTCATGCGGTCGATGAGGATGGAGCCCACGGTCTTGGCGCCGTAGTTGTAGGCGTCGGCGCCCACGGCCACGATGCCGCGCAGCATGTCCTTGAGGTTGCCGGCGATGGTGATCTCGTGCACGGGGTAGGCGATCCGGCCATTCTCCACCCAGAAGCCGCTGGCGCCGCGCGAGTAGTCGCCCGTCACGTAGTTCACGCCCTGGCCCATGAGTTCGATGACGAACAGGCCCGTGCCCAGCTTGCGCAGCATGGCGTCCAGGTCGTCGCCCGGCCGGGTGAGGCGCGAGGACAGCAGCAGGTTGTGCGAGCCGCCCGCGTTGCCCGTGGTCTTCATGCCGAGCTTGCGCGCGGAATATGTGCTGAGGAAGTACCCCTGCACGCGCCCCGCTTCCACCACCTGGCGCGGCGCCACGCGCACGCCCTCCTCGTCGAACGGCGAGCTGCCCTTGCCGCCCGGGATGAAGGGGTCTTCGGCCAGGTCGATGTGATCGGCCAAGACCTGCTTGCCCAGCGAATCGACCAGGAAGCTGCTCTTGCGGTAGAGCGCGCCGCCGCTCACGGCCTGCACGAAGCCGCCCAGCAGGCCGGCGGCCAGGGGCGATTCGAACAGCACCGGGCATTCGGTGGTGGGAATCTTGCGGCTGCCCAGGCGGCTCAGGGCGCGCTCGGCGGCGTAGCGGCCCACGGCCTCGGGCGCGGCCAGATCGCGCGCGTCGCGCATCGAGGTGTACCAGGCGTCGCGCTGCATCTCGGCGTTGCGCCCGGGCAGCGAGGCTATCGGCGCCACCGAGATGCTGTGGCGCGAGCTGGCGTAGCCGCCGCGAAAGCCCCGCGTGTGGGCGCTGAAGAAGTGGCTTTGCTGCGCCGACACGCCCGCGCCCTCGCTGTTGGTGATGCGCCTGTGCGTCTTGAAGGCCGCGGCCTCGCACTGCAGCGCCAGCTGCGCGGCCTGTTCGCTGGTAATGGCCCAGGGGTGGAAGAGCTGCAGGTCGCGGTGGGTGTCCGGGGGGGCGATGTCGGCCTCGTCGGGCAGGCCGGCCACGGGGTCTTCGGCCGTGAAGCGGGCGATGTCGTAGGCGGCCTGCACGGTGCGCTCCACCGCGGCGGGCGAGAAGTCCGAGGTGCTGGCGTTGCCGCGCCGGTGGCCCAGGTACACCGTCACGCCCAGGGACTTGTCGCGGTTGCGCTCCACGGTCTCCAGCTCGCCCTTGCGCACGTTGACCGACAGGCCGCAGCCCTCGGATGCATCGGCCCCGGCGTCGCTGGCGCCCAGCTTCCTGGCGTGGGCCAGCGCGTGGTCTACCAGTCCTTCGAAGAATTCTCGGGTGTAGCTGAAGCCGCTTTCGGGCCGGGCTGCGTGCTGCGCCGGTGCGGCGCTCTTGGCGCGGGTGCTGGATGTGTTCATAGCGGCGGCTATGATACTTGCCGCCCGCGCCCCGGCGCGGTGTACGCCCTTGCAGCCACGCGGCTCCAGGGCCTGTTTCCGCCCCTGCCCCACCATGTCACGCAAACCCCAAAAAGGCTATTTTGTGAAGGGCCATTTCGTTGCCGAAGGCAGCGAGCTGGACCAGCAGCTCAAGGCCGAGCTCAAAGGCACGACCGGCGCCACCAAGACCGATCTCAAGCGCGAGATGGAGGCGCTGCAGGCGCTGGGCGCCGAGCTGCTCACGCTGCGCGCGGACCTGCTCGCACGCCTCGATCTGCCCGAAAAGCTGCAGGAGGCGCTGGCCGAGGCCCGGCGCATCACCAATTTCGAGGGCAAGCGCCGGCAGATGCAGTTCGTCGGCAAGCTCATGCGCAAGCTGGACGACGACACCGTGGCCGCCATCCACGCGGCGCTGGACGAGCAGCGCAGCGGCTCGGCGGCCGAGAAGCTGGCGCTGCACCAGGCCGAGCACTGGCGCGACCGCCTGATTGCCGGCGACGACGCCCTGCCCCTGTGGCTGCAGCAGTTTCCGGATACCGACACGCAGCAGATGCGCACGCTGATACGCCAGGCGCGCAAGGACGCGCCGCCCGAGGACAAGGCCGCCGTGTCGCAGGGCCTTGCGCCGCGCAAGGGCCGCGCGTACCGCGAGCTGTTCCAGCTGGTGCGCGAACACATGGCAAGCGCGCAGGCCCACAATGGAGCCTCTCCCGACACACACCACGAGGAGCCAAGGCCATGACGAACACCGTCCATGAGTATGCGCCGGTCAAGATCGGCATCGTCTCCATCAGCGACCGCGCCAGCAGCGGCGACTACGAGGACAAGGGCCTGCCCGCGCTGCACGACTGGCTCAAGCGCGCGCTGCACAACCCCATCAGCTTCGAGCCGCGGCTGATCCCCGACGACAAGGAGCGCATCGGCGCCACGCTCGTCGAGCTGGTGGATGCAGGCTGCTCGCTGGTGCTGACCACCGGCGGCACCGGCCCCGCCCCGCGCGACGTGACGCCCGAGGCCACGCTGGCCGTGGCCGACAAGGAGATGCCGGGCTTCGGCGAGCAGATGCGCCAGATCTCGCTCAGGTTCGTGCCCACGGCGATTTTGTCGCGCCAGGTGGCGGTGATCCGGGGCAACAGCCTGATCATCAACCTGCCGGGCCAGCCCAAGGCCATCGCCGAGACGCTGGAAGGCCTGAAGGACGCGGGCGGCACGCCGCTGGTGCCGGGCATCTTCGCCGCCGTGCCCTACTGCATCGACCTGATTGGCGGCCCCTACCTGGAGACGCGGCCCGAGGTCTGCAAGGCCTTCCGGCCCAAGACGGCCGTGCGCAGCCGCTGACATACCCGAGCTGGCGGCTGCGGCATGCGCCCGCGGCCGTACCCATGGCGTATGGTGGTGTTTTCCCGTGAAAGGAGCTCCCCATGACCGCCATGATGAAAGCCGCCGTTTTTGTGGACAAGGGCCGCATCGAGCTGGCCGACAAGCCCATTCCCGACGTGGGCCCCAACGATGCGCTGGTGCGCATCACCACCACCACCATCTGCGGCACGGACGTGCACATCCTCAAGGGCGAGTACCCCGTGGCCAAGGGCCTGACCGTGGGCCACGAGCCCGTGGGCGTGATCGAGAAACTCGGCAGCGCCGTGCAGGGCTACCAGGAGGGCCAGCGCGTGATCGCCGGCGCCATCTGCCCCAACTTCAACAGCTATGCCGCGCAGGACGGCGCGCCCTCGCAGGACGGCAGCTACCTGGCGGCGCGCGGCCTGTGCGGCTGCCATGGCTACAAGGCCACGGCGGGCTGGCGCTTCGGCAACCTGATCGACGGCACCCAGGCCGAATACGTGCTGGTGCCCGACGCGCAGGCCAACTTGGCGCCGATCCCCGACGGCCTCACCGACGAGCAGGTGCTGATGTGCCCGGACATCATGTCCACCGGCTTCAAGGGCGCGGAGAACGCCAACATCCGCATCGGCGACACCGTGGTGGTGTTCGCCCAGGGGCCCATCGGCCTGTGCGCCACGGCCGGCGCGCGCCTGCTGGGGGCCACGACCATCATCGCCGTGGACGGCAACGACCACCGCCTGGGCATTTCCAAGAAGCTGGGCGCCGACGTGACGCTGAACTTCCGCAACGTGGACGTGGTGGAAGAGGTGATGAAGCTCACGGGCGGCAAGGGCGCGGACAGCTCCATCGAGGCGCTGGGCACCCAGGCCACGTTCGCGCAGGCCATGAAGGTGCTGCGGCCCGGCGGCACGCTGTCCAGCCTGGGGGTGTATTCCGAGGACCTGTCCATTCCGCTGGCGCAGTTCGCCGCCGGCCTGGGCGACCACACCATCCGCACCGCGCTGTGCCCGGGCGGCAAGGAGCGCATGCGCCGCCTGATGAACGTGATCGCCGCCAACCGCCTGGACCTGGGCGTGCTGGTCACGCACCAGCGCAGGCTGGACGACATCGTGGAGGCCTACGACCTGTTCTCGCACCAGCGCGACGGGGTGCTCAAGATCGCCATCAAGCCGTGACGACCCGGGCGGGCCGCGCGGGCCCGCCGCACGTCACGCGGCGAAGCCGCGCAGCGCGCCCCACTCGGCCCAGGGCGCGCGCGTGGAGCGCAGCGCGTTGACGGGCGCTGCCTTGTCCTCGTAGCCCAGGGCCACGCCGCAGGCCACGTGGTAGGGCTCCGGCAGGGCCAGTTGGCGCTGCAGCGTGCCGGCGTAGCGGCGCCAGAAGCCCTGGGCGCAGGTGGCCAGGCCATGGTGCACGGCCAGCAGCATCAGGGACTGCAGGTAGATGCCCAGGTCCGCCCACTGCGGCAGGCCCATGCGCTCGTCCACGCACACGAAGATGCCCACGGGGGCGCCGAAGAATTCGGCGTTCCTGGCCAGCTGCTCCAGGCGCGCGGCCTTGTCCTCGCGCGGAATGCCGATGGCGCGGTACATGTCCTCGCCATTGGCGAAGCGGCGCGTGCGGTAGGGCTCCCACAGGCTGGGCGGGTAGGACTGGCTGGCGGTGCCGTCCTCCGGCTGCGCCCCGGAAACGGCGGCCAGCACCTGCCGCAAGGGCTCTCCGGTCAGCGCCAGCACGCGCCAGGGCTGCAGGTTGCCGCCCGACGCGGCCTGGGCCGCCTCGTGCAGCAGGGTCTGCACCAGCGCGGCGGGCGGCACGTCGGGCAAAAAGGCGCGCACCGAGCGGCGCTCGCGCAGGGCTTGGGTCACATCCATGGCGGTCTCCCTTCTTCAAGAAAATGGCAAGGCAGCCGGCACGCACCACGCGCACGGCAGCGCCTTGGCGGCGGCTATTTGCCGATGATGTCGTTGAGCCTGGCGGCCGGGAACTGCTCGCTCAAGGCGGCGTCGCCGGGCACGCAGTCCTTGCCCTGCGGCGTGGACTGCGAGAGTTTTTCTATGGCCTGCCACAGCAGCGTGATCTGGTGCTCCTGCGCGCCCGCGCTGTCGATCAGGCCGCGCATGGCCTGGGTCAGCGGGTCGTCCTGCTGCGCGGTCACGCCATAGGCGCTGAAGGTGGTTTCCTCGGGCTTGTGCGGTTCGGTCACGTCGGCGCTGTGCCCGTCCCTGGAGGGGATGATGCGCGCCGGTATGCCCACGGCCGTGGCGCCCGCGGGCACGGGCTTGATGACCACGGCGTTGCTGCCTATTTTTGCCCCGTCGCCCACCTCGAAGCCGCCCAGCACCTTGGCCCCCGCGGCCACCACCACGTCGCGGCCCAGCGTGGGGTGGCGCTTGGCGCCCTTGTACAGCGAGGTGCCGCCCAGCGTCACGCCGTGGTAGATGGTGCAGCCGTCGCCCACCACGGCAGTCTCGCCGATGACGACGCCCATGCCGTGGTCGATGAAGACGCGCTCGCCTATGACCGCGCCCGGGTGGATCTCTATGCCCGTGAACCAGCGCGCCACATGCGAGATGAAGCGCCCCAGCCACTTCAGGCCGTGCATCCAGCACCAGTGCGCGGGCAGGTGCAGCCAGATGGCATGCAGGCCCGGGTAGCAGGTGACCACCTCGAAGCGGCTGCGCGCGGCCGGGTCGCGGTCGAGGATGCACTGGACGTCGGATCGCAGGCGGGCAAGCATGGAAGGGCAATGGGTGTGGCGGAAAAAGGCTTCGCAGTCTAGCGGTTTGGCCTGGCCGCCTGGAGCATGGACTTGGCGACACCGCGCAGGATGTGGATTTCCTCCTGCGTCAGCTGCGCGCGGTTGAAGAGCTGGTTCAGGCGCGGCATGAGCTTCTTCGGCGCGGCCGGGTCCAGGAAGCCGATGGCGGCGAGCGCCTGCTCCCAGTGCGCCAGCATGCCCGCCACCTGCGCGGCGTCGGCGCGCTCGCCCTGGGGCGCGGATTCGGGCACCCCGAAGCCGCCCAGCGCCTGGCGCCATTCGTAGGCGATGACCTGCACGGCCGCGCCCAGGTTGAGCGAGCCGAACCCGGGGTTGGTGGGAATGGAGAGCGCCACGTGGCAGCGGTAGACGTCCTCGTTGGCCATGCCGAAGCGCTCGGAGCCGAACAGGAAGGCCACGCCTGTCTCGGGCGCATGGATCATGGCCGAATCGGCCTCCAGCGCCCGCCCATCAAGCGCTGGCAGCTCGTTTTTCAGTAGCAGATCGAAATGCGCACGCGGCGTGCGCGTGGGCGGGCCGAAGTCGCGCGGCGTCATGGCCGTGGCGCACAGGTGGCTGATTCCGTCCAGGGCTTCATCGAGCGTGGCGACGATGCGCGCGTTCTCCAGCACGTCCAGCGCGCCGCTCGCGCGCTGGATGGTTTCCTCCTTGCGCAGCACGTTGGGCCAGCGCGGCGCCACCAGCACCAGGTCGTCGAAATCCATGGTCTTCATGGCGCGCGCGGCGGCGCCCACGTTGCCGGCATGGCTGGTCTGGATGAGGATGAAGCGGGTTTTCATGAGGGCAAGGGCACCGTGGGCCGCGGCATGCGGGCAGCCCGCGATTGTCGCCGCAAGCGCGCCGGCCGGCTAAAATGCGCGTTTTGCGCCCGCATCGCCGGCTCGCGCGTTCCGGCCACGAGCCGCCCCCGCTCCTTAGTCACAACCTATGTCGTCCAATCTGCACCCCATGCTCAACGTGGCCATCAAGGCCGCCCGCGCCGCCGGCGCCATCATCAACCGCGCGGCCCTCGACGTGGAGGCGGTGCGCATCTCGCAAAAGCAGATCAACGACTTCGTGACCGAGGTGGACCATGCGGCGGAGCAGGCCATCATCGAGACCCTGCTCACCGCCTACCCCGGCCACGGCATCCTGGCCGAGGAATCGGGCTCGCAGCACGGCTCCAAGCATTCCGAGTACGTCTGGATCATCGATCCGCTGGACGGCACGACCAACTTCATCCACGGCTTTCCCGTCTATTGCGTGAGCATCGCGCTGGCCGTCAAGGGCAAGGTGGAGCACGCAGTGGTCTACGACCCCACGCGCAACGACCTGTTCACAACCACGCGCGGGCGCGGCGCCTTCCTGAACGAGCGGCGCATCCGCGTCTCCAAGCGCACGCGCCTGGGCGACTGCCTGATCTCCACGGGCTTTCCGTTCCGCCCGGGCGACAACTTCAAGCAATACATGGCCATGATGGCCGAACTGATGCCGCGCACCGCCGGCCTGCGCCGCCCCGGCGCCGCCGCGCTGGACCTGGCCTACGTGGCCGCGGGCTACAGCGACGGCTTCTTCGAGTCCGGCCTGTCGATCTGGGACGTGGCCGCCGGCAGCCTGCTGGTGACCGAGGCCGGCGGCCTGGTGGGCAACTTCACGGGCGAGGCCGACTTCCTGGAGCAGCGCGAATGCCTGGCCGGCGCCCCCCGCATCTACGGCCAGCTGGTGGGCCTGCTGGGCAAGTACAGCAAGTTCGCCAGCGCCGGCGACAAGGCCGCCGTGCGCCAGGCGCTGGCGAACGGCGCGGACGGCGCCGCCGACGGCCCGGCAGCAGAAGCCGAGACTGACGCCACCACGCACCCGGACAGCGCGGCCGAGGACACGCAGACCCGGCCGAGCGCCGCCCCCTGAACCGCACTACCAGAACCATAGCTGCCAGCGCTTGCCCGGAAAGCGCTGGTGGCCGTTTTTCCATATAGGCCGATACCCGGCCCCGGCGCGTGGCGCACGCCGCCCGGCAGCCCCTGGCATCACCAAATTTAATAGCATCGAAGCGGTACAAACCCGGGCATGCCGCCGCCCAAGCTTTCCTGCACCGTCCTCTGCAACTCCGTAGAATGCGGCCCTTGTAAGAACGTGTATACGCGCTCGGCTCCCGTCGAGGCGGCGCCCCCGTTCTGCGACCGGATCTGGCGCACGCCCACCCCGCATGCGGCCAGAGCCGCGTGCCCCGCCCTCATCCTGGAGACACCATGCAGGCCTTACTCGCCCTATCGCGGGCCATCGACAAACTCAACGCCTTCGTCGGCAAATACTGCATCTGGCTGATTTTTGCGGCCACGGCCATCAGCGCCATCAACGCCATCGTCCGCAAGGCCTTCAACTACAGTTCCAACGGCTTCCTGGAAGTGCAGTGGTACCTGTTCGCCTGGTCCTTCCTGATCGCCGCCGGCTACACCCTGCTGCACCGCGAGCATGTGCGCATCGACGTGCTCAACAGCCGGCTGCCCAAGAAGGCGCAGCTGTGGATAGAAATCCTGGGGTTCGTCTTCTTCCTGACCCCCATCTGCCTCCTGGTGCTGTGGCTGAGCATTCCCATGCTGGGCGAGAAGTTCGCGTCGGGCGAAATGTCGCCCAACCCCGGCGGGCTGGTCCGCTGGCCGGTGTGGGCCGCCCTGCCCGTGGGCTTCGTGCTGCTGCTGCTGCAGGGCTGGTCCGAGCTGATCAAGTGCATCGCCTTCCTCAAGGGCCAGGGGCCGGACCCGATGGTCAAGCACGGCGAGAAGACGGCCGAGGAGGAACTCGCCGAGGTCCTGCGCCAGCAGGCCGCCGCTGCCGCATCCGCCCCCCACGCCCACTGAACGAGAGCGATCTAGATCATGGAGTTCATCGCCGCCAATTTCGCCCCGCTCATGTTCGGGGGACTGCTGTGCTTTCTGATTCTGGGCTTTCCCGTGGCCTTCAGCCTGGGGGCCTGCGGACTGTTCTTCGGCCTGCTCGGCATCGAGCTGGGCGTCTTTCCCGCCTCCATCCTGGCCTGGCTGCCGCAGCGCCTGATCGGCATCATGGCCAACGAGACGCTGCTGGCCGTTCCCTTCTTCACGCTCATGGGCCTGATACTGGAGCGCAGCGGCATGGCCGAGGACCTGCTCGACTCCGTGGGCCAGGTGTTCGGCCCTCTGCGCGGCGGCCTCGCGCTGGCCGTGATCCTCGTCGGCGCCATGCTGGCGGCCACCACGGGCGTGGTCGCCGCGTCGGTGATCTCCATGGGCCTGATCTCGCTGCCCATCATGCTGCGCTACGGCTATGACCGCAGCCTGGCCAGCGGCGTGATCGCCGCGTCGGGCACGCTGGCGCAGATCATTCCGCCGTCGCTGGTGCTGATCGTGCTGGCCGACCAGCTCGGCAAAAGCGTGGGCGACATGTACAAGGGCGCCTTCGTGCCCGGCTTCGCGCTGGTGGGCCTGTACGTGCTGTGGGTGGTCGCGCTGGCCATCTTCAAGCCCAAGATGGCGCCGGCGCTGCCGCCCGAGGCGCGCACCCTGCGCGAGCCCAACGGCAGTGCGGGCTACACCTCGCTGGCCCTGCTGGTCCTGCTGTCCACCGTGGTGGCCGTGGTGCTGGCGCAGAACATGGAGGCCGTGCACACCTGGTGGCAGGGCGAGCTGGTGGAGTTCGTGCCCACGGACGAGAAGATCGTCGTCGCCATGTGCGGCGGCACCTTCGTGGCCTGGCTGATCGCCCTGGCCAACCGCGTCACCCGCCTGGGCCTGCTGTCCAGGCTGGCCGAGCGCGTGACCTTCGTGCTGATCCCGCCGCTGCTGCTGATCTTCCTGGTGCTGGGCACCATCTTCCTGGGCGTGGCCACCCCCACCGAGGGCGGCGCCATGGGCGCCATGGGCGCCATCGTCATGGCGGCGTCGCGCGGGCGCCTCAACATGTCGCTGTTCAAGCAGGCGCTGGCCACGACGACCAAGCTGTCGTCCTTCGTCATGTTCATCCTGATCGGCGCCACCTTCTTCAGCATGGTGTTCCAGGCCGCCGACGGCCCGGTGTGGGTGGAGCACCTGCTGGCGCAGCTGCCCGGCGGCCAGGTGGGCTTCCTGGTGTTCGTGAACGTCATGATCTTCGTGCTGGCGTTCTTCCTGGACTTCTTCGAGCTGTCCTTCATCGTGGTGCCGCTGCTCGCGCCCATCGCCGACAAGATGGGCATCGACCTGGTCTGGTTCGGCGTGCTGCTGGCGGTCAACATGCAGACCTCGTTCATGCACCCGCCCTTCGGCTTCGCGCTGTTCTTCCTGCGCTCGGTCGCGCCCGAAAAGCCCTACGTGGACCATGTCACGGGCAAGACCATCGCGCCGGTGACGACGATGCAGATCTACAAGGGCGCGATTCCCTTCCTGATCCTGCAGCTGACCATGGTGGCCATCCTGATCGCCTTCCCCGGCCTGGTGACGAGCCAGCTGGACAAGAAGGTGGACGTGGACATGAACGCCGTGGGCTCGCAGATGCTGGAGAACCTGAACCAGCAGGAGCTGAACTCCGGCGAACCCGACGCCGAGGGCAGCGAAGAGAACAAGGGCGATACCGACGCCACCCCCGTGCCGGGCCTGGAGCCGCCCGCGAGCGATGCCGCCGCAGAACCCTCCTCCGAGGCCGACGACCCGGTCAAGGCCCTGCAGGAAGCGGCAGGCAAGCGCTGACCGGCCGCGGCCGGAGCCGCCCAGCCAACGGCGACGCCCGGTGCACCGCATCGGGCGTTTGCATTTTCGGCAACGCCTGTTGTGGATGCGCGCCGGCTGCGCGACCATCAGGGCATGTTCAACGGTCGACAGGGAAATGGCGCACACCGGTAAAGGCAGCAGGCAGGGGGCGGCACGGGCGCTGGAGCCGTTCACGCCGGCCACGCGCGCCTGGTTCGCGTCGGCCTTCGGCGCGCCCACGCCCGTGCAGGAGGCCGCGTGGGACGTGATCCGCGGCGGCGAATGCGCGCTGGTCATCGCCCCGACGGGCTCCGGCAAGACGCTCGCGGCGTTCCTGCACGCCATAGACCGGCTGTTCGCGGAGAAGGACGGGGCCGCGGCCGATGCCGCGGGCGCGCCCGGGGCGGCCACCCGCGTGCTCTACATCTCGCCCATCAAGGCGCTGGGCGCCGACGTGCAGCGCAACCTGCGCCTGCCGCTCGACGGCGTGGGCGCGCAGCGCGCGCGCTGCGAGGACCCGGCCGTGGAGATCACGGTGGGCATGCGCACGGGCGACACCCCCAGCGCGCAGCGCGCGGCGCTCCTGCGCAGGCCGCCCGACATCCTGATCACCACGCCCGAATCGCTCTACCTCATGCTCACGTCGAAGGCGCGCGAGACGCTGCGCGGCGTGCGCACGGTCATCGTCGACGAGGTGCACGCGGTCGCGGGCACCAAGCGCGGGTCGCACATGGCGCTGAGCCTGGAGCGGCTCGACGCCCTGCTCGATCGCCCGGCCCAGCGCGTGGGCCTCTCCGCCACCGTGCGGCCCGTGGACCGCGTGGCGGCCTTTCTGGGCGGGGCGCGGCCGACCACCGTGGTGAACCCGCCGGCCGGCCGCAGGCTGGAACTCAGGATCGTGGTGCCGGTGCGGGACATGGCGGACATCCCGGCGCGCGACGAGTCCGGCACCGCGGGATCGATCTGGCCGCACGTGGAAGCCAGCATCCTGGAGCAGGTGCTCTCGCGCCGCTCGACCATCGTGTTCGCCAACTCCCGCGGCGCCGCGGAGAAGCTGACGGCGCGGCTGAACGCGCTGTACGCCGAGCGCATGCAGATCCCGCGGCAGGACGGCGCCCCCGCGGCGGAGCAGTACCCGTCCTCCAGCGGCGGCACGGGCAGCCGGACGGACGGCGCCCCGCCCCTGATCGCGCGCTCGCACCACGGCTCGGTCTCCAAGGAGCAGCGCAGCGACATCGAGGACGCGCTCAAGTCCGGGGCGCTGCGGTGCGTGGTGGCCACCTCCAGCCTGGAGCTGGGCATCGACATGGGCCTGGTGGACCTGGTGATCCAGGTGGCCGCGCCGCCCTCGGTCGCGAGCGCCCTGCAGCGCGTGGGGCGTGCGGGGCACCAGGTGGGCGGTACGTCCCGCGGCCTGGTCTACCCGCGCACGCGGCGCGAGCTGGTCGATGCCGCCGTGACCGTGCGCCGCATGCTGGCGGGAGAGCTCGAAGCCATCGAGCCGCCCCGCAACCCGCTCGACGTGCTGGCGCAGCAGACCGTGGCGGCCGTCGCGATGGACGCCATGCACGTGGACGACTGGTACGCCCTCGTGCGCAGGGCCGACCCGTTCCGCGCGCTGCCGCGCAGCGCGTTCGATGCCACGCTGGACATGCTGGCCGGGCGCTACCCGTCCGACGAGTTCGCCGAGTTCCGCCCGCGCCTCGTCTGGGACCGGATCGGCGGGCAGCTCGGCGCGCGCCCGGGCGCGAAGAGCCTGGCCGTCGTCAGCGGCGGCACCATTCCCGACCGCGGCATGTTCACCGTCATGCTGCCCGAGGGCGAGGAAAAGGCGGGCGCGCGCCGCGTGGGCGAGCTGGACGAGGAGATGGTCTACGAATCCCGCGTGAACGACATCATCACCCTGGGCGCGACCTCCTGGCGCATCCAGCAGATCACGCACGACCAGGTGATCGTCGTTCCCGCGCCCGGCCGGTCCGCGCGGCTTCCGTTCTGGCGCGGCGAGGGGCTGGGACGCCCCGTGGAGCTGGGCGAGGCCATCGGCGCATTCCTGCGCGAGGTGGATGCCGCGCCCCGCGACGCCCATGCCGCGCTGGAGGCCGCGGGCCTGGACGCCAACGCCATCGCCAACATCCTCCGGCTCGCCGCGCAGCAGCGCGAGGCCACCGGCGCGTTGCCTACCGACCGCACCCTGGTCATCGAGCGCTGCCGCGACGAGGGCGGGGACTGGCGCGTCATGCTGCATTCGCCCTACGGCCAGCGCGTGCACGCCCCCTGGGCGCTGGCCATCGCGCAGCGCATCCGCCAGCGCCTGAACGTGGACCCGTCCGTGGTGGCGGGCGACGACGGCATCATCGCGCGCATCCCGGACATGGAGGGGCGCACGCCCGGCGCGGAGCTTTTCCTCTTCGACGCCGAGGCCGTGCAGCGCATCGTGGCCGAGGCCGTGGGGACCTCGTCCCTGTTCGCCGCGCGCTTTCGCGAGTGCGCCGCGCGCGCGCTGCTGCTGCCCAGGCGCAGCCCGGGCAAGCGCTCGCCGCTGTGGCAGCAGCGCCTGCGCGCGGGGCAGCTGCTGGAGATCGCGCGCGGGTATCCCGACTTCCCCATCCTCATCGAAACGGCGCGGGAATGCCTGCAGGACGTCTACGACCTGCCGGCCCTGGGCGCGCTCATGCGGCGGCTCGCGGACGGCGGCATCCGCATGCTGGAAGTCACCACGGAAGTCCCCTCCCCCTTCGCCGCGGACCTGCTTTTCGGCTACGTGGCCGAGTTCATGTACGAGGGCGACGCGCCGCTGGCGGAGCGGCGCGCCTCGGTGCTCTCGCTCGACAGCGGCCTGCTCGCGGACCTGCTGGGCCAGGTGGACATGGGCGAGATCCTCGACCCCGTCGTGGTGGAGCAGATGGGCCTGGAACTGCAGCGCATCGCAGCGCAGCGCAGGGCATCCGGCATGGAAGGGGTGGCGGACCTGCTGCGCGAGCTCGGCCCGCTCGCGCCGGACGCCATCGTGCAAAGAACGGCGCAGCAGGACCCGGCCGCCGTGGCGGCATGGCTGGGCGGGCTCGAAGCGGCGCACCGCGCCATGCGCGCCACGGTGGCGGGCGAAGAGCGCTGGGCGGCCATCGAGGACGCGGCGCGGCTTCGCGACGCGCTGGGCGCCCGGCTGCCCGCGGGCGTCCCGAAGGCGTTCCGCGAGCCCGTGCCCGATCCGCTGCGGGACCTCGTCGCCCGGTATGCGCGCACCCACGGGCCCTTCACCACGGGCGAGGTGGCGCGGCATTTCGGGCTGGGCGCCGCCGTGGCCGACGAGGCGCTCGAACGGCTGCAGGCCCAGGGCAAGGTGCTCAAGGGCAGCTTCGGCGTGGAGCGCCACCTGCGCGCGCAGGATGCGCACAGGCTTGCGCAAGGCCCCGCCGCGCGGCACGAATGGGTGGCCGAGGACGTGCTGCGCCGCCTGCGCCAGCGCTCGCTGCAGGCGGCGCGGGAGGCCGCGAAGCCCGCCGCGCAGCACGCCTACGTCCAGCTCGTGCTGGAGCGGCAGGCATTGGTGCCGGAGCTGACGGCCCGCGCGGCGAACGACGCGCCGCCCTTCGCGCAAGGGACGCTGGAGGGCACCGCCGGCGTGGCGCGCGTGCTGGAGCAGCTGGCGGGGCTGCCGCTGCCGGCGTCGCAATGGGAGGGCCTGGTCCTGCCGGCGCGCGTGCGCGACTACCGGCCCTTCATGCTGGACGAGCTGCTGGCATCCGGCGAGGCGGTCTGGGCCGGCCATGGCGCGGCGGGCGATGGCGACGGCCTGGTGTCGCTGCACCTGAGCGAGATGGCGGCCGACACGCTGGCCCCGCAGCCGGAGGCGGGCGGCGATGCGCCCACCGGGCTGCGGCAGGCCATTCTCGACGTGCTGGGGCGCGGCGGCGCCTTCCTCGCGCGCCAGATCGCCCAGCATGTGGACGCCGATCCCGCGCAGCTGCATGCCGCGCTCTGGCAGCTGGCCTGGGGCGGCTACGTCACCAGCGACGGCTGGCAGCCCTTGCGCGCGTCGACGTCCCCGCACGGATCGCGCCGCGCCGAGACCGTGCGCCTGCAGCGCCGCTCGTGGCGCATGCGGGGCCGGCCGCAGCCGCCGGATGCGCCGGAACATGCGGGCCATTCGGGCATTGCGCTGGGAGACCCCACGCTCGCGGGCCGCTGGTCCCTCGTGCAGCGCCCTGCATCCAGCGATACCGGGCGCGCCTTCGCGCTGGCCGAGGGCCTGCTCGACCGCCACGGCATCGTCACGCGCTCCGCCGTCATGGCGGAGAACGTGCCGGGCGGGCTGCCGGCATTGCGGCCCGTGCTGCGCGCCATGGAGGACGCGGGCCGCGTGCTGCGGGGCAGGTTCGTGGACGGCCTGGGCGCGGCCCAGTTCGCCGACAAGGCGGCCATCGAGCGGCTGCGCGAGCTGACGCAGCTGCAGGCGGCTCAGCCGCTGGCCGTCGCGCTTTCGGTGCTGGACCCGGCCAACCCGTTCGGCGCGGCCCTCGCCTGGCCCGCGCACCGCCTGGGCATACGCCCCCAGCGGCGCAGCGGCGGCATCGTCGTGCTCTGCGGCGGCAGGCTGGCGCTCTACCTCACGCCGGGCAGGCGCCAGCTGCTGACCTGGCTGGACGCCGAGCGCGCGGACGAGCGCACGGCGCTCGCGCATGCGCTGCAGGCGCTGGTCCACGCGCTGGGGCGCGAGAAGCGCGGCCGCTTCACCATCGAGACCGTCGACGAACAGCCGGTCGGCAGGCACCCGCTGCTCGGGCTGCTGCGCGAGGCGGGTTTTTCCCGCGTGCCCAAGGGGCTCAGCTGGTACGGGTGACTTGCGCGGAAACGAAAAACCGCGGCCGGGGCCGCGGTTCTTCCATGGGCGGCGGGCACGGTGCCCGCCAGGGTGAAGGTCAGATCTTCACGGAAGCCATGGTCTGCAGGAACGGCAGCTCGGAGATGCGGTTCCACAGGATCTGGTCGCGCTGGAAGGCGCGCAGGTCTTCGTAGATCTTCTTGAAGGCGGGTTCCTTGGCGCTGTGCTCGGCATAGACCTCCTGCGCGGCCTTGAAGCCGGCCTCGACGACGGCCTTGGGGAACGGCTTGAGCTGGGTGCCCGAGCCAACCATGCGCTTGAGCGAGACCGGGTTGAGCATCAGGTACTTGGAAGTGCCGTCCTGGTTGGCCACGGCGGCGGCCGCCTTGACGATGGCCTGGTTCTCGGGCGACAGCTTGGCCAGCGCCTTGTTGTTGACGAAGAACTCCAGGTCGGCGCCGCCTTCCCACCAGGCGCCGTAGTAGTAGTACTTGGCGACCTTGTTGTAGCCCAGCTTCTCGTCGTCGTAGGGGCCGACGAACTCCACCGCGTCCAGCGTGCCCTTCTCCAGCGCCTGGTACACCTCGCCGGCGGGCATGTTCTGCGCCACCACGCCCAGCTTGGCCATGGACTCGCCGAACACGCCGCCGCCCAGGCGCATCTTCAGGCCCTTGAAGTCCGCGGGCGACTTGATCTCCTTGCGGTACCAGCCGCCCATCTGCGTGCCGGTGTTGAGCGCGCTGAGCGTCTGGAAGTTGTACTTGGCGAACAGCTCGTTGAGCAGCTTGCGGCCGTTGCCGTGCTCCTTCCAGGCCTGGTTCTGGCCGGCGGTCAGGCCGAACGGCACGGCGCAGCTGAAGGCGAAGGCCGGGTCCTTGCCGGTGTAGTAGTAGGCCGCCGTCAGGCCCATCTCGATGGTGTCCTCCGACAGCGCATCGACGATGCCGAACGCGGGCATCAGCTCGCCGGCCGCGTGCACCGACACCTCGAACTTGCCGCCCGAGAGCGCCTTGACGGTCTCGGCGAACTTCACGCCCGCGCCGTGCAGGGTTTCCAGCGACTTCGGGAACGAGGTGGCCATGCGCCAGCGCACTGCCGCCTGGGCATGCACGGCCGGAGCCACACCGGCAGCCAGCACACCAGCCAGGCCCGCATTTTTGATGAGAGAGCGACGATCCATGAGTGATATCTCCAATGTTTGATCCGCAGACGAAACTCCGGCAGGCGGCGCGGCGCCGCACTGCCCCTAGAGCCGCTCAAGTGTAATTAGTTATTGCAGCCTGAACACCGACCGAGGGTATCCAGGGATGCCCTCATGCCACGGCGCGCGACGGCACGGCCGCCGGCCTGGCGCAGAAGCGCTGCGCGATGGCGCGCTCGATGCCTTCGGCGTCCAGCCCCTGCAGGGCCAGCAGCCTGGCGGGGTCGCCGTGCTCTATGAACACATCGGGCAGGCCCAGCTGCAGCAGCGGGCGCAGCACGCCGGCGGCGTTCAGGGCCTCGCCCACGGCGCTGCCGGCGCCGCCCATGATGCAGCCCTCCTCCACGGTGACCAGGGCCTCGTGCCCGGCGGCCACCTGCAGCAGCAGTTCGGTGTCCAGCGGCTTGGCCCAGCGCATGTTAACCACGGTGGCGTCGAGCTTCTCGGCCGCCTGCAGCGCCGGGTACAGCAGCGTGCCGAAGGCGAGGATGGCGATGCGCCGGCCCTGCCGGCGCAGCTCGCCCTTGCCGAAGGGCAGGCCCTCCAGGCTGGCCAGCGGCGCCACGCCCACGCCGGCGCCGCGCGGGTAGCGCACGGCCACGGGGTGGTCCTGCTCGTAGGCGGTGGTGAGCAGCTGGCGGCACTCGCGCTCGTCGGCGGGGCAGGCCATGCTCATGTGGGGGATGCAGCGCACGAAGGCGATGTCGTAGGCGCCCGCGTGCGTGGCGCCGTCCGCGCCCACGAGGCCCGCGCGGTCGAGCGCGAAGACCACGGGCAGCTTCTGCAGCGCCACGTCGTGGATGAGCTGGTCGTAGGCGCGCTGCAGGAAGGTGGAGTAGATCGCCACGACGGGCTTCACGCCCTCGCAGGCCATGCCCGCGGCGAAGGTCACAGCGTGCTGCTCGGCGATGCCCACGTCGTAGTAGCGGCCGGGGAAGCGCTGGTGGAACTCCACCATGCCCGAGCCCTCGCGCATGGCCGGCGTGATGCCCACCAGGCGCTGGTCCTTGGCGGCCATGTCGCACAGCCACTGGCCGAAGACCTGGGTGAAGGTCGGCTTCGGCGGCGTGGCGGGCTTGACCAGGCCCACGCGCGGGTCGAACTTGCCCGGGCCGTGGTAGGCCACGGGGTCGGCCTCGGCGAGCTTGTAGCCCTGCCCTTTCTTCGTGACCACGTGCAGGAACTGCGGGCCCTTGAGGCTCTTGATGTTCTCCAGCGTGGGGATGAGCGAGTCCAGGTCGTGCCCGTCGATGGGGCCGATGTAGTTGAAGCCGAACTTCTCGAACAGCGTGGCCGGCACCACCATGCCCTTGGCCTGCTGCTCCAGGCGCTTGGCGAGTTCGAGCAGCGGTGGCGCGTTCTTGAGCACGCTGCGGCCCACGTCGCGCGCCTTGGCGTAGAACTGGCCGCTCATGAGCTGCGCCAGGTAGCGGTTGAGCGCGCCCACGGGCGGGCTGATGCTCATGTCGTTGTCGTTGAGGATGACGAGCAGGTTGGCGTCCGCCACGCCGGCGTTGTTCAGCGCCTCGAAGGCCATGCCGGCGGTCATGGCGCCGTCGCCGATGATGGCCACGCAGCGGCGGTCCTCGCCCTTCTGCTTGGCCGCCAGCGCCATGCCCAGCGCCGCCGAGATGCTGGTGGACGAGTGCGCCGTGCCGAAGGTGTCGTACTCGCTCTCGGCGCGCTGCGGGAAGCCCGACAGGCCGCCGAGCTGGCGCAGCGTGGCCATGCGCTCGCGCCGGCCGGTCAGGATCTTGTGCGGATAGGTCTGGTGGCCCACGTCCCACACCAGGCGGTCGCGCGGGGTGTCGAACACGGCGTGCAGGGCCACCGTGAGCTCCACCGTGCCCAGGTTGGACGACAGGTGGCCGCCGGTCTTGGACACGCTCTCCAGCACGAAGGCGCGCAACTCGTTGGCCAGGCTCTTGAGCTCGGCGCGCGGCAGGCGGCGCAGGTCGGCCGGGTCGTTCACGCGTTCGAGCAGCGGGTAGTTCGTCGTGGACATAAGCTCTTTTTTTCCTAGCTGCCAGCGCTTGATGGACAAGCGCAAGCGGCCAATTTGGCTTCAATGATCAGCCTTTTACCTTCAGTGCGAGCGGCGCACCACCATGTCGGCCAGCGCCGCCAACGCACGCGTGTCCGCCAGGCCGCTCGCGGCCAGCGCCGCATGCGCCTCGGCGCGCAGCGCCTCGGCATGGGCCCGGGCGGCATCCAGCCCCATCAGCGAGACGTAGGTGGGCTTGTCGCCTGCGGCATCCTTGCCCGCGGTCTTGCCCAGGGTGGCGGAGTCCTGCGTCACGTCCAGCACGTCATCGACCACCTGGAACGCGAGGCCTATGGCCGCACCATACTGCGCCAGCGCCTGCTCGGCCACCCCGGCGGGCTCGCCGCAGGCCGCGCCCATGACCACGCTGGCGCGCAGCAGCGCCCCGGTCTTGAGGCGGTGCATGCGGCGCAGCTCGTCCTCCGTCAGCCGCTGGCCCACGCTGGCCAGGTCTATGGCCTGGCCGCCGGCCATGCCGTCGGCGCCCGCGGCCTGGGCCAGCAGGCGGCACAGGCGGGCCTGCATGGCGGGGGGCACGCCGTCCTCGGGGGCCAGCAGCTCGAAGGCCAGGGCCTGCAGCGCGTCACCGGCCAGCAGCGCCTGCGCCTGGCCGAAGCGCACGTGCACCGTGGGCTTGCCGCGGCGCAGCACGTCGTTGTCCATGCAGGGCATGTCGTCGTGCACGAGCGAGTAGGCGTGGATCAGCTCCACCGCGCAGGCGGCGCGCAGCGCGGCCTGGCCCAGCCCGCCCACGGCCTCGCAGGCCGCCAGCACCAGCAGCGGGCGCAGGCGCTTGCCGCCGTCGAGCACCGCATAGCGCATGGCCGCGCCCAGGCCCGCGGGCGCGTCATGCCGCACCCAGAGCGACAGCCCCGCCTCGACCTGCGCGAGCTGCCCGCGCATCCAGCGGGCGAAGTCGTAGTCCGAGGTAGGCATCACTCCTGCGTCCATGGCTGCAGCGCCCCCTCGTCCAGCACCTTGATCTGGTCCTGCACGGCCTCCAGGCGCGCGCGGCAGAAGTTCAGCAGCACCGCGCCGCGCTGGTAGCCCGCCAGCATCTGCTCCAGCGGCAGCTGCCCCGACTCGATGCGGGCCACGAGCTGCTCGAGCTCCTCCAGCGCGGCTTCGTAGCTCGCGGGATCGGGCTGTGGTGCGGGGGCGGCGGGGGCCTTGGGCATGGATGGTGGGGCGCCTGGCGCCAAGTGGAAACGGGCAATTTTAGGCGCTGCTCCACAAACACGCGGACGGCGTGCGCCCGGACCGCGGGCCCGGGCGTGCACGGCAAGCTCGGGCAATACCAGTACGGACGCCGCGGAAATAACCCCACCATCTATAATCCCATTCCTTCGATACGAACCGGCTATGGAGTCTTTCCCTGGGCCGGTTTCGTTTTTTCTATTGTCCGTGCGCACTCGCACCCTCCCTGTGGGGAGTCTTTAGGTCAGGTCACCCATGTCTGATTTAAGTCTTCGACTGCAGCAGGCCGCAAGCCAACTACCCGTTTCCAGCTACTTCGACGAGGCGCTCCTGCGGCGCGAACTGGAGACCATCTTCCGGCAGGGCCCCCGCTATGTCGGGCACGCGCTGAGCGTGCCCGAGGCCGGGGACTACTACGCCCTGCCCCAGGAGAGCGAGGGCCGCGCGCTGGTGCGGGGCGCCGATGGCCGGGTGGGGCTGGTCTCCAACGTCTGCCGCCACCGCCAGGCGGTGATGCTCAAGGGCCGCGGCAACCTGCAGGCCCAGGGCAAGGGCCATGCGGGCGGCAACATCGTGTGCCCCATCCACCGCTGGACCTATTCCAGCAGCGGCGAGCTGCTGGGCGCGCCGCATTTCGCGCACGACCCCTGCCTGAACCTGAACAACTACCAGCTGCGCGAGTGGAACGGCCTGCTGTTCGAGGACAACGGCCGCGACATCGCCGCGGACCTGGCCGGCATGGGCCCGCAGCACGACTTGTCGTTCGAGGGCTACGTGCTCGACCACGTGGAGCTGCACGAGTGCAACTACAACTGGAAGACCTTCATCGAGGTCTACCTGGAGGACTACCACGTCGGCCCGTTCCACCCCGGCCTGGGCAACTTCGTCACCTGCGACGACCTGCGCTGGGAGTTCGCCAGGGAGTATTCCGTGCAGACCGTGGGCGTGGCGCCCACGTTCGGCAAGCCGGGCTCCGACGTCTACAAAAAGTGGCACGAGGTGCTGCTGAAATACCAGGGCGGCGAATTACCCAAGCGCGGCGCCATCTGGCTGACCTACTACCCGCACATCATGGTGGAGTGGTACCCGCACGTGCTCACCGTCTCCACGCTGCACCCCATCGGCGTGGACAGGACGCTGAACATGGTGGAGTTCTACTACCCCGAGGAGATCGTGGCCTTCGAGCGCGAGTTCGTCGAGGCCCAGCGCGCCGCCTACATGGAGACCTGCATCGAGGACGACGAGATCGCCGAGCGCATGGACGCGGGCCGCAAGGCCCTGATGGAGCGCGGCGACAACGAGGTCGGCCCCTACCAGAGCCCCATGGAGGACGGCATGCAGCACTTCCACGAGTGGTACCGCGAGCGCCTGGGCGACGCCGTGCCCGAGGCCTGACCACCCGCCGCCCACGTCATTTGCTACCATAAGAATAGCTGCTGGCGCTTTTGCATCAAGCGCCAGCAGCTATTTTCAGTATAAGAATCAAGGTACCCATGCAAGCGCTCTGGATGGTATTGGCGGCATTCCTGTTCGCCAGCATGGGGGTGTGCGTCAAATTCGCCTCGGCCTACTTCAATTCGGCCGAGCTGGTGTTCTACCGCGGCATCATCGGCATGGCCGTGCTCTGGTGGCTCGCGCGTTCGCAGAAGGTGGCGCTGGCGACGCGCTACCCCGGCATGCACGCCTGGCGCAGCCTGATCGGCGTCCTCTCCATCGGCGCATGGTTCTACGCGATCGCCCACCTGCCGCTGGGCACGTCGATGACGCTCAACTACATGAGCAGCGTGTGGGTCGCGGCCTTCATCGTCGGCGGCGCGCTGATCACGTGGCGCCCCTCCAGCCGCCAGCCGCGCCCGCCGCTGCAGGTGCCGCTGCTGCTGACGGTGCTGGCGGGCTTCGCGGGCGTGGTGCTGATGCTGCGGCCCAGCCTGGGCGACGACCAGGGCTTCGCCGCGCTGATCGGCCTGGGCTCGGGCCTGGGCGCGGCCCTGGCCTACATGCAGGTGGTGGCGCTCTCGCGCCTGGGCGAGCCCGAGACGCGCACGGTGTTCTTCTTCGCCACCGGATCGGCCGTGGCGGGCGCGGCGGCCATGGCCGTCACGGGCATGTCCTCCTGGCCCGGCTGGCCCGCGCTGTGGCTGCTGCCGCTGGGCATGCTGGCGGCGCTGGGGCAGCTGTGCATGACGCGCGCCTACTCGCGCGCCCTCACGCCGCGCGGCACGCTGGTGGTGGCCAACCTGCAGTACTCGGGCATCGTCTTCGCCGGCATCTACGGCGTGCTGCTGTTCGGCGACCAGTTGCCGCTGGCGGCCTGGTCCGGCATGGCGGTCATCATCGCCAGCGGCATCGCGGCGACCGTGCTGCGCACCCGCGCGGTGCCGGACACGCCGGCGGAGGAACACTAGGGACTGCAAGGGCCACAATGAAGGCTTCGACATTCCTCGACGGAGCGCTTCCATGCCCTTCACCACGCTGATCTCCGTTTCCGACCTGCAGGCCCTCATGCGCGGCGGCCAGCCGCTCATGGTGTTCGACTGCAGCTTCGACCTGGCCCAGCCCTCGCTGGGCGCCGCGCAGTACCGCGAGGCCCACATCCCCCGCGCGCTGTACGCCGACCTCGACAAGGACCTGAGCGCCCGGCACGGCGCGCCCGGGCGGGGCGGCACCCTCACCGCCTCGGCATCCGACGCGCCCGCCTCGGGCGGGCGCCACCCGCTGCCGGGCCGCGAGCGATTCGCCACGTGGCTGTCGGACATCGGCTTTTCCAACGGCATGCAGGCCGTGGTCTACGACCGCAACGGCGCCAACTACTGCGGGCGCCTGTGGTGGATGCTCAAATGGGCGGGGCACGACGCCGTGGCCATGCTCGACGGCGGCCTGCAGGCCTGGCAGGCGATGGGCGGCGAACTGGCCGGCGGCGAGGAGCCGGCGCGCTTCCAGTCCAGCTTCGCGCTGCGCGCGCCGCTGCGCCGCCTGGTGAGCGCGCAGGACGTGCTGGACCGCCTGGGCAACGGCGGCCAGACCCTGGTGGACGCACGCGCCACGCCGCGCTTTCGCGGCGAGGTCGAGCCGCTGGACCCGGTGGCGGGCCATATCCCGGGGGCGCTCAACCGCCCCTTCGGCCTGAACCTGGGGCCGGACGGGCGCTTCAAGAGCGCGCAGCAACTGCGCGCAGAGTTCGAGGCCCTGCTGGGCGAACGCCCCGCCGCCAGCGTGGTGCACCAGTGCGGCAGCGGCGTGAGCGCCATCCCCAACCTGCTGGCCATGGAAGTGGCCGGCCTGGGGCCGACGGCCCTGTTCGCGGGCAGCTGGAGCGAGTGGTGCAGCGACCCGGCCCGGCCCGTGGAGCGCGGCTGAGGCGCGAGCCCCCTTCCCGCAAGGGGAGAGGGAACCTCAGCGCTGGCGATCAGACGTTGGTGATGGAGATCGCGCGCGTATTCAGGCAGGCCTCCAGCGCCTCCGGCCCGCCCTCGGAGCCGTAGCCCGAATCCTTGATGCCGCCGAACGGCAGCTCGGCCGAGGGCGTGGCCGGCTGGTTGATCCACAGCATGCCCACTTCCACGCGCTGGCTCAGCAGGTGCGCGTTCTTCAGCGAGCGGGTGTACGCGTAGCCCGCCAGGCCATAGGGCAGGCGGTTGGATTCGGCGATGGCGTCCTCCAGCTGCGTGAAGCCGCGCACCGAGGCCACGGGGCCGAAGGGCTCCTCGTTGAAGATGCGCGCGGACTGCGGCACGTTGTCGAGCACCGTGGGCGCGAAGAAGTTGCCCACCTCGCCGATGCGCTCGCCGCCGGTGCGCACGATGGCGCCGCGCTGGACGGCATCGCCCAGCAGCTCGGCCATGGCGGCCACGCGGCGCGGGTTGGCCAGCGGGCCCATCTGCGTGCCCTCGGCCAGGCCGTCGCCCACCTTCAGGCCCTGGGCGTGGCGCGTGAGCGCGGCCACGAAGTCGGCGCGCACGCTCTCGTGCACCAGGAAGCGCGTGGGCGCGATGCACACCTGGCCGGCATTGCGGAACTTGGCGCCGCCCGAGGCCTTGACGGCCAGCTCGATGTCGGCGTCCTCGCAGACGATCACCGGGGCGTGGCCGCCCAGCTCCATGGTCACGCGCTTCATGTGCTGGCCGGCCAGGCCCGCCAGCATCTTGCCCACGGGCGTGGAGCCGGTGAAGGTGACCTTGCGCACGATGGGGTGCGGGATCAGGTGGTTGGAGATCTCCGCCGGGTTGCCGTAGACCAGGCCCACCACGCCCGCGGGCAGGCCCGCGTCGGCGAACGCGCGGATCAGCTCGGCAGGGCTGGCCGGCGTTTCCTCGGCCGCCTTGACCAGCACCGCGCAGCCCGCGGCCAGCGCCGCGCCCAGCTTGCGCACCACCTGGTTGATGGGGAAGTTCCAGGGCGTGAACGCGGCCACCACGCCCACCGGGTCCTTCACCACCAGCTGGCGCACGGCCAGGCTGCGCGAGGGCACGATGCGGCCGTACACGCGCATGCCCTCGTCGGCGAACCACTCGATGATGTCGGCCGCGGCCATGGTCTCCGCGCGCGCCTCGGCGCGGGGCTTGCCCTGCTCCTGCGTCATGATGGCGGCGATGGCGTCGGCGCGCTCGCGCACCAGGGCGGCGGCGCGGCGCATGGCCTTGGCGCGCTCGATCGCCGGCATGTCGCGCCAGGCCTCGAAGCCCTTTTGCGCGGCAGCCAGGGCGCGGTCCAGGTCGGGGATGCCGGCATGGGCCACGCGGCCGATCTCCTGGCCCGTGGCCGGGTTGTGCACGGCCAGGGTCTTGCCGCTGGCGGCGTCCTGCCATTGGCCGGCGATGAAAAGGCGGGTATCGGGGTAGCTCATGCGCTTGGCTCCTTGGTATTGCTGTACTGGGTGGGATGAACCCGCTGACTATAGGGCGTAGGCCGCGCCGGCAACGCTCCATGCGGCCAGCACCCGACTGAGGATGCGGGAATTGCGCCCTTGCTCCAGCCCAAGGCTCAGGGGACGACGTGGTGCCAGTAGCGGCGCGCGGCCTCGCGCTCGCAGTGCACGGCCTGCGGCTGGTCCGACGACCAGCGCGCCGCGCCGCAGCGCGGCGTCTGCACCAGGGCGATGCCGCGCTGCGCATAGCGCGCCGCCACCTCGGGCGCGGGGTGGCCGAAGCGGTTGCGGTAGCCGGCCTGCACCAGGGCCAGGCGCGGGCGCACGGCGTCCACGAAGGCGTCGCTGGACGAGGTCTTGCTGCCATGGTGCGGCACCAGCAGCACGTCCGCCGCCAGGGGCGCGGCGGCGGCCACCAGGGCCTGCTCCTGCGCGCGCTCGATGTCGCCCGCCAGCAGGGCGGATGCGCCGCCCGCGGCGGTGATGCGCAGCACGCAGCTCAGGGCGTTGGTCTTGGGCGCGCGGGCGCCGGGCGCGGCCGCCAGCATGTCCTGCGGCGGGTGCAGCACCTCGAAGCGCACGCCGTCCCAGCTCCAGCCCTGCCCCGCCACGCAGGGCCGGGCCGGGCGCAGCGCCTGCAGCAGGTGCCCGGCCTCTATCGAGCCCAGCAGCCGCGCCCGGGGCTGCGCGCCCAGCACGGCCGCGGCGCCGCCGGTATGGTCGCTGTCGCGGTGGCTCAGCACCAGCAGGTCCAGGCGCTCGCCCAGGGCGCGCAGCAGCGGCGCCAGCACGCGCTCGCCAGCGTCGCTGTCCTGGTGGTAGCGCGGGCCGGCGTCGTACAGCAGCGCATGGCCGGCGGTGCGCACCAGCACCGCCTGGCCCTGGCCCACGTCGGCGGCGAGCAGCTCGAACTGCCCCGCCGGCGGGCGCGGCGCCTGCCACCACAGGGCCGGCAGGAGCAGCGGCAGCCCCAGCAGGCGCAGGGCCCAGGGCAGGCGCAGCGCCAGCAGCGCGCCCCCGGCGACGGCCGCCACGCCAGCCCACAGCGGCGCCATGGGCAGGGCAAGCTGCGCCCAGGGCCAGGAGGCCAGCCATTGCAGCAGCCCCGTGAGCCCCTGCACGCACCAGGCCGCCGCCTGCCACAGCGGCGCCCACAGCACGCCCAGCAGCGCCAGCGGCGTGACCACCAGCGTGGTCCACGGAATCGCCAGCAGATTCGCCAGCAGGCCCACGAGCGACACCTGCCCGAACAGCAGCAGCGTCAGCGGGGTGAGCGCCAGCGTCACCACCCACTGCTCGCGCAGCAGTGCATGAAAACGGCCTCTAGCGCCCTCTGGACATGCGCCAGCAGCTCCCATATCGGTAGCAAACAGCACCGCCACGGCAACGAAGCTGAGCCAGAAGCCCGCCTGCAGCAGCGCCCACGGGTCGGCCAGCAGCACCGCGGCGCAGGCCAGCAGCCACACCTGCGGCCAGGGCCAGCGCCGCCCCGACAGGCGCAGCAGCGCCACCGTGGCCAGCATGCACACGGTGCGCTGCGCCGGCACGCCCCAGCCGCTGAACAGCGCATAGGCGCCGGCCAGCAGCACCCCGCCGGCCAGCGCCGCCGTGGGCGCGGGCAGCACCAGGCACAGCCGCGGCGAGCGGCGCCAGGCCCGGCCGATGGCCGCCGCCGCGATCCAGGCGAACAGGGTGATGTGCAGGCCCGAGATGCTCATCAGGTGCGCCACGCCCGTGGCGCGGAACAGGTCCCAGTCGGGACGCTCGATGGCGCGCTGGTCGCCCGTGACCAGCGCCGCGACCACGCCCGCGGCCCGCTGGCGCGCGGCATCAGCGCCGGGGTCGAGCGTGCGCAGGATGGCGTCGCGCACCTGCTGGCGCAGCCGCTCCACGGGGTAGCGCCAGGTGGCGGCGAGGCGCTCGGGCGCGCCGTGCAGCGCATCCAGCCGGCCGCTGCTGCGTACGTAGCCGGTGGCCTGCACGCCCTGCTCCCACAGCCACAGCTCGTAGTCGAAGCCATGCGGGTTGCGCCCGCCATGCGGGGCCTTGAGGCGCACCGTCAGGCGCCAGCGCTCGCCCGCGCGCACGGCGGGCGGGGGCCGGGCCTGCGCGCCCTGGTCCGGGCCGCCGGCGTACCAGGTCAGGTCGAGCAGCGGCGGCAGCGCCACAGGCGCGCCGTCGCGCCGCGCCGACTCCACCGCCAGCCGCAGGCGCAGGCCGGTCTCGCGCGGCTGCGGCATGGCTGCGATGACGCCGGTGACCTGCAGGTCGCGCCCTTCCAGTTCGGGCGCCAGGGCATCGGCCGCGAATGTAGCGGCGCGCAGCCCGCACAGGCCGTGGAGCAGCGCCGCGGCGGCGAGCAGCACGGCCGCGCCCCGCCAGGGCCGTGGCCCATATGCCCGCCCGGCCCGGACCAGGCACGCCGCGCACGCCAGGCCGGCCCCCAGCAGCGCGGCATACGCGGGCCAGGGCCACAAGTCCGCCTGCTGCAGCTGCAGCGCCACGCCCAGCACGCCGCCGGCCAGCGCCGGGGCTGGGCCCCAGGCGCCGGACATGGGCGGGGGAGCCTGCCCGTCCCGGGCAGACGATTCCTGCGGCAACACGGACGCCGGCGCGCTCATGGGCGCATGCTAAGGTACGCGCCCCGTTTTGCTGTTTATGTGTTTTCGAGGACTGCCATGAGCGTTTACGACAAGCTGAAGGAACTCCACATCACCCTGCCCCCGGTGGCCGTGCCCGCCGCCGCCTACGTGCCCTATGTGCAGACCGGCAACCTGCTGTTCCTGAGCGGCCACATCGCGCGCAAGGACGGCAAGCCCTGGGTGGCGCAGCTCGGCAAGGACATCACGACCGAGGAGGGCAAGGCCGCCGCGCGCGCCGTGGCCATCGACCTGCTGGGCACGCTGCACGCCGCCACCGGCGGCGACCTGAACCGCGTGCAGCGCATCGTGAAGCTGATGAGCCTGGTCAACTCCACGGGCAGCTTCACCGAGCAGCACCTGGTCACCAACGGCGCCAGCGAGCTGTTGGGCGAAGTGTTCGGCGACAAGGGCAAGCACGCGCGCAGCGCCTTCGGCGTGGCGCAGATCCCCCTGGGCGCCTGCGTGGAGATCGAGCTGATCGCGGAGATCGACTGACCGGCCAAGAGAGCCGGGGGCGGTGCGTCAGAACGTCATGACCTTGTCGGCCGCTACCACCCAGTCGCCCAGGTCGGCCAGCGTGCCGATGCCCACGCCGCCGATCAGCGGCAGGTCGGCCAGGCCGCGCGCCAGCGCGCAGGTGCGGCACAGCAGCACGGGCGCCTTGGCGGCCACCAGTTCCTGCACCAGGGTCTGAATGGCATTGGCCGCGCCGTCGTTCTGGTGCGGCAGCGCCGCGGCGGTGGCGTCGGACATCAGGAACACGCGCACCCCGGCGATGTCGGCCCGCGCGGCCAGGGCGTTGGCCACGCGCAGGCCGGACAGGCAGCGCTCGCTGCCATGGGGCGCGGCGTGGATGATGATGAGGATGTTTTGCTGCGTCATATGCGCTCTTTCAACGGCGGATCAGGTAGCGGATGGTGGGCCCGTCCTGCTGGATGGCCAGCACCTCGTAGCCGTGGTTCTTCGCGTCCAGCGGAATGTTGTTGATCGACTGCGGACAGTCGGAGATCACCTCCAGAATCTCGCCGGGCTGGAGCTGCGGCATGGCCTCCAGCGTGGCCACGGCCGGATACGGGCAGGGCTCGCCCATCATGTCCAGGCGATAGGTGGGGATGTAGGTTTCGGTGCTGTCGTGGGACATGGTTGCTCCTTTCAGGCGGCAGCGCCCTGGATGCTGGCCGGCAGCTTGCGCCGGCGGAAGAAATGCCGCTCCCAGGCCAGCACCAGGGCCAGGGCCAGCGCCAGCAGCCCATAGGTGACCAGCAGGCCGCCCTGCGGCCCAAAGAGCTTGAGCAGATTCACCTTGCCGTAGTCGAGCGCAATCACGGGCGCCAGGTCGTCCCAGACCAAGGCCAGCAGCGTGGAGCCCAGCACATTGCCCAGGCCCACCCACCAGTAATGCACCTGGCCCTCCACGGCGCGGTACATCCAGCCCGTCTCGCAGCCGCCGGCCAGCACGATGCCGAAGCCGAACAGCAGGCCGCCGATCACGGCATTCGGCCCGGCCCAGAAGATCTTCTGCTCCAGCCCCAGCTGCGCATAGCCATACACGCCGATGGCGCTGGCCGCCATGCCGATGATGATGGCCTTGGCCATCTGCGTGCGCCCGGTGAGCCACAGGTCGCGGAACGCCGAGGTGAAGCACACCTGTGCGCGCTCGATGATGAGGCCGAAGGCCAGGCCGAACAGCGCGGCGAAGCCCAGCTTGGGCGTATCCAGCACCATGGACAGCGCCCAGGCCAGGAACGCCGCCAGCAGCAGCATGCCCAGGCGAAAGCGCCTGGCGGCCTGCGCCGCATGCTGGGCCAGCGGCCGGGCCGCGCTCACCTTTTGCAGCCGCACGGGTATGCGGAACATGGGCCACATGCTGACCTTGGCGCCGGCCAGCGAGCCCACGGCCGTGGCGATGGCAAAGAACCAGGCATGCAGCGAGAACTGGGGAATGCCGGTGAAGAACGCCGCCAGGTTGCAGCCCATGGCCAGGCGCGCGCCGAAGCCGGCGATGATGCCGCCCACCACGGCCTGCGCGATGCGTATGCGGTGGTGCGGCAGGCGCAGCTTGACGTTGTTGGCCCACAGCGCCGCGGCCAGGCAGCCGGTGAACATGCCGATGATCATCACGCCATCGATGCGCGTGAGCGGCGTGCCCTGCATGCCGATGAGCTTGAAGTAGCCCCAGCTGGAGATGTCCACGCCAAGGAACATCAGCACGTGGCCGCCCCAGCGCGTGAACTCGCCCGTGACGGCCCAGAAGGTGCCGGTGATGCCGAAGTAGTACGCCGCCAGAACACCGGCCGCGATCACGGCGGGCACGGGCAACCAGAAACGCACCAGGTACTGGTGCTTGAAGTCTTGCCAGGTTTGCATGATGGGAAAAGGGATGGCTGCCGCAGCACGTGCAAGCGATGGCGCGAGCAGCGCCGGAGGCTGCCGCGGACGCATATTGTGACCTGAACGCCACCCGGGCCGTTGTTACTCCGCGCGCACCACGTCCGCTGGCTTGAAGCCCAGGTCCGCCGCCTTGCCCTTGCGCCCGCGCGCGGCGCGGGCGTTGTTCAGGCTGCGGATTTCCAGCGTCTCCTCGCGCGCCTTGCCGCCGCGGCCCACGCCGGCAAAGCGCACGCTGCGCGTGTAGGCGGCGGCGCCGGCGAGCGCGTCCTTGTCCTCCAGGTCGATCAGCATCAGGCCGCGGCCGCCCTTTTCCATGAGCTTGAGCTCGCCGATCTCGAAGGTCAGCACGCGCCCGCCCACGGACGCGCAGCACACGTGCGTGGCCGATGCCAGGGGCTGGCTGCCGCTGCCGCAGGCGGCGTGCGAGGGGCGGCACAGGCGCTCGCCCTCGGCCAGGCTGACGAAGGCCTTGCCGCCGCGGTTGCGCCCGCTCATGTGCTCCACGGTGGACAGGAAGCCGTAGCCGCCCGAGCCCGCCAGCAGCAGCGCCGCGGCGCCCGGCCCGGCGAAGTAGTGCACGGGCTGGGTGCCCGATTCGAGGTCGATCAGCGTGGTGATGGGCTGGCCGTCGCCGCGCCCGCCGGGAAGCAGCGACACGGCCACCGAGTACACGCGGCCGTTGCTGCCGAAGACGATCAGCGTGTCCACGGTGCGGCATTCAAAGGTGCCGTACAGGCCGTCGCCGGCCTTGAAGGCGAAGCTGCCGGCCTCGTGCCCATGGCCCTGGCGCGCGCGCACCCAGCCCTTTTCCGACACCACCACGGTGACGGGCTCGTCCAGCACCTTCACCTCGGCGACGGCCTTCTTCTCGGCCTGGATCAGCGTGCGGCGCGCGTCGGCAAACTGCTTCGCGTCCTGCTCGATCTCCTTGACCATCAGGCGGCGCAGCGAGGCGGGGTTGGCCAGGATGTCCTCCAGCCGGCCCTGCTCCGCGCGCAGCTCCTTGAGTTCCTGTTCGATCTTGATGGCCTCCAGCCTGGCGAGCTGGCGCAGGCGGATTTCCAGGATGTCCTCGGCCTGCCGGTCGGAGAGGTTGAAGCGCGCCATCAGCGCCGCCTTGGGCTCGTCCGACTGGCGGATGATGGCGATCACCTCGTCGATGTTCAGCAGCACCAGCTGCCGGCCTTCGAGGATGTGGATGCGGTCCAGCACCTTTTGCAGCCGGTGCTGGCTGCGCCGCGTGATGGTGGCTTGGCGGAACGCCACCCATTCCTCCAGCATCTGGCGCAGCGACTTCTGCACAGGCTTGCCGTCCAGCCCCACCATGGTCAGGTTGACGGGGGCGGACGTCTCCAGGCTGGTGTGCGCCAGCAGCGTGGTGATGAGCTCGCTCTGCGGC
Organism: Alicycliphilus sp. T452; assembly: GCF_054512775.1. Taxonomy (NCBI): domain Bacteria; kingdom Pseudomonadati; phylum Pseudomonadota; class Betaproteobacteria; order Burkholderiales; family Comamonadaceae; genus Alicycliphilus; species Alicycliphilus sp. T452. Next base: position 116,325 of record NZ_JBTNEH010000006.1, read on the forward strand.
ACCTTGCCGGTCTTCGGCTCGATGACGATGCGCACGGGCGCGTCCTTGCTGGACTCGTCGCGCACGCCGTCGAGCAGCGCCAGGACGCTGGCCTTGAGCTGGTTCTGCTCCTGCGTCAGGGCCTTCTTGCCGGTCTTGACCTTGGGGTTGGTGATGTCCTCGATCTCCTCCAGCACCTTCTGCGCCGACACGCCGGGCGGCAGCTCGGTCACCACCATCTGCCACTGGCCGCGCGCCAGGTCCTCGATCTTCCAGCGCGCGCGCACCTTCAGGCTGCCGCGCCCGCCGCGGTAGGCCTCCTGAATGTCGGCGGCACTGCTGATGATCTGGCCGCCGCCGGGGTAGTCCGGGCCGGGGATCAGCGCGAACAGCTCCTCGTCGGCCAGCCGCGGGTTCTTCACCAGGGCCACGCAGGCGTCGGCCACCTCGCGCAGGTTGTGGCTGGGAATCTCGGTGGCTAGGCCCACGGCGATGCCGCTGGCGCCGTTGAGCAGCGCGAACGGCAGGCGCGCCGGCAGCTGGCGCGGCTCCTGCGTGCTGCCGTCGTAGTTGGGCTGGAAGTCCACCGTGCCCATGTCGATCTCGTCCAGCAGCAGGCTGCTGATCCGGGCCAGGCGCGCCTCGGTGTAGCGCATGGCCGCCGCGCCGTCGCCGTCGCGGCTGCCGAAGTTGCCCTGGCCGTCGATGAGCGGGTAGCGCTGGTTGAAGTCCTGCGCCAGGCGCACCAGCGCGTCATAGGCCGACTGGTCGCCATGCGGGTGAAAGCGCCCCAGCACGTCGCCCACCACGCGCGCGCTCTTCACCGGCTTGGCGGGCACGCTGCCGTTCGGCCCACCGTAGGACAGGCCCATGCGCTCCATGGCGTAGAGGATGCGCCGCTGCACGGGCTTGAGCCCGTCGCACACGTCGGGCAGGGCGCGGCCCTTGACGACGGAGAGGGCGTATTCCAGGTAGGCGCGCTGGGCGTAGCCGCCCAGGCCGAGGGCGTCGTCCGCGCCGGCGCCGGAGAAATCGAGAACAGGTTGATCGCTCATGCTTTAAAAATAGGAGCTGCCAGCGCTTGCCAGATAAGCGCTGGAGGCCAAAAACATCAAATATCCACTTCCACCGCGTCGCCGTGCAGCTCCATGAGCTCGCGGCGCGAGGCTGCCTCGCCCTTGCCCATGAGCTTGGTGATGAGGCCCTCGGTGGCGGCGAAGTCCAGCGCGCCCAGCTGCACGGGCAACAGGCGCCGCGTGTCGGGGTTGAGCGTGGTCTCCCACAGCTGCTCGGCGTTCATCTCGCCCAGGCCCTTGAAGCGGCTGATCTGGCATTTCTCGCGCGGCACGCCGTCCTTGGCGGCCTTGTCGAGGATGGCTTCGAGCTCGCCCTCGTCCAGCGCGTAGAGCTTGGCGGCGGGCTTCCTGCCGCGCGCCGGGATGTCCACGCGGAACAGCGGCGGGCGCGCCACGTAGATGTGGCCGGCCGCTATCAGCCCGGGGAAGTGGCGGAAGAACAGCGTCAGCAGCAGCACCTGGATGTGCGAGCCGTCCACGTCGGCGTCGCTCAGAATGCAGATCTTGCCGTAGCGCAGGCCCGACAGGTCGGGCTGGTCGCCGGGGCCATGCGGGTCCACGCCTATGGCGACCGAGATGTCGTGCACCTCGGTGTTGGCGAACAGCCGGTCGCGCTCCACCTCCCAGGTGTTGAGCACCTTGCCGCGCAGCGGCAGCACGGCCTGGTTCTCCTTGTCGCGGCCCATCTTGGCGCTGCCGCCGGCGCTGTCGCCCTCCACCAGGAAGACCTCGTTGTAGGCGATGTCGCGGCTTTCGCAGTCCGTCAGCTTGCCGGGCAGCACGGCCACGCCGGAGCCCTTTTTCTTCTCCACCTTCTGCCCCGCGCGCTGGCGCGTCTGCGCGGCCTTGATGGCGAGTTCCGCCAGGCGCTTGCCGTAGTCCACATGCTGGTTCAGCCACAGCTCCAGCGCCGGGCGCACGAAGCTGGAGACCAGGCGCACGGCGTCGCGCGAGTTCAGGCGCTCCTTGATCTGGCCCTGGAACTGCGGGTCCAGCACCTTGGCCGCCAGCACGTAGCTGGCGCGCGCGAACACGTCCTCGGGCAGCAGCTTCACGCCCTTGGGCAGCAGCGAATGCAGCTCTATGAAGCCCTTCACGGCATTGAACAGGCCGTCGCGCAGGCCGCTTTCATGCGTGCCGCCGGCGCTGGTGGGAATCAGGTTGACGTAGCTCTCGCGCACCGGGGCGCCCTCTTCGGTGAAGGCCACGCACCAGGCCGCGCCCTCGCCCTCGGCGAAGCTCTCGCTGGCGCTGTCGGCATAGCCCTCGCCCTCGAACAGCGGGATCACCGGGTCGAAGGCCAGCGTCTGGCCCAGGTAGTCGCGCAGGCCGCCCTTGTACTGCCAGGTCTGGGTTTCGCGCGTCTTTTCGTTGACGAGCTGCACCGTCACGCCGGGCATGAGCACGGCCTTGCTGCGCAGCAGGTGGGTGAGCTCGCCCATGGGCAGCTGGGCGGACTCGAAGTACTTGGCGTCGGGCCAGGCGCGCACCGTCGTGCCCTGCCTGCGCTCGCCCGGCTGCAGGGGCCGCGCCACCAGCGGCTCGGCCACGTCGCCCGCGGCGAAGGCCAGGCGCGCGACCTGGCCCTCGCGGTGCGTGGACACCTCCAGCCGCGTGGACAGCGCATTCGTCACCGACACGCCCACGCCGTGCAGGCCGCCGGAGAAGCTGTAGGCCCCGCCCTGGCCCTTGTCGAACTTGCCGCCCGCGTGCAATCGCGTGAACACCAGCTCGACCACCGGCGCGCCCTCCTCGGGGTGCAGGCCGAAGGGGATGCCGCGGCCGTCGTCCTCCACGCTGACCGAGCCGTCCTGGTGCAGCGTGACCTTGATCTTCTTGCCAAAACCCGCCAGCGCCTCGTCGGCGGCGTTGTCCAGCACCTCCTGGATGACGTGCAGGGGGTTGTCGGTGCGCGTGTACATGCCCGGGCGCTGCTTGACGGGCTCCAGGCCCTTGAGGACTCGGATGGCGCTTTCGGAGTAGTCGGATGCGGGTTTGCTTGCCATAGGCGGCGCATTGTAGTGCTGGATATAAAGCCAGTCTTTCGCCGATTCAACGGGCGTGGCAGGCAGCCGCCGCGGGTTTTCGCTACATTCGCCCGATGCATACGCAAACCAAGAAACTCTCGATGGCCCAGGTGCTGGTCTGCGGCGCCACCATCGTCACCCTGTCCATGGGCATCCGCCACGGCTTCGGCATGTGGCTGGCGCCCATCACGCAGGACATGGGCTGGACGCGCCAGACCTTCGCCCTGGCCATGGCCATCCAGAACCTGTCGTGGGGCGTGTTCGGCATCTTCGGCGGCATGCTGTCCGACCGCTTCGGCGCCTTCCGCGTGCTGATCCTGGGCGCCCTGCTGTATGCGCTGGGCCTGGCCGGCATGGCGCTGTCGCCCACGCCGCTGCTGTTCTCGCTGACCACGGGCATCCTGATCGGCGCGGCCCAGGCGGGCACCACCTACGCCGTCATCTACGGCGTGCTGGGCCGGCAGATCGCGCCCGAGCGGCGTTCCTGGGCCATGGGCGTGGCGGCGGCCGCGGGCTCGTTCGGGCAGTTCCTCATGATGCCGCTGGAGGGCCAGCTCATCGCGCGCCTGGGCTGGCAGGACGCGCTGCTCGTGCTCTCGGCCATGGTGCTGCTCATCGTGCCGCTGGCCTTCGGCCTGCGCGAGCCGGGCTTTCACGGCAGCGCGCCCATCCAGCGCACGCAGTCCGCGCGCCACGCCTTCGCCGAGGCGCTGCGCTACAAGAGCTTCCTGCTGCTCACCGCGGGCTACTTCGTCTGCGGCTTCCAGGTGGTGTTCATCGGCGTGCACATGCCCAGCTACCTGCGCGACCACGGCCTCGGCCCCCAGGTGGCCAGCTACGCGCTGGCGCTGATCGGGCTGTTCAACGTCTTCGGCACCTACATCGCCGGCACGCTGGGCCAGCGCATGCAAAAGCGCCACATCCTGGCCTTCATCTACCTGGCGCGCGCGGCGGTCATCACCGTCTTCCTGCTGGTGCCGCTGTCGCCGGCGTCGGTGTACGTGTTCTCGGCCGTGATGGGCGCGCTGTGGCTGTCCACCGTGCCGCCCACGAACGCCACCGTGGCGCAGATCTTCGGCGTGCAGCACCTGTCCATGCTCAGCGGCTTCGTGTTCTTCAGCCACCAGATCGGCAGCTTCCTGGGCGTGTGGCTCGGCGGCTACCTGTACGACACCACCGGCAGCTACGACGTCGTCTGGTACCTGGCCATCGCCCTGGGCGTGGCCGCCGGCCTGATCAACCTGCCGGTGCGCGAAGGCGCCATCGTGCGCGCCACGCCGCAGGCGGCCTGATGCGCTCCGCACACAAGCGCTGGATCGCCGCCGCCCTCGCGCTGGCCGTGCTGCTGGGCGTGTTCGCGCTGTACCTGCAGCCGGAGTTCATGCGCACGCTGGCCGACCAGATCTGGGCCTGTTTCTGATGGAAGCCTCGGACTGGATCCAGCGCTGGTCGCACCTCGTGCCCGCGGGCGGCACGGTGCTCGACGTGGCCTGCGGCGCGGGCCGCCACATGCGCTGGTTTTCCGAAAGAAATCACTCCGTAACGGGCGTGGACAAAGCGCAGAATGCTATCGAATCAGCAGCAAACCTGGGCGAGGCGATCCGCGCCGACATCGAGGCCGGCCCCTGGCCCCTGCCGGGCCGGCGCTTCGACTGCGTGGTGGTGGCCAACTACCTGTGGCGCCCGCTGCTGCCCACCATCGTGGACAGCGTGGCGCCCGGCGGCGTGCTGCTGTACGAGACCTTCGCCCAGGGCAACGAGACCGTGGGCCGGCCCGCGCGGCCCGAATTCCTGCTGCGCCCCGGTGAACTTCTGCGCGCCTGCGAGGGTCTGCGCATAGTGGCCTACGAGGACGGCTTCCTCGACGCGCCCGCGCGCTTCGTGCAGCGCATCGCCGCCGTGCGCGAACCGCTACCGCCGCTAGTTAGAATGCCCCTTTACCGTTTTTCAACGCGGACATGACCTCTCCCAGCGCCCCCCTGACCGGCAGCATCGTCGCCCTCGTCACCCCCATGCACGACGACGGCAGCGTGGACTATCCCACGCTGCGCAAGCTCATCGACTGGCACATCCAGGAAGGCACCGACTGCATCGGCGTCGTGGGCACCACGGGCGAGTCGCCCACGGTGAGCGTGGACGAGCACTGCGAGATCATCCGCGTGTCGGTGGAGCAGTCCGCCGGGCGCGTGCCCGTCATGGCCGGCTGCGGCGCCAATTCCACGGCCGAGGCCATCGAGCTGGCCCGCTTCGCCAAGAAGGTCGGCGCCGACAGCCAGCTGCAGGTCGTGCCCTACTACAACAAGCCCACGCAGGAAGGCCAGTACCGCCACTTCAAGGCCATCGCCGAGGCCGTGGGCGACCTGCCCATGGTGCTGTACAACGTGCCCGGCCGCTCGGTGGCCGACATGCACCACGAGACCGTGCTGCGCCTCACGCAGGTGCCCGGCATCGTGGGCATCAAGGAGGCCACGGGCAACATCGAGCGCGCGCAGTGGCTCATCCGCGACGTGCCCAAGGGCTTCGCCGTGTACTCGGGCGACGACCCCACGGCCGTGGCCCTGATGCTGTGCGGCGGCCAGGGCAACATCAGCGTCACGGCCAACGTGGCACCGCGCCTGATGCACGAGCTGTGCGTGGCCGCCATCGCGGGCGACACGCGCCGCGCCATGGAAATCCAGTTCCGCCTGCTGCCCGTGCACAAGCAGCTGTTCGTCGAGGCCAACCCCATCCCCGTGAAATGGGCCATGCAGCGCATGGGCCTGTGCGGCGGCGCCATGCGCCTGCCCATGACGCCACTCTCCCAGGGCAACGAGGCCGTGGTCGAAGCGGCCCTGCGCGCCGCGGGCCTGCTCTGACCCCCTCTCCCCGGACATCCCAAAGGATTTTCGCGTGAACGCTACCACCCGCCTGGGCCTGCTGGGCCTTGCCTTGACCCTGTCCGCCTGCTCCGTGCTGGAGAGCGAGAAGATCGACTACAAAAGCGCCACCAAGGGCCCGACGCTGGAGGTCCCCCCGGACCTGAGCCAGCTCTCGCGCGAGACGCGCTACACCGTGCCCGGCGGCACCGTGTCGGCCGCGGCCTTCGAGGCCGGCCAGGCACAGCAGCCGCGCGGCGCCGCCAGCGCGGCGCCGCAGTCCATCGGAGACGTGCGCATAGAGCGCGACGGCAACCAGCGCTGGCTGGTGGTGAACCGTCCGACCGACCAGCTGTGGGAGCCGGTGCGCGACTTCTGGCTCGAAAACGGCTTCGTCTTCACCACGGAGCAGCCCAAGCTGGGCATCCTGGAAACCGACTGGGCCGAGAACCGCGCCAAACTGCCGCAGGACATCATCCGCTCGACCATCGGCAAGGTGTTCGACTCGCTGTACTCCACGGGCGAGCGCGACAAGTTCCGCACCCGCCTGGAGCGCACCGCCAATGGCGGTACGGAGATCTTCATCACGCACCGCGGCATGGCCGAGGTCTACACCAACACCCAGAAGGACAGCACGGTGTGGCAGCCGCGCCCGGCCGATCCGGAGCTGGAGACCGAATTCCTGCGCCGCCTGATGGTCGCGCTGGGCGTGAGCGAGGAGCAGTCCAAGGCCGCCGCGGCCGCCCCCGTGCCCGTCACGCCCGGCGCGCGCATGGCCACGGTGAACGACGTGCCCGTGGTGCAGCTCGACGAGGGCTTCGACCGCGCCTGGCGCCGCGTGGGCGTGTCGCTGGACCGCACGGGCTTCACCGTCGAGGACCGCGACCGCAGCAAGGGCGTGTACTTCGTGCGCTACGTGGCGCCCACGGACAAGAAGGAGCAGGGCTTCTTCAGCAAGCTGTTCTCGCGCTCGCCCGACGCCTCGGCCCCGCTCAAGTACCGCATCGTGGTGCGCAGCGAAGGCAGCCAGAGCACGGTATCGGTGCTGAACGCCGCCGGCGCGCCCGAGACCTCGGACAATGCCCAGCGCATCGTGCGCGTGCTGGCCGACGACCTCAAGTAAGCAGCCCTCCCGCAACGCCGCCGGCCCTGCCCCGGGCCGGCAACAAAAAACCCCGACCTTCCGGTACGGGGTTTTTTACTGCGGGCCTGGGGCCCGCTGCAGGCGTGCTTACTTGGCTTCGGAAGCGGCACCGGCGGCAGCGCCGGCAGCAGCGTCGGCGGCAGCCTTGGCAGCATCGGAAGCGGCGTCGGTGGCTGCGGCAGCGGGGGCCTCGGCGGAGGCGGGGGCTTCGGCGGGAGCGGCTGCAGGAGCGGGAGCTTCCACGGGAGCGGGTGCAGGTGCCGGTGCGGGTTCTTCCTTCTTGCCGCAGGCAGCGAGGGCAGCGGCAGCGATCAGGGCAGCCAGAACGACGGAGTTCTTCATTTCAATTTCCTATGGGACAGACGACAGTTTTGAAAAGCCGCGGCGCCCGCCTCTTGCAGCGATAGCCCCGGCGACGGTGCATTACTTGATATAAAGCAAAACACCAGCGGCGATACCAATTCGCGATTATAGAAAAATTTCGTCAATAGTGGATAACGCGAAGAAATCGAGCCCCTTATTACAACAAAGGGCTCGCGCCGTCACAGGCCCAGCGTCGACGCGGGAAAACCCGGGGCGCTTTTGCGCTCCACCCATTCGAGCAGCGATTCGCGCAGCAGGATGCGCCGCTCGGGCTCCGTCCCCGTCACGCCACGGCAACGCAGCGGATCGTGCCGATGCAACACCCAATGCGGCGACCAGATGGCGCTGGGCAGATCCTGCGGGTCTGCCGCGCCGGCCCGGCGGCACACGATGATGTGGTCCCAGCGCACGCGCCACTGCACGAAGCGCGCGTGCCGGCGCACGACCTCGTCGTAGCCGGCGGCGATCAGGGTCAGGCGCCGCCCCGTGCGCGCCCATTGCTGCAGCGACTCGACCGCCGCGCGCTCGCCCAGGGGCCAGTCGTGAAAGCTGGCGTCGCACAGCATCAGCTCGGGCCAGCCCTCGCGCGCGGCGCAGGCCAGGGCGTCGCGCACCAGCTGCTGGAAGGCCTCGCGGCCCTCGAAGCGGCCGCCGGGCAGCTGCGGCGCTGCGGGCATCGGTGCGTCGCTCATTTCAGTCTGCGGGGCCCGCATGGGCCCAGCCCGCTTCGCACCACGTCGACAGCAGCTTCAGCGCCGCATCGCTGGCGCGCGCCAGCTCGCGCGCGCCCAGCCGGCGCTCGTCGGCCAGCCGGCGCATCAGCGCGGCATCGCGCCCCGCGGCGCGGTAGCTCTCGCCGTTGATGAAGACATGCCTGTCGTCGTACATCATGCGGGTGCGCCTGTCGAGCGCCACGCTCTCGAGCATCACGCCCGCCTGCGCGGGCTCGAACCAGACGTTCGGCTTGGGCTCGGTCAACGCCTCGCCCAGGGCGCATTCGAGCGCCTGCGGCTGCTCCAGCGCCCGCCGCACGGCCGTGCGCGCGAAGTCCTGCAGCCCGGCGGGAATGGCCCCGGGGCCGGCCACGGCCGGCTGGTGCGGGTCGCGGTAGATGGCGCCCTCCTCGTCGGCCGCGGCCTCCGCCATGCGCTGCAGCACCTCGTGGGCCAGCTGCGCGCCGTTGGGCGAGCGAAAGCCTATGGAGTACGTCATGCACTCGCCCTCGGCGATGCCGTCGTGCGCCCAGCCCGGGGGCAGGTAGAGCATGTCCCCTGGCTCCAGCAGGTGTTCTTCCTCGGGCTCGAAGGCCGCCAGGATCTTCAGCGGCAGGCCGGTGCGCAGCGTCTTGTCCTTCTGCCGGCCGATGCGCCAGCGCCGCCGCCCATGGGCCTGCAGCAGGAACACATCGTAATTGTCGAAATGCGGCCCCACGCCGCCGCCGTCGGTGGCGTAGCTGATCATCAGGTCATCGAGCCGCGCCTCGGGCACGAAGCGGAACTGCTGCATGAGCGCGTGCACGGCATCGTCGTGCAGGTCCACGCCCTGCACCAGCACGGTCCAGCGCGGCGTGCCCAGCGGCGGCAGGGAGCGGCGCGCCAGCGGCCCATGGCGCAGCACCCACCGGCCGGCCTTGTCCTGGATGAAGCGCGACTCCACGCCGTCCCGCCCGGCCAGTTCCAGCAGTTCGGCGCGGGTCAGGAGCGGCTTGAAGCCGGGCATGGCCTGGCGCACCAGGAGGGGTTTCTTGTGCCAGTGGCGGCGCATGAACTGCGCCGGGCTCAGGCCCCCGAGCAGGGCCAGCGGTTGTTCTACATCCATGGAATCGACGGGGCCGCGCGAGCGGCAGGGCAACGAACTGCGACAATTGTCCTATGGAAATAACCGAACAATGTGTGGTCGCCCTGACCTGGGTCCTGAAAGACACCCTGGGCGACGAGCTGGACGTGCTCGACGACCCCGTGGAGTTCCTGGTCGGCGGCGACGACCTGCTCGCGCGCATCGAAGATGCGCTGCAGGGCCATGGCGCGGGCGCCGAGCTGGCGCTGCACCTGGAGCCCGAGGACGCCTTCGGCGACTACCAGGACAAGCTGCTGTTCCTGGAGCCGCGCCAGCTGTTCCCGGCCGACATCGAGGAGGGCATGACCTTCGACGGCACGGCCCTGCCCCAGGGCGTCAACCCCGAGGCGCCGCGCGACGCCCTCTACACCGTGGCGCAGATCTATCCCGAGCACGTGGTGCTCGACGGCAACCACCCGCTGGCCGGCATCGCCCTGCGCCTGCAGCTCAAGGTGCACGGCGTGCGCGAGGCCACCGAGGAGGAAATCGGCCGCGGCACGGCCGGGACGGGGTTCTTCCGCATACAGCCGCAGGCGCCCGGCAGCGACCTGCTGCACTGACCCGGCTCAGTGCTTCCCGGTGGAGCCGTAGCCGCCCTCGCCGCGCTCGCTCGCGGGAAAGTCCGTGACCACGTTGAACTGCGCCTGCACCACCGGCACGATGACCAGCTGGGCCAGCCGCTCCATGGGCTGGAGCGTGAAGGCCGTGTCGCTGCGGTTCCAGGCGCTGACCATGAGCTGGCCCTGGTAGTCGCTGTCGATCAGCCCCACCAGGTTGCCCAGCACGATGCCGTGCTTGTGCCCCAGGCCCGAGCGCGGCAGGATCAGGGCCGCGTAGCCCGGGTCCCTGAGGTAGATGGCGATGCCCGTGGGCACCAGCTGCCAGGCGTTGGGCGCCAGCAGCAGCGGCGCGTCCAGGCAGGCGCGCAGGTCCAGCCCGGCGCTGCCGGGCGTGGCGTAGGCGGGCAGCTGGTCCGCCATGCGCGGGTCGAGAATCTTGACGTCGATCTTCATGATGGGTGCGGGGCCTTCATGGGGCGCCGCAGTGTGCAAAGCCTGCGATCATCGCGCAAAAGAGGGAGTCAGCGGCGTTCGCCGCCGGACTTGCGCCGGGCCTTCCAGAGGCTGTGGCCCACGCCCGCCAGCACCAGGCCCCCGATGGCGAAGGGCAGCAGCGCAGGCGCGAACCACATCAGCAGCACGAACAAAGTCCACAGCAGCAGGGGCCACTTGGCCGGCAGGCGGGCAGCCGCCTTGCCCCGTGCCCGGCCTGCCGGCTGCCCGCCCGCGATGGCGGAAGGCGCGGATGCGGCCTGCGCGGGCGCGGCGAGGGCGTCGCCCGCCTTGGCCGCCGCCTGCGCCGCCCCGCGCTGCTGGTCCGCCCGTTGCATCAGGCGTTCGACGTAGCGCGCGTAGTCCCCATCCGGCGGCCCCTCGGGACCGCCCAGGCCGGGATGCTGCCCGTTCATGGCGTGGCCGCCGCGCCCAGGCGCCGCGCGATCTCCGCCACGAGCTGGCGGCCCAACTCGGCCTTGGGGGCGCGCGGCAGTTCCCGGTGGCCCTGCGCATCGACCAGCAGCAGCGCGTTGTCGTCCTGGCCGAAGGTGGCCGGGCCGATGTTGCCCACGAGCAGCGGCACGCCCTTGCGCGCGCGCTTGGCGCTGGCGTGACCGAGCAGGTTCTCGCTCTCGGCGGCGAAGCCCACGCAGTACAGGCTGCCCGAGCGTGCGCGCTCGGAGCGCGCCACGGTGGCCAGGATGTCGGGGTTCTCGACGAAGGCCAGCGCGGGCACCTGGCCCGATCCGTCCTTCTTGATCTTGTGCTCGGCACTGCTGGCCGGTCGCCAGTCGGCCACGGCCGCGGTAGCTATGAAGACAGTAGCACCCGGCACTTGCCCCTCGACCGCTTCGAGCATGTTTTGCGCAGAACGCACGTCGATGCGCCGCACGCCGCGCGGCGTGGGCAGGTGCACGGGGCCGGCGACCAGCGTGACCTCGGCCCCGGCCTCGCGCGCCGCGCGGGCGATGGCGAAGCCCATCTTGCCGGAGGACAGGTTGGTGATGCCGCGCACCGGGTCCATGGCCTCGAAGGTGGGGCCGGCCGTGATCAGCACGCGCTGGCCCGCGAGCAGCTTCGGCGCGAAGAAGGCCGCAAGGTCCTCCAGGATCTCGGCGGGTTCGAGCATGCGGCCGTCGCCGGTCTCGCCGCAGGCCTGGTCGCCGTTGCCCACGCCCAGCACGGTGGTGCCGTCCTGCGCCAGCTGGGCCAGGTTGCGCCGGGTGGCGGGGTGGGCCCACATCTCGCGGTTCATGGCCGGCGCGACCAGCAGCGGCACGCGGTCCACGGGCCGCGCCAGGCACAGCAGGCTCAGCAGCTCATCGGCGCGCCCCTGCACCAGGCGCGCGATGAAGTCGGCGCTGCATGGCGCGACGAGGATCGCGTCGGCCTCGCGGCTCAGGTTGATGTGGGGCATGTTGTTGGCCTCGCGCGCGTCCCACTGCGAGGCATAGACCGGCCGCCCGGACAGGGCCTGCATGGTGACGGGCGTGATGAACTGCCCTGCCGCCTCGGTCATCACCACCTGCACGGTGGCGCCCGCCTTGACGAGCAGCCGGGTCAGCTCGGCGCTTTTGTAACAGGCCACGCCTCCGCTCAGGCCCAGGACGATGTGTTTGCCAACGAGTGCATTCATGGAACGGCATTTTGGCAGAGCGGCCGGGCATGGATGGGACTTCTATAATCCCGATTTCCCACCACCAAAAAAGACATGACCAAATTCGTCTTCGTCACCGGCGGTGTGGTGTCTTCCCTGGGCAAGGGAATCGCCTCAGCCTCCCTTGCCGCGATCCTCGAATCGCGGGGTCTCAAAGTCACCCTCATCAAGCTCGATCCGTACATCAACGTGGACCCGGGCACCATGTCTCCCTTCCAGCACGGCGAGGTCTTCGTGACCGACGACGGCGCGGAGACCGACCTCGACCTGGGCCACTACGAGCGCTTCATCGAGACGCGCATGAAGCAGGCCAACAACTTCACCACGGGCCGCATCTACCAGAGCGTGCTGGAGAAGGAACGCCGCGGCGACTACCTCGGAAAGACGGTGCAGGTGATCCCGCACGTCACGAACGAGATCCAGGAGTTCATCAGGCGCGGCGCGGGCATCGGCACGCCCGACGCGGTGGACGTGGCCATCTGCGAGGTCGGCGGCACGGTGGGCGACATCGAGTCGCTGCCCTTCCTGGAGGCCGTGCGCCAGCTCTCGCTCAAGCTCGGCCCCAACAACTCGGCCTTCGTGCACCTGACCTACCTGCCCTGGATCGCCACGGCCGGCGAGCTGAAGACCAAGCCCACGCAGCACACGGTGCAGAAGCTGCGCGAGATCGGCATCCAGCCCGACGCGCTGCTGTGCCGCGCGCACCACGCCGTGCCCGAGGAGGAGCGCGAGAAGATCTCCCTGTTCACCAACGTGGCCGAGTGGGGCGTGATCAGCATGTGGGACGTGGACACCATCTACAAGGTGCCGCGCATGCTGCACGAGCAGGGCCTCGACGGCCTGATCTGCGACAAGCTGCGCCTGAACACCCCGCCCGCCAACCTGAAGCGCTGGGACGCGCTGGTGCACGAGACCGAGCACCCGCAGGGCGAGGTGCAGATCGCCATGGTGGGCAAGTACGTGGAGCTGTCGGACGCCTACAAGTCCGTCAACGAAGCGCTCAGGCACGCGGGCATGCAGAGCCACGTGTGCGTGAAGATCACCCACGTCGATTCGGAAACCATCACCGACGCCAACGCGCAGGAGCAGCTCGGCCAGTACGACGCCATCCTCGTGCCCGGCGGCTTCGGCTCGCGCGGCGTGGAGGGCAAGATCAGCACCGCCCGGTACGCCCGCGAGCACAAGGTGCCCTACCTGGGCATCTGCCTGGGCATGCAGGTCGCCACCATCGAATACGCGCGCCACATGGCGGGCCTGGAAGGCGCGAACTCCACCGAGTTCGACCCGCACTGCACGCACCCCGTGATCGCCCTCATCACCGAGTGGAAGGACGAGGACGGCACGATCAAGACGCGCAGCGCCAATTCCGACCTGGGCGGCACCATGCGCCTGGGCGCGCAGAGCTCCGACGTGCAGCCCGGCACGCTGGCCCACAGCATCTATGGCAGCGTGGTGACCGAGCGCCACCGCCACCGCTACGAGGCCAACACCCAGTACCTGGACAAGCTGCGCGAGGCGGGCCTGGTGATCTCCGCCCTCACCCAGCGCGAGCACCTGACCGAGATCGTGGAGCTGCCACGGGAAGTGCACCCCTGGTTCATCGGCGTGCAGTTCCACCCCGAGTTCAAATCCACGCCCTGGAACGGCCATCCGCTGTTCAACGCCTTCGTGAAGGCGGCCGTGGCGCACCAGAAGAAGGCTTGACCACCATGCAACTCTGCGGATTCGACATCGGCCTTGACCGCCCCTTCTTCCTCATCGCCGGCCCCTGCGTGGTCGAGTCCGAGCAGCTGCAAATGGACGTGGCGGGCCGGCTCCAGGAGATCACCGCCTCCCTGGGCATCCCCTTCATCTTCAAGAGCAGCTACGACAAGGCCAACCGGTCGAGCGGCGCGAGCTTTCGCGGCCCCGGCATGGAAAAGGGGCTGGAGATCCTCGCCAAGGTGAAGAAGCAGCTCGGCGTGCCCGTGCTGACCGACGTGCACACCGAGGCCGAGATCCCCGCCGTGGCGCAGGTCGTGGACGTGCTGCAGACGCCTGCGTTCCTGTGCCGCCAGACCGACTTCATCCGCGCCGTGGCGCAGTCGGGCAAGCCCGTGAACATCAAGAAGGGCCAGTTCCTCGCGCCGCACGACATGAAGAACGTCATCGACAAGGCCCGCGCCGCCGCGCGCGAGGCGGGCCTGTCCGAAGACCGCTTCATGGCCTGCGAGCGCGGCGCGAGCTTCGGCTACAACAACCTGGTGAGCGACATGCGCAGCCTGGCCATCATGCGCGAGACGGGCGCCCCGGTGGTGTTCGACGCCACGCACAGCGTGCAGCTGCCCGGCGGCCAGGGCACGAGCAGCGGCGGCATGCGCGAGATGGTGCCCGTGCTCTCGCGCGCAGCCGTGGCCGTGGGCGTGGCGGGCCTGTTCATGGAGACGCACCCCGACCCGGCAAGCGCGCTGTCGGACGGCCCCAACGCCGTGCCGCTCAAGCACATGCGCGCGCTGCTGGAGACGCTGGTGCAGCTCGACGCCGTCACCAAGAAGAACGGCTTTCTCGAAAACGACTTTGGAGCCTGAGCATGGCAAGCGGCTACATCATTGCGTCCGTCACCGTCACCGACCCCGCGCAGTACGAGGAGTACAAGAAGTGGAGCTCCGAGGCCATGCGCGTGCATGGCGCCGAGGTCTGCGTGCGCGGCGGCAAGGTCGAGGTGCTCGAAGGCGACTGGAACCCGGGCCGCACCGTGGTGCTGAAGTTCCCCAGCTTCGAGGCTGCCCGCGCCTTCCACGACTCGCCCGAATACCGCAAGGCGCGCGCCGCGCGCGAGGGCGCTGCCGTCATGCGCATGGTCGTGGTCGAGGGCCTGTGACCCGCACGGCGCATCCCGGGCAAAGCCGTTGCACCCGTGATGCGCGCAATCGCCGCCGCGCCATCGCCCATACTGTGCGGCGCGGCCGCAGCGGCCAATGCACTGCTTTTGATAGCTGCCAGCGCTTGCCTGGCAAGCCTTTGATGCCGATTTGACTTGAAACTTTTGCAAAGAGGAAAACCATGAGTGCCATCGTTGACATCGTAGGCCGCGAAGTGCTGGACAGCCGCGGCAACCCCACCGTCGAGTGCGACGTGCTGCTCGAATCGGGCGTGATGGGCCGCGCCGCCGTGCCCTCGGGCGCCTCCACCGGCAGCCGCGAGGCCATCGAACTGCGCGACGGCGACAAGAGCCGCTACCTGGGCAAGGGCGTGCTCAAGGCCGTGGAGCACATCAACACCGAGATCTCCGAGGCCGTGCTGGGCCTGGACGCCTCCGAGCAGGCCTTCCTCGACAAGACCCTGATCGACCTGGACGGCACCGACAACAAGAGCCGCCTGGGCGCCAACGCCATGCTGGCCGTCTCCATGGCCGTGGCCCGCGCGGCGGCCGAGGAAGCCGGCCTGCCGCTGTACCGCTACTTCGGCGGCATGAACGGCTGCCAGCTGCCCGTGCCGATGATGAACGTCATCAACGGCGGCGCGCACGCCAACAACACGCTGGACCTGCAGGAGTTCATGATCATCCCCGTGGGCGCGCCGAGCTTCCGCGAGGCCCTGCGCTGGGGCGCCGAGGTGTTCCACGCGCTCAAGAAGATCATCCACGACAAGGGCATGAGCACCGCCGTGGGCGACGAAGGCGGCTTCGCCCCCAGCGTGGAGAACCACGAGGCGGCCATCCAGCTCATCCTCGAAGCCATCGACAAGGCCGGCTACACGGCGGGCGAGCAGATCGTGCTGGGCCTCGATTGCGCCGCGAGCGAGTTCTACAAGGACGGCAAGTACGTGCTCGAAGGCGAAGGCGGCATCCAGCTCACGGCCCAGCAGTGGACCGACATGCTCGCCGCCTGGGCGGACAAGTACCCCATCATCAGCATCGAGGACGGCATGGCCGAGGGCGACTGGGACGGCTGGAAGCTGCTCACCGAGCGCCTGGGCCAGAAGGTGCAGCTCGTGGGCGACGACCTGTTCGTCACCAACACGAAGATCCTCAAGGAAGGCATCGAGAAGAGCATCGCCAACTCGATCCTCATCAAGATCAACCAGATCGGCACGCTGACCGAGACCTTCGCCGCCATCGAGATGGCCAAGCGCGCGGGCTACACCGCCGTGATCAGCCACCGCTCGGGCGAGACCGAGGACAGCACCATCGCCGACATCGCCGTGGGCCTGAACGCCGGCCAGATCAAGACCGGCTCGCTGTCGCGCTCGGACCGCATCGCCAAGTACAACCAGCTGCTGCGCATCGAGGAAGACCTGGGCGACGTGGCCGAATACCCCGGCCGCGCCGCGTTCTACAACCTGCGCTAAGCCCCGGCACGCCGCCGCCATGGCCACGCGCATCGTTCCCTTCGTGCTGCTGCTGCTGCTCGTGGCCATCCACGCGCAGCTGTGGACGGGGCGCGGCAGCGTCGGCAACGTGCAGGAGCTGCGCCAGCAGATCGCCGCGCAGCAGGCGGCCAACGCCCGGGCCCGCCTGGTCAACGAGCGCCTGGCCGCCGAGGTGAACGACCTCAAGGGCGGCCTGGAAATGGTGGAGGAAAAGGCGCGCGGCGAGCTGGGCATGGTCAAGCAGGGCGAGATCTACGTCCAGGTGGTGCGCCCCGCACAGCGCTGAACTTCCCAAGCCAAAAGAGCTGCCAGCGCTTGCCCATCAAGCGCTGGCAGCTCTTTTTTTCGCAGCAACCTATTTCAGGTTGCCCGACAGGAAGCGCGCCAGCCGTTCGCTGCGCGGGTTGGCCATGACCTCGCGCGGGTCGCCCTGCTCCTCCACCAGCCCCTGGTGCAGGAAGATCACGTGGTTGGACACCTCGCGCGCGAAGCCCATTTCGTGCGTGACGACGAGCATGGTGCGCCCTTCCTGCGCCAGCACCTGCATCACGCGCAGCACCTCGCCCACGAGCTCGGGGTCGAGCGCACTGGTGGGTTCGTCGAACAGCATCACCTCGGGCTCCACGGCGAGCGCGCGGGCGATCGCCACGCGCTGCTGCTGGCCGCCGCTCATGTGGTTGGGGTAGGCGTCCTCGCGCCCCTCCAGGCCCACCAGGCGCAGGTACTTGCGCGCGCGCTCCACGGCCTCGCCCCGCGACAGGCCCAGCACGTGCACCGGCACTTCGGTGATGTTGGCGAGCACCGTCATGTGCGCCCACAGGTTGAAGTGCTGGAACACCATGGCCAGGCGCGTACGCAGGCGCTGCAGCTGTTTCTGGTCGGCCGCCTCCAGCGCGCCGTCCTGCGCCGGGCGCAGCCGCAGCTCCTCGCCCGCCACCAGGATGCGGCCCTGCTGCGGGCGCTCCAGCAGGTTGATGCAGCGCAGCAGCGTGCTCTTGCCCGAGCCCGAACTGCCGATGATGCTGATCACGTCGCCCGCGTGCGCCGTGAGCGACACGCCCTTGAGCACCTCGTTGGCGCCGTAGCGCTTGTGGATGTCCAGGGCCTGGAGTTTGACGGGGGTGTTGCGGTTCATGAAGGAAGGGTCATGCTTTGCGCGGCGCCAGGTAGCCCAGGAAGCGCCGCTCCACGAGCCTGGTGGCGCCGATCAGGCACAGGGTGATGCACAGGTAGATGGCCGCCGCGAACAGGTAGGCCTCGAACGGCAGGTAGAAGTCGGCGTAGACGCGGCTGGCCGCGCCCGTGAGGTCGGTCAGCGCCGGCACGGTGCTGGCGAGGCTGGAGCTGTGCAGCATCATCACCACCTCGTTGCCGTAGGCCGGCAGCATGCGGCGGATGGCGCTGGGCAGCACGATGCGGCGCATCAGCATCCACGGGCCCATGCCCATGGCGCGCGCGGCCTCGACCTCGCCCTTGGATGTCTCGCGGATGCTGCCCGCCAGCGTCTCGGCCGTGTAGGCCGCCGTGTTCAGGCTGAACGACAGCAGCGCGCAGAAGAACGGCTCCTTGAAGTTCGTCCAGGGCCAGACGTCGTCCCAGCGCGCCTGCACCCATTCGAGCTGGGCCACGCCGTAGTAGATCAGATACACCTGGATCAGCAGCGGCGTGCCGCGCATGAAGTAGGTGAAGGCCTGGGCCGGCCAGCGCAGCCAGGCATTGCTGCCGACCAGCGCCAGCGCGCAGGCAAGGGCCAGCACGGCGCCCAGCCCCAGGCTGTAGAGCGTGAGCTGCAGGGTGACGAGCAGGCCCTCGCCATAGAGCGCCAGCGTGTCCGGCTCGAAGATCACCAGCCAGTTCATAGCAGCTGCACCCTGTCGGTGCCCAGGCTGTAGCGGCGGCTGACGGCGCGCAGCGCCCACAGCGACAGCGAGGTATAGGCCAGGTAGATGGCCGCGGTGAACAGGAAGAAGGCGAAGGGCTCGCGCGCGGCGGCGCTCGACTGCTTGGCCAGGTAGGTCATGTCGTGCAGCCCGATCAGGCTGACCAGGGCCGTGGCCTTGATGAGCACCAGCCAGTTGTTGGTGAAGCTCGGCAGCGCGTAGCGCACCATCTGCGGCAGGGTGATGCGCACGAAGGTGCGCAGGCGCCCCATGCCGAAGGCCCAGGCGGCCTCCATCTGGCCGCGGGGAATGGCCAGGATGGCGCCGCGGAAGGTCTCGGTCATGTAGGCGCCGTAGATGAAGCCTATGGTCAGCACGCCGGCGACGAAGGGATCGAGGTCCACGCCCTCCTGGTTGCCCCAGAGCTCCGCCAGGCTGTTGAGGCCGATGGCGCCGCCGTAGAAGACGAGCAGCATCATGAGCAGCTCGGGGATGCCGCGCACCACCGTGGTGTAGAGCTGCGCCAGCCACACCAGCGGGCGCCGGCCCGAGAGCTTGGCCGCCGCCCCCGCCAGGCCCAGCAGCGTGGCCACCGCCAGCGATGCCAGGGACACGCCCACGGTGAGCAGCGAGCCATTCAGGATGGCCAGGTAGTAGTCACGCATTCAGACACACGCGCCGGGAGGGCCCGCGGCTCACTTGCCGTAGGGGTCGAAGTCGAAGTACTTCCTGGCGATCCTGGCATAGGTGCCGTTGGCGCGGATGGTGTCGATCGCCTCGTTGAGCTGCTTCTTCAGGTCGCCCTGGCCCTTGCGCAGCGCGATGCCTATGCCTTCGCCGTAGTACTTCGCGTCGTACTGGTCGGGGCCCACGTAGCCGTAGTCCTTGCCCTCGGGCTTGCGCAGGAAGCCGCCGTTGACCTCGACCTTGTCGGCCACCGTGCCATCGAGGCGCCCGGCCTGGATGTCCAGGTAGACCTGGTTCTGCGACTGGTAGGGCACGACCGCGACGCCTGCGGGCTTGAGCTCGCCCAGCGCCCATTTCTCCTGCGTGCTGCTCTTGAGCACGCCGATCTTCATGCCCTTGAGCGAGGCCGGCCCCTCGTACTTGACGCTCTTCTTCACCACGATGGCGCTGGGCGTCTTGTAGTAGCGGTTGGTGAAGTCCACCACGCGCGCGCGCTCGGGCGTGATCGACATGGAGCTGATGACCACGTCGAACTTCTTGGCCTGCAGGCCGGGGATGATGCTGTCCCACTCGGACTCGACGAACACGCACTTGCGCTTGATCTGCTCGCACAGCGCGTTGGCGATGTCCACGTCGAAGCCGACGATCTCGCCCGAGGCGGTCTTGGACTCGAAGGGTTCGTAGGCAGGGTTCAGCCCCACCCGCAGGTCGGCCGCACAGGCCGCACCCGCCAGGCCCGCGAGGGCCAGGGCGGCGATTTTCTTTTGCATGGCGATATTCCTTGGAAATCAGGCGCGAAAGGCGCTATTGTCGCCGCGCCGGGCGACGCACCGCCTATTGCACGCTGGACGACACCGGCGGCTGCTGGCCCGGCGCCGTGAACAGCTGGGCCGCGTCCACCGCGTCGAAATGGTATTGCTGGCCGCAGTATTCGCAGCCCACGTCGATGGCGCCGCGCTCGTCCAGGATGCTCTGCACCTCGTCGATGCCCAGCCCGCGCAGCATGTTGCCCACGCGCTCGCGGCTGCACGAGCACGCGAAGCGCGGCCCGCTCTCGCCGCGCTGGGGCACGAAGCGCAACAGCCTTTCCTCCCAGAACAGGCGGCGCAGTATGGTCTCCACGTCCAGGCTCAGGAGCTCGTCGCGCGTGAGGCTGGCGGCCAGCGTGGCGATGCGGTTGTAGTCCTCGTTCAGGCCGATCTGCTCCTCGTCGCCCCGCCCCGCGGCACCCGCCAGGTTGCCCTCGCCCTTGGCGGGCATGCGCTGGATCAGCAGGCCCGCGGCCACCTCGTCGTTGGCGGCCAGCACCAGCGTGGTGTCCAGCTGCTCGGACTGCAGCATGTAGTGCTGCAGCACGTCGGACAGGCGCTGCAGCTTCTCCTTGCGGTCGCCGTGCAGCGGCACCACGCCCTGGTAGGGCTGCTGGCCCGGCAGGCGGTCCTGCGGGTCGAGCGTGATGGCGCAGCGCCCGCCGCCGCCGGCGTTCACCAGGTCGGCCAGGCCGGCATGGGCGGGCAGCTCGCCCGACACCGACGCCGTGGCGCGCAGGCTCAGGTCGGAGCGCACCTCGGCCACGGCCAGCTTGACCGGCCCGTCGCCGAAGATCTGCAGCACCAGCGCGCCGTTGAACTTGATGTTGGACTGCATCAGCACGGCGGCGGCGGCCATCTCGCCCAGCAGCTCGCTCACGGGCGCGGGGTAGGCGCCCGTCTCGGTGTTGCCGGCGCGGCGGGCGAGCAGCTCCGTCCAGGCGCCGGTCAGGCGCACGATCATCCCGCGCACGGGCAGGCCATCGAACAGGAATTTGTGCAGTTCAGACATCCGGTCGTACTAATCCAGCTTGCGCAGGCCCGCCTTGAAGCGGCGCGCGTTCTCCATATAGTGCTGCGCGCTCCGGCGCAGCCCCTCGATCTGCTCGGGCGAGAGCTGGCGCACGACCCTGGCGGGGCTGCCCAGAATCATGGAGCCGTCGGGAAACTCCTTGCCCTCGGTGACCAGCGATCCGGCGCCCACCAGGCAGTTCTTGCCGATCCTGGCGCCGTTGAGCACCACGGCCCCGATGCCGATCAGCGACTCGTCGCCTATGGTGCAGCCATGCAGCATGACCTGGTGGCCCACCGTGACGCGCTCGCCGACGACCAGCGGCTGGCCGACGTCGGCATGCAGCACGCTCGCGTCCTGCACGTTGGAGCCCGCGCCGATGTGGATGCTCTCGCAGTCGCCGCGCACCACCGTGCCGAACCACACGCTCGCATCCTCGGCGAGCACCACGTTGCCCATCACCTCGGCGCTGCCGGCCACCCAGGCCGAGGCCGCCACCTGCGGCGCAACGCCTTCGAGTTCATAGATCGCCATGGCCCAGTGTCTCCATTCTGTTCATCTAGGGAAACCTACAATTGTAAAGATGGAGCTTCGCCAACGCGCCCTGCAGGTCTTGTGCCTTGCGGATCCTGAAGAAAAATCGGCTGCAACGCTTGAAATGCAAGCGCGAGCAGCTTCTTTTTCGATAGCAACCCACGCACCCGTGCTGCCCCCGGACGCGCACGCCCTGCCCGGCCGGCCGGCGCGGCCCGAGCTGCGGCAGCACCAGGCGGTGGCGCGCCGCTCGCCCGCCACGCCGCAGGGGCGCGCGGCGCTGATCCACGCCATCGCGCACATCGAGTTCAACGCCATCAACCTGGCGCTGGACGCCATCTGGCGCTTTCCCGCCATGCCCGGCCGGTTCTACCTGGACTGGCTGCGCGTGGCCGCCGAGGAGGCCCGGCACTTCCGCCTGCTGCGGGACCACCTGCGCGAGCACCTGGGCCACGACTACGGCGACTTCCCCGCGCACCAGGGCCTGTGGACCATGTGCGAGAAGACGGCGCACGACGTCGTGGCGCGCATGGCCCTGGTGCCGCGCACGCTGGAGGCGCGCGGGCTGGACGCCACGCCCCTGATCCAGCACAAGCTGCGCAGCGTGGGCACGCCCGACGCGCTGGCCGCCGTGGGGATCCTGGACATCATCCTCGCCGAGGAGGTGGGCCACGTGGCCATAGGCAACCACTGGTACGCCTGGCTGTGCGCGCGCCAGGGGCTGGACCCGGTGGCGCACTACGCCCTGCTGGCCGAGCGCCACGAGGCGCCGCGCCCCAAGCCCCCGATCAACGCGGCCGCGCGCCGCGCCGCCGGCTTCAGCGAGGCCGAGCTGCTGTGGCTGCAGCACGGCTGAAGACGCCGCGGCCGCCCGGGGCTTCTTGCCTACAATGAACGGCGCTGCGGCGCCCCGCCCCCCTTGTATCGCCCCAACCCAGCCATGCCGCCCATGCCTTCCGCTCCCCATGCATCCCCGGCCGCCCCCGCGCCGGGCGGCAGCGCCATGATCGCGCGCCAGGCCATCGTGAACGGCGAGCAGGCGGTCGTCGGCTACGAGCTGTTCAACCGCTCTCGCGCGCAGGCCGAGCACACGGCCGCCAGCGACGTGCTGCTGGTCTTCACGGCGCTCTCGCATGCCGGCTCCGAGGAACTCGTGGGCCGCATGCTGATCTTCGTCAACTGCACCCACGAGAGCCTGGCCGGCGGCCATCTGGAGCTCATCAACCCCGACAAGGTGGTGCTGGAAATCCCCCCGCTGGGCCATGTGGCGGCGCAGGAGGTACAGGCCCGCCTGCCCATCCTGGCCGAACTGCGCGCACGGGGCTTTCACCTGGCCTTCGGCCACCAGGTGCTGGAGTCGGCCTATGCCCCGTGGCTGCCGCTGGCGGACTACATCAAGCTGGACATGGCGGTGCTCGCGCCCGACCAGCTGGCCGTGCTCGTCAACTACGCCGGACGCCACTCGCAGGCCCGGCTGATCGCCGAGAAGATCGAGACCGCGCAGCAGTACGACATGGTGCACTCGCTGGGCGTGCGGCTGTTCCAGGGCTACCTGTTCTCGCGCCCCACGCTGGTCGAGGCCAGGCTGCTCAGCCCCTCGCAGGCCAGCATCGTGCAGCTGCTCAACCTGGTGCGCAGCCAGGCCACCACCTCCGAGATCGAGGAAGTGCTCAAGAAGGACGCGGGCCTGGCCTTCAACCTGATGCGCCTGATCAATTCCGCCGGCCTGGGCCTGACGCGCGAGATCACCTCCTTTCGCCAGGCGGTGCTGCTGCTGGGCCTCAAGAAGCTGTTCCGCTGGGCCGCGCTGCTGCTCACGGTCGCGCGCAGCGGCGGCACGCCCCCCGCCGTGGGCCAGACCGCCGTGGTGCGCGGCCGCCTCATGGAGCTGCTGGCCCGGGAATTCATGTCGCCCGAACAGGCGGACCAGGCCTTCGTGACCGGCATCTTCTCCATGCTCGACCAGATGCTGGGCATGCCGCTCGAACCCGCCCTGGGCCTGCTTCACCTGCCCGACGAGCTGGCCGCGGCGTTGCTCAGGCGCGACAACGTGTACGGCCAGCTGCTCACCCTGGCCGAAGCCTGTGAATCCAGCGACGACAGCCGCTTCGACCAGGCGGCACAATCGCTGCACCTGTCCAGCCAGCAGATCAACTGGGCCCACCTGCAGGCCCTGGCCTGGGCCGACCAGATGGCACAGGTCTGAACCTTTTCTGCAGATACTCACGCACAACCCACCCATGTCCAGCACCGCAGATTTCGACACGTCGCCGCCCACCGAGCCGCAGGGCGATGCAGAGGACGCAGGCAACCTCGTAGTCATCGCGCGCCAGGCCATCCTGGACGAACAGCGCGCCGTCTACGGCTACGAGCTGTTCGACCGCAATACCGCCGCCAACTCCCACACCGCGGCCAGCGATGCGGCGCTGCTGTTCAACGCCCTGTCCTACGCCGGTTCCGAGGCGCTGATCGGCAGGACGATCGTCTTCGTCAACTGCACGCATGAGAGCCTGGCCGGAGGCCACCTGGAACTGATCCACCCCGAGAAGGTGGTGCTGGAAGTGCCCACGCTGGCCGCGGACGCCACGCCCGAGCAGATCGAGCAGATGCTGGCCATGCTGCAGTCGCTGCGCACGCGCGGCTTCCGGCTGGCCTTCAACCAGAGCGTGCTGCGGCGCGCCTATACCAGCTGGCTTCCGCTGGCCTCGTTCATCAAGCTGGACATGCAGGCCTTCAAGCCCGAGCTGGCCGAGCCGCTGGTGAAGTTCGCGCGCGCCAACACCCAGGCCACCCTGGTCGCCGAGAAGGTGGAGACGGCCGAGCAGCACGAGCGCATGGCCGCCCTGGGCGTGAAGCTGTTCCAGGGCTACTGGTTCGCCCGCCCGGCGCTGGTCAAGGCGCAGACCATACGCCCTTCGCAGGCCACCATCATCCAGCTCATCAACCTGGTGCGCCAGCAGGCCGGCACGGCCGAGATCGAGGACCTGCTCAAGAAGGACCCCACCCTGTCCTTCAACCTGCTGCGCTTCATCAACTCCTCGGGGTTCGGCCTGTCGTGCGAGGTCACGTCGTTCCGCCACGCGGTGATGATCCTGGGGCTGAAAAAGATGTTCCGCTGGGCGGCGCTGCTGCTGACCACCTCGCGCAAGGACGGCGCGCCGCCCGCCGTGGGCCAGACCGCCGTGGTGCGCGGGCGCCTCATGGAACTGCTCGCGGCCGAGCTGCTGCCGCCCGAGGAATGCGACAACGCCTTCGTGGTGGGCGTGTTCTCGCTGCTCGACACCATGCTGGGCATACCGATGGACCGCGCGCTCGAGAGCGTGGCCCTGCCCGAGCCGGTGCTCGACGCGCTGCTGCGCAACCAGGGCGTGTTCGCCCCCTTCCTGGAACTCACGCGCGCCTGCGAGAGCGGCGACGACGAGGCCTTCGCGCGCACGGCCGAGGCGCTGCACCTGTCCAACCGCCAGGTCAACTGGGCCCACCTGCAGGCCCTGGCCTGGGCCGACAGCATGACCGCGGAGGCGTAGCCGCCTTCTTTCTTCGTTAATTGAGCCGGATGCCGGCCGCGCGGATGATGCGCGCGTTGCCCTCGGACTCGGCGGCGATCTGCCGCCTGAACTGCGCCGCCGTCCCGCCCGTGGGCACGTTGTCCGAGGCCTCCAGGCGCGCCTTGACGTCCGGCTGCGCCAGGGCGCGGTTGATCTCGGCATTCAGCCGCTCCAGGATGGGGGCGGGCGTTCCGGCCGGCGCGAAGATGCCGAACACCGAGTTCAGGTTGGCCGCGGGCAGCTTGAACTCCTGCAGCGTGGGCACGTCGGGCAGCGACTCCAGGCGCCTGGGCGCCCCCACGGCCAGCGGATGCAGCTTGCCCGCCTGGATGTGCTGCATCACGGCCGGCCCGGCGTTGGTGGACAGCACCTCGAACTGCCCGCTCAGGGCGTCGCTCAGCTGCTGGCCGCCTCCCTTGTAGGGCACATGCGTGATCTGCACGCCCGCGCCCTGCATGATGTGTTCGAGCATGATGTGCCCCAGCGACGCCAGGCCCGAGGTGGCCCAGCGCACCTGCCCCGGGTGCGCCCTGGCGCCGGCCAGCAGGCCCTGGAAATCACGCGCCGGCAGGGCCTGCGTGCCCAGCAGCAGCACGGGCGAATACATCACGCTGGCCACGGGCGCGATGTCGCGCTCGGGATCGAACGGCGACTTGCCCAGGTGCGGGTTGAGCACCAGCGGGCTGATGGCGGAGAAGCCCAGCGTGTAGCCGTCGGGCGCGGCCTTGGCCACCGCGTCCATGCCGATGGTGCCGCCGGCGCCGGCCTTGTTCTCCACCACCACGGGCGTGCCCAGGCGCTGCGCCAGCTTCTCGCCCAGCGCACGCGCCACCACGTCGCTGACGCCGCCCGCGGGATAGGCGACGATGATGCGGATGGGCCGGGCGGGCCAGTCGGCCTGCGCAAGGGCCGGCCAGGGGGATGCGGCGCATGCGGCGGCGCAAAGGAGTGCGAGGCGTCTGGAAAATACGGGCATGGAAAGGGAGCGTCGTCGGGGAAAGCCGCGATGCTAACCGCGCGGGTGGTGCTGCGCATGCAGCTGCTTGAGCCGCTCGCGCGCCACGTGGGTATAGATGGTGGTGGTGGAGATGTCGGCATGCCCCAGCAGCAGCTGCACCACGCGCAGGTCCGCCCCGTGGTTGAGCAGGTGCGTGGCGAACGCATGGCGCAGCGTGTGCGGCGACAGCGGCGCGGTGATGCCCGCGAGCTGCGCGCATTTCTTGACGATGACCCAGAACATGACGCGCGACATGGCGCTGCCGCGCTGGGTGACGAACAGGTCGTCGGTCTGCCGGCCCGCCAGGATGGCGCCGCGCCCCTCGGCCAGGTAGCGCTCCAGCCAGCGCCGCGCCTCCTCGCCGAAGGGCACGAGCCGCTCCTTGCCGCCCTTGCCCATGATGCGCAGCACGCCCTCGGCCAGCCCCAGGTGGAAGGTCTTGAGCGTGACCAGCTCGGAGACGCGCAGGCCGCTCGCGTACATCAGCTCGAGCATGGTGCGGTCGCGCAGGCCCAGCGGGGTGGAGTCGTCGGGCGCGTGCAGCAGCGCCTCCACCTGCGCCTGCGTCAGCGTCTTGGGCACGCGCAGCGGCTGGCGCGCGGCCAGCAGGCGCACCGTGGGGTCCTGCGCGATGCGCCGCTCGCGCAGCGCCCAGTGGAAGTAGCGGCGCAGCACCGTCAGGCGCCGGTTGGCGGAGGTGGCCCGCGTCTGGGCATGGCGCGCGGCGAAGTAGCCCTGCAGGTGGTGCTCGGCCGTGGCGTCCAGGGCCAGCGGCGGCGCCTGCTCGTCCAGCCACCGCGCGTACAGCGTCAGGTCGCGCCGGTAGGCGGCCAGGGTGTTGCGCGACAGGCCGTCCTCGAGCCACAGGGCGTCGAGAAACAAGTCGATGGCGTTCCGGCTTTCGGGCAGCATGTGCAAGAAAAGCCGCCCGTGGGCGGCAGGGCGGCGCTTATTCCAGCGTGAGCTTCTGCTTCTGCACCACTTCCTTGTAAACCTTGAACTCGGCCTTGATCTGCTCGGCGAACTGCTCGGGCGTGTTGGCGACGATGATGGAGTCGGTGTCCTCGATGCGCTTGCGCACGGCGGGGTCTTCCAGGGCCTTCCTGGTGCCGGCGCTGATCTTGTCCACCACGTCCTTGGGCAGGCCCTTGGGGCCCAGGATGCCGTAGTAGGCCATGCGGTTGACGGGCTCCAGGCCCACTTCCTTGAAGGTGGGCACGTTGGGCAGGGCCGCCACGCGCTGCGGCGCGGACACCACGATGGGCACGAGCTTGCCGCTCTTGATGAACGGCAGCGCCGAGGGCAGGTTGTCGAAGATGATGGGCACCTGTCCTGCCACCGTGTCGTTGAGGGCCGGGCCCGCGCCGCGGTAGGGGATGTGCGTGACGAAGGTGTTGGTGAGGCTCTTGTAGAGCTCCATCAGCAGGTGGCCGATGCCGCCCGTGCCCGACGAGGCGTACGAGTACTTGCCCGGGTTCTTCTGGAGCTCCGCCAGGAAGGACTTGTAGTCCTTGGCCGGGAAGCTCGGGTGCACCGCGATGATGTTGGGCGTGGCCGCGATGTTGATGATGGGGGTGAAGTCCGTCAGCGGGTTGTACGGCACCTTGGTGTTGATGGCCGGGTTGGCGGCCGTGGTGGACACGGTGGCGATGCCCAGGTTGTAGCCATCGGGCACGGCGCGCGCGGTTTCCTGCGCGCCGATGATGCCGCCGCCGCCGCCGCGGTTCTCGACCACCACCGACTGCCCCAGCGCGCGCGACAGCGGATCGGCGATGACGCGCGCAATGATGTCCGTCGTGCCGCCGGCCGCGAACGGCACCAGCAGCTTGACGGGCTTGTTGGGGTAGGCCTGCGCGAAGGCCGTGCCGGCCGTTGCCGCCAGAACCAGGGCCAGGCAATTGCGTCGTTGCATGTGGGATCTCCTCATTCCAATCGTGTTGGGTAAAAATGCCAGAAAGGGGTAGGCGGCGATCCTAAGGCACCCGGGCGCCGAAATGAGCCCTCCCGGCCCCCTGATCTGCCAGTGATTTCCCGCGTTTTACCGTCCGGACGGCCCATGGCTGCGGGGCACAGCATCTCCTGGGCGGCACGCCCCGTCACGGTATGCTGCGCGCCGTGAATTACGCGCAGTTGCTCCTTCCCGACTTTTCCCTGATCCTGTGCGGCTACCTGGTGTGCCGCTACACGCCCCTGAACCGCACGGTCTGGCAGCCCGTGGAAAGCCTGGTGTACTACCTGCTGTTCCCGGTGCTGCTGTTCCAGTCCATCGTGAAAAGCCCGATCGACGTGGGCGAGGCCACGGGCCTGGTCGCCGCCGGCGTGGGCACCATCCTGTGCGGCGTGGCCCTGGCCTACAGCCTGCCGCACCTGCCCTGGCTGGGCCGGCGCATCGACCGGCGCGACCACGCGGCCGCGGCCCAGGTGTCGTTCCGCTTCAACTCCTACCTGGTGCTGGCGCTGGCCGACCGTCTGGCGGGCGCGCAGGGCCTGCTGATGGTGGCCGTGCTCATAGGCGTGTGCGTGCCGCTGGTGAACGTGGCCGCCGTGTGGCCCATGGCGCGCGGCGGCCGGCGCGGCTTCGTGGGCGAGCTGCTGCGCAACCCGCTGATCATCGCCACGGTCCTGGGGCTGGCGGCGAACCTGCTGGGTTTGCGCATACCCGCCTGGCTGGAGCCGGCCGTGAGCCGCATAGGCGCCGCATCGCTGGCGCTGGGGCTGATGGCGGCCGGCGCGGGCATGCAGTTCGGGCTGCTCGCGCGCGGCAAGCTGCTGTCGGCTTCGGTGCTGTCCATACGCCACCTCGCTCTGCCGCTGATCGCCTGGGCGCTGGTGCGGCTGCTGGGGCTGGACGCCACGCAGGCCACGGCGCTGATGGTGTTCTGCGCCGTCTCCACGGCCTCCAGCTGCTACGTGCTCACGGCGCGCATGGGCTACAACGGCGCCTACGTCGCGGGGCTGGTCACGCTGTCCACCGCCCTGGGCGCGCTGAGCCTGCCGTTTGCGCTCGGTCTGCTGCTTTGACGCTATTATTTAAATAGCTTCCAACACCCTATCCACGGGCGCTACGGCCGTTTTTCCTGCGCAATGGCCCAGGCCACATGCTCGCGCACCAGGGCGCTGGGGTCGTCGGCGCGGGTGAGCAGCGCGGCGCGCAGCTGCGCGTCGCCGGTGGCGCGCAGCGCATTGCCCAGCGCCACGGCGATGTTGCGCAGCCAGCGCTCGTGGCCTATGCGGCGGATCGGCCCGCCCTCGGTCATGCGCAGAAAGGTTTCCTCGTCCCAGGCAAAGAGCCGCGCCAGCTGCTGCCCGACCAGGGGCGCGCGCGCGTCGAAGTCCGGCAGGCTGCTGGCCTGGGCGAACTTGTTCCAGGGGCAGATCAGCTGGCAGTCGTCGCAGCCGTAGATACGGTTGCCCATCAGTGCCCGCAGCTCCAGCGGAATGGGCCCCGCATGCTCGATCGTCAGGTAGGAGATGCAGCGGCGCGCATCCACGCGGTGCGGGGCCACGATGGCCTGCGTGGGGCACACGTCCATGCATGCCTGGCAGCTGCCGCAGTGGGCGGTGACGGGGTCGGTGGGCGCCAGCGCCATGTCCAGGTAGATCTCGCCCAGGAAGAACATCGAGCCCGCCTCGCGCGACAGCACCAGCGTGTGCTTGCCGCGCCAGCCCTGGCCGCTGCGGCGCGCGAGCTCGGCCTCCAGCACCGGGGCCGAGTCGGTGAACACGCGGTGGCCGAACGGCCCCACGGCCTCGGCGATGCGGTCACTGAGCTTTTGCAGGCGCGCGCGCAGCACCTTGTGGTAATCGCGCCCACGGGCGTAGACGGAGACGATGGCCTCCTGCGGGCGCCGCAGGCGCGCGAACTCCACGGCCTGCCAGCCGTCCGGCGTATCGCGCGGCAGGTAGTCCATGCGCGCCGTGACCACGCTCACCGTGCCGGGCACCAGTTCGGCCGGGCGCGCGCGCCTGAGGCCATGCGCGGCCATGTAGTGCATCTCGCCATGGAAACCTTCGGCCAGCCATTGCATCAATCCAGGTTCGGCGGCGGACAAGTCCACGCCGGCGACGCCGATTTGGGAAAATCCCAGTTCGCGCGCCCAGCCCTGTATGCGAGGAACGAGTTGACTGCTGCTGACCATCACCGCCAAATTGTAGAAACCCCTCACGCGCCCGGGGCCGGGCCGCGCCTGCAACGGCATTGGCACGGCGAGGACGACACGGCCCGCTTTGCCGCGCAGCTGGCCGCGCAGCCCGGCATCGGCAACGCCTTCATCGCCCTGCATGGCGACCTGGGCGCGGGCAAGACCACCCTGGTGCGCCACCTGCTGCGCGCCCTGGGCGTGGCCGGGCGCATCAAGAGCCCGACCTATGCCGTGGTGGAGCCGCACCAGGCGCCGGGGCTGGCCATCTGGCATTTCGACTTCTACCGCTTCCATGACCCGCGCGAGTGGGAGGACGCCGGTTTCCGCGACATCTTCGCCAGCCCGGGCCTGAAGCTGGCCGAATGGCCGGACAATGCAGGCTCCCTTGCGCCGCCAGCGGATATTGCTATTTACATTGAAGCAGAGGATGATCTGACCCGGCATGTGACACTGCAGGCGCACACGCCCCTGGGCAGCGCCATACTGCAAGGACTCGACACCCCATGAGCGATGCGCTCCCTCCCCACCCGCACCACACCCGCCGCACGCTGCTGCAGGCGGGCAGCCTGGTACTGCTGCTGGGCCGGCAGCAGATAGCGCGCGGCGCCACCATCGTGGCCGTGCGCGTGTGGCCCGCGCCCGAGTATTCGCGCGTGACCATCGAGTCCGACCGCCAGCTCGTCGCCAAGCAGTTCTTCGTGCCCACGCCGCCGCGCCTGGCTGTGGACATCGAGGGACTGGACCTCGACCCCTCGCTGCGCGAACTGGTGGCCAAGGTACGGCCCGACGACCCCAACATCGCCGGCATCCGCGTAGGCCAGAACGCGCCCGGCGTGGTGCGCCTGGTGGTGGACCTCAAGCAGGCCGCGCGCCCCCAGGTGTTCACGCTGCAGCCCGTCGCCGCCTACCAGCACCGGCTGGTGTTCGACCTCTACCCTGCCGCCCCGCCCGACCCGCTGGAGGCCCTGATCGCCGAGCGCCTGCGCGACGCCGGCGCCCCCGCCGCACCGCCGCCGGCCGCGCCGGACATCGCCAAGGCACCCGTCCCGGATCCGCTGGATCCGCTGGGCGATCTGATTGCACAGCACAGCCTCAAGCCGGGCACGCCGGGGAATGCGCCCGCCCCGGCACCGGCCGCACAGCCCCGCACGCGCGGCGCGGCACCCGCCATGGCGCGCGCCACCGACCGCCTCATCATCATCGCCCTGGACCCCGGCCATGGCGGCGAGGACCCGGGTGCCACGGGCCCCGGCGGCACGCGCGAGAAGGACGTGGTGCTCAAGGTGGCGCACCAGCTGCGCGACCGCATCAACGCCACCCAGGTGGGCGGCAACCCCATGCGCGCCTTTCTCACGCGCGACGGCGACTACTTCGTGCCGCTGGGCACGCGCGTGGAGAAGGCGCGGCGCGTGCAGGCCGACCTGTTCGTATCCATCCATGCCGATGCCTTCACCACCCCGGCGGCACGCGGCGCCAGCGTGTTCGCGCTGAGCCAGGGCGGGGCATCGAGCTCCGCCGCGCGCTGGCTGGCCAACAAGGAGAACGAGGCCGACCTGATCGGCGGCGTGAACGTGGGCAGCCAGGACCGGCATGTGCAGCGCGCGCTGCTGGACATGAGCACCACGGCGCAGATCAACGACAGCCTGAAGCTGGGCAGCGTGCTGCTGGGCGAGATCGGCGGCATGGCCCGGCTGCACAAGCCGCGCGTGGAGCAGGCGGGCTTCGCGGTGCTCAAGGCGCCGGACATCCCCAGCGTGCTGGTGGAAACCGCCTTCATCAGCAACCCCGAGGAGGAGGCGAAGCTGCGCACCGCCGCCTACCAGGAGCAGCTGGCCGACGCGCTGATGCGCGGCATCGTCCGCTACTTCGCCAAGAACCCGCCGCTGGCGCGCAGCCGCACGGTTTAGAAACACGGGAGACCGCATCATGGCCCTACCCCATGCCGCGTCAGGACAGGTCGTGCGACTGCAGCCGCCGGGCGAACGGCTGACCGCAGCCGTCTCCACCGCCGTATTCAAGGCCACGCAGCTGGAGGTGGTGCGCCTGGTGCTGCCAAGCGGCCACACCATGCGCGAGCACCGGGTGCAGGGCGAGATCACCCTGCAATGCCTGGAGGGCGTGCTGGACCTCACCGTGCATGGCAACACCCAGCGCATGCAGGCCGGCGACCTGATGTACGTGGCAGCGGGCCAGACCCATGCGCTGCATGCCGTGCAAGACTGCTCCATGCTGCTCACCATCTGCCTGCTGCCGGCTGCGTAGGCACGGCATCCCTCCGCGGAAAACCCTTCTCGCGGAGACCACCGCGCGCATGCG
This sequence comes from Alicycliphilus sp. T452, assembly GCF_054512775.1. Classification (NCBI taxonomy): domain Bacteria; kingdom Pseudomonadati; phylum Pseudomonadota; class Betaproteobacteria; order Burkholderiales; family Comamonadaceae; genus Alicycliphilus; species Alicycliphilus sp. T452. Next base: position 148,592 of record NZ_JBTNEH010000006.1, read on the forward strand.
AAACGCTCCACCCGGGTTAACCCAGGTCTTATAAGACCTATTGCATATCGAACATTGAGGGGCCGGAATGCTCGAGCCCCCCGCCTGCGTGCACCATAGCGGCAACGGCAGCGCTCCGGCACGAAGCGCCCGATTGCCTTGCCTGGACCGCAGCCATGACATATACCGCCCCACCCTCCGCCGGCACGCGCCCGATACGCTTTTATCACCGCGGCAGCATCGTCACCATAGAAGGCGAGCACACGACGCGCTCGGTGCTGGACTGGCTGCGCGAAGGCGCGCGCTGCACCGGCACCAAGGAAGGCTGCAACGAGGGCGACTGCGGCGCCTGCACCGTGGTGCTGGGCGAGCTGGACGCCGCAGGCGCGCTGCAACTCTGCAGCGTCAACGCCTGTATCCAGTTCCTGCCCACGCTGGACGGCAAGGCGCTGTTCACCGTCGAAGACCTGCAGGGCATGGCCCCGGCCGGCCCATCCTGCAGCGGCGGCGCGCAGCCCCTGCACCCGGTGCAGCAGGCGCTGGTGGAGTGCCACGGCTCGCAATGCGGGTTTTGCACGCCCGGCTTTGCCATGTCGCTATGGAACAGCTACGAACGGCACCAGCAGGCCGGCACCACGCCCACGCGCCAGCAGCTGGCCGATGACCTGTCGGGCAACCTGTGCCGCTGCACCGGCTACCGGCCCATACTGGACGCGGGCCAGCGCATGTTCGACCTGCCCGCGGCCGCGTTCGACCGCGCCGCCGTGGCCAGGGCGCTGCAAGCCCTGGCGCAGGAGCCCGCCCTGGCCTACGGCGCCGCCCACCACACGGCCAGCGAGCGCGCCGACCACTTCCACGCCCCGCGCACGCTGGAGGACCTGGCGCGCCTGCGCCTGGAGCAGCCCCAGGCGCGGCTGCTGGCGGGCTCCACCGACATCGGCCTGTGGGTGAACAAGCAGTTTCGCGACGTGGGCGACCTGATCTACCTGGGCGGCGTGCGGGAGCTGCGCGCCGTGGAGGAGCGCGACGGCGCGCTCTGGATAGGCGCGGGCGCCACGCTGGAGCAGGCCTGGGCCGCGCTCGCCGCGCGCGCCCCGGCGCTGACCGACGTCTGGCTGCGCTTCGCCTCCCCACCCATACGCCACGCCGGCACCATGGGCGGCAACGTGGCCAACGGCTCGCCGATTGGCGATTCGCCCCCCATCCTGATGGCGCTGGACGCCAGCGTGGAGCTGCGCCGCGGCGACGCCGTGCGCCGCCTGCCGCTGCCCGGCTTCTACCTGGACTACATGAAGAACGCGCTGCAGGAGGGCGAGTTCGTGCAGGCCATCGTCGTGCCGCTCACGGCCTTTGCACGCCAGGTGCGCGGCTACAAGGTCAGCAAGCGCTTCGACTGCGACATCTCGGCGCTGTGCGCGGGCATGGCCATAGCGCTGGACGGCGAGACCGTCGCCAGCGTGCGCCTGGCCTACGGCGGCATGGCGGCGACGGTGCGCCGCGCGGCCCGCGCCGAGGCCGCGCTGCTGGGCCGGCCCTGGACCGAGGACAGCGTGCGCGCCGCGCAGCAGGCGCTGGCGCAGGACTTCCAGCCTTTGAGCGACATGCGCGCCAGCAGCGCCTACCGCCTGCAGGTGGCGCAGAACCTGCTGCTGCGCCTGTGGCTGGAGACGCGCCCCGTGGCGCCGCTGGACGCCGGCAGCACCAGCGTGTTCAGCGTGATGCCGCACGGCGTGTAAGGAGTCATCATGAACAAACCCGTCCCCGGCCACGTGCTGAATCGCCCCGCCGCCTTCGCCCCCTACCAGGACAACCAGCGGCTGCGCCTGGACCCCGGCACCGAGGCCCGCGCGCACCAGGCGGGGGCACGCGTGGGCATCAGCCAGGCGCACGAATCGGCCGTGCTGCACGTCTCGGGCGGCGCCACCTACACCGACGACATCCCCGAGCTCGCGGGCACGCTGCACTGCGCCCTGGGCCTGGCGCCGGTCGCCGCGGGCCGGCTGCTGGGCATGGACCTGGACACCGTGCGCGCCATGCCCGGCGTGGTGCGTGTGTTCACGGCCGAGGACATCCCCGGCGCCAACGACTGGGGCTCCATCGTGCATGACGACCCCATCCTGTGCGACGGCGAGATCCGCTACCTGGGCCAGCCGGTGTTCGCCGTGGTGGCACAGACGCGCGAGCAGGCGCGCCGCGCCGCCGTCCTGGCCAAGAAGGTGCTGCGCGTGGAGGCGGCCCCGCCCGTGCTCACGCCCCGCGAAGCGCACGCGCGCGGCCAGTACGTGGTGCCGCCCATGCACCTGGTGCGCAGCAGCAGCGGCCTGGACGAGGCGGGCATACGCGCGCGCATCGCCGCCGCGCCGCACCGCCTGCAGGGCAGCCTGGACGTGGGCGGGCAGGAGCAGTTCTACCTGGAGGGCCAGATCAGCTACGCCATCCCGAAGGAGGGCAACGCCGTCCACGTCTACTGCTCCACCCAGCACCCCAGCGAGATGCAGCACCTGGTGGCGCACGCGCTGGGCGTGCACGCGCACGCCGTGCAGATCGAATGCCGGCGCATGGGCGGCGGCTTCGGCGGCAAGGAATCGCAGTCGGCCCTGTTCGCCTGCATGGCCAGCGTGGCGGCGCGGCACTTGGCGCGCCCCGTGAAGCTGCGCGTGGACCGCGACGACGACTTCCTCATCACCGGCCGGCGCCACTGCTTCTGGTACGAGTACGACGTGGGCCACGACGACGCGGGCCGCATCCTGGGCGCCGCCGTCACCATGGTGTCGCGCGCGGGCCATTCGGCCGACCTGTCGGCCCCGGTGATGACGCGCGCGCTGTGCCACTTCGACAACGCCTACTGGCTGCCCGAGGTGGCCATGCACGGCTTCTGCGGCAAGACCAACACGCAGAGCAACACGGCGTTCCGCGGCTTCGGCGGGCCGCAGGGGGCGATCGCCATCGAGTACATCCTCGACGGCATCGCGCGCGCGCTCGGGCACGACCCGCTGGCCGTGCGCCGTGCCAACTTCTACGGGCGCGGCGAGCGCAACGTCACGCCCTACCTGCAGACGGTGCGCGACAACGTGATCCACGAACTGGTCGACCAGCTGGAGGAGCGCAGCGGCTACCAGGCGCGCCGCGCCGCCGTGGCCGCGTTCAACGCCACGAGCCCCGTGCTCAAGCGCGGGCTGGCGCTCACGCCGGTGAAGTTCGGCATCAGCTTCAACGTCAAGCACTTCAACCAGGCCGGGGCGCTGGTGCACGTCTACACCGACGGCTCCATCCTCGTGAACCATGGCGGCACCGAGATGGGCCAGGGCCTGAACACCAAGGTGGCGCAGGTCGTGGCGCACGAACTGGGCGTGGCCTTCGAGCGCGTGCGCGTCACGGCCACGGACACCAGCAAGGTGGCCAATACCTCGGCCACCGCCGCGTCCACGGGCTCGGACCTGAACGGCAAGGCCGCGCAGGACGCCGCGCGCCAGATCCGCGAGCGCCTGGCCGCCTGCGCCGCCGCGCGCCACGGCGGGAGCAGCGAGGACGTGCGCTTCGCCAACGACCAGGTGTGGGTGGGCGGCCAGCAGCTTTCCTTCGACGCCCTGGTGGGCGAGGCCTACCTCGACCGCGTGCAGCTGTGGTCCGACGGCTTCTACGCCACCCCGGGACTGTCGTGGGACAAGGACCGCATGCAGGGCAACCCGTTCTACTACTTCGCCTACGGCGCCGCCTGCTCCGAGGTGGTGGTGGACACGCTGACGGGCGAGTGGAAGCTGCTGCGCGCCGACGTGCTGCACGACGCGGGCCGCTCGCTCAACCCGGCGGTGGACATCGGCCAGGTGGAGGGCGCGTTCATCCAGGGCATGGGCTGGCTGACCATGGAGGAGCTGGTCTGGCACCCCACGAGCGGCCTGCTGCTGACGCACGCCCCGAGCACCTACAAGATCCCCACCGCCAACGACTGCCCGCCGGAATTCAACGTGCAGCTGTTCGAGGGCGAAAACGCCGAGGACTCCATCCACCGCAGCAAGGCCGTGGGCGAGCCGCCGCTGCTGCTGCCGTTCTCGGTGTTCTTCGCGATCCGCGACGCCGTGGCCGCCGCGGGCGGGCACCGCGCGGCGCCGCCGCTGCAGGCCCCCGCCACCAGCGAGGCCATCTTGCGCGCCATCACGGCAGTGCAGGCGCCATGAAGCCGCACGCGTCGCCGCCCCACGCCCCTGCCGGCGCGAACGCGCCGGCAGGGGCGCCGTCCGAACGCAACCTGTTCGACCGCATCGATCTGCACCTGATCCGCGTGCTGCACCAGGTGCTGACCGAGCGCAGCGTCTCGCGCGCTGCGCTGCGCCTGGGGATGCACCAGCCGGCGGTGTCCACCGCGCTCAAGCGCCTGCGCGAGCTCGCGGGCGATCCGCTGCTGGTCAGGAACGGCGCGCACATGGTGCCCACCGAGGCCGGGCAGCGCATGCTCGAACCCGCGGCCAACGTGCTGCGCGCGGCCGAGATGCTGTTCACCGAGGCGCGCAGCTTCGACGCGCGCACCAGCTGCCAGACCTTCCGCATCGCGGCCAGCGACTACCTCGACCCGCTGTTCCTGCCGCGCCTGGTGGCCGACATCCAGCGCCAGGCGCCGCTGGCCAAGGTCGAGATCCATGCGCTCACCCGCGAGGGCGACTACCGCGCGCAGCTCGCCCTGGGCGAGATCGATCTCGTCATCGGCAACTGGCTGCAGCCGCCCGACGACCTGCACATGGCGCGCCTGTTCAGCGACGAGGTGGTGTCGCTCGTGAGCCGCCACCACCCCGCCGTGCGCCGGGGCTGGGACGAGGCCGGCTGGCTCGCGGCCGAGCACATCGCGCCCATGCCCACGCACCCGGGCGCGCGCGGCATCATCGACCAGATGCTCGACGGCCTGGGGCTGCAGCGCCACATCGCCGTGCGCAGCGCCTACTTCAGCCTGATCCCGGACATGGTCGCCGGCACCCGGCTGGTGCTGACCACCGGGCGCCGCTACTGCGAGCGCGTGGCCAGCCGCCTGCCCCTGGCGATCCTGCCCTGCCCCATCGCCATGCCGCCGCTGCTGTACTACCAGCTGTGGCATGCGCGCAGCCAGCACTCCAGCGCCGCGCGCTGGCTGCGCGAGCGCACGCGCGAGGCCATCGCGGGCCTGCAGCAGCAGGCCGCGCCCCCCTCACCGCACTGACCCCGCCACGACAAACCAGGAGACAAGCACATGAACGCAAAAGACCTTTCGGGCGTGCCCGCCACGCCGCCGCAGGCCGCATCCGCGGGCCTGGCGGAGCGCCTGTTCAAGCTGCGCGAGCACGGCACCACGATGCGCACGGAGTTGATCGCGGGCCTGACGACCTTTCTGACGATGGCCTACATCATCTTCGTCAACCCCTCCATCCTGGGCGACGCGGGCATGCCCAAGGACGCGGTGTTCGTCGCCACCTGCCTCATCGCGGCGCTGGGCTCGGCCATCATGGGCCTGTACGCCAACTACCCCATCGCCATGGCCCCGGGCATGGGGCTGAACGCCTACTTCGCCTACGCCGTGGTGCTGCACATGGGCTTCACCTGGCAGGCCGCGCTGGGCGCGGTGTTCATCTCGGGCTGCCTGTTCCTGGTCGTCACGCTGTTCGGCCTGCGCGGGCTCATCATCAAGGGCATTCCGCAGTCGCTGCGCAACGCGATCACCGTGGGCATAGGCCTGTTCCTGGCGCTGATCGCGCTCAAGAGCGCGGGCATCGTCGTGGGCGACAAGGCCACGCTGGTGACGCTGGGCGACCTGCACTCGGCCCCCGTCGTCCTCGCCGTGCTCGGCTTCATCGCCATCGTGGCGCTGGACAAGGCGCGCGTGCCGGGCGCCATCCTGATCGGCATCGTCGGCGTCACCGTCGCCTCGTTCTTCTTCGGCGGCAACCAGTTCCGCGGCCTGTTCTCGGCGCCGCCCTCGATCGCGCCGACCTTCCTTCAGCTAGACATCCACACCGCGCTCACCAAGGGCTTCCTCAACGTGGTGCTGGTGTTCTTCCTGGTCGAGCTGTTCGACGCCACCGGCACGCTGATGGGCGTGGCCAAGCGCGCCGGCCTGCTGGTGCCCGGGCGCATGGAGCGCCTGAACAAATCGCTGCTGGCCGACAGCAGCGCGATCTTCGCCGGCGCCCTGCTGGGCACGTCGAGCACCACCGCCTACGTCGAGAGCGCCGCCGGCGTGCAGGCCGGCGGGCGCACCGGCATGACGGCGCTCACCGTCTCGGTGCTGTTCCTGGCCTGCCTGTTCATCGCCCCGCTGGCCGGCGTGGTTCCCGCCTACGCCACGGCGCCCGCGCTGTTCTTCGTCGCCTGCCTGATGCTGCGCGAGCTCACCGAACTCGACTGGGACGACTCGACCGAGATCGTCCCCGCCGCGGTCACCGCGCTGATGATGCCCTTCACCTACTCCATCGCCAACGGCCTGGCCTTCGGCTTCATCACCTACGCCGCGGTGAAGCTGTTCACCGGCCGCGTGCGCGAGGTGCACCCCATGGTGTGGATCATCGCCGGCGTGTTCCTGTTCAAGTTCTTCTACATCGGGGGGCACTGAAGCCCATGATGACCACACAGATGCAAGCCTGGCGCGCACCGCTGCTGCGCTTTGACGCGGATGGCCGGCCCGCGTACGACAGCGACGGCCTGCTGGTGACCGGGCCGGGCGCCGACGGCGTGCGCCGCGTCGTGGACGCGGGCGCCCACGGCGCGGTGGCCGCGCGCCATCCGGGCGTGCCGGTGGAGCGCCTGCCCGGCCGGCTGATCGCCCCGGGCTTCATCGACATGCACGTGCACTACCCGCAGACGGACATCATCGGCTCGCCCGCCGAGGGCCTGCTGCCCTGGCTGGAGAACTACACCTTCCCGGCCGAGGCGCGCTTCGCCGATCCGGCGCATGCGGCCGGGGTGGCGCGCTTCTTCTTCGATGAGCTCGCGCGCAACGGCGTGACGACGGCGCTGGCCTTCGCCACCTCGCACCCGGCATCGGCCGATGCCTTCTTCACCGAGGCCGAGCGGCGCGGCCTGCGCATGATCGGCGGCAAGGTGCTGCAGGACCGCCATTCGCCCGACGGCGTGCGCGACCGGACCGAGCAGAGCCTGCTGGACACCGAGGCGCTGATCGAGCGCTGGCACGGCAAGGGCCGGCTGGGCTACGCCATCACGCCGCGCTTCGCCCCCTCGTGCTCCGACGCCCAGCTGCACGACGCGGGCGATCTCGCGCGCCGCCACCCCGGCACCTGGATCCAGTCGCACGTGGCCGAGAACAAGGACGAGGTGCGCTGGGTGCGAGAGCTCTACCCGCAGGCGCGCTCCTACCTGGACGTGTACCGGCGCTTCGGCCTGCTGCGCAGCCGCGCCGTGTACGCGCACTGCATCTACCTGGACGACACCGACCGCGCGCTGATGCGCGAGACGGGAACCGCCGCCGCCATCAGCCCCACGAGCAACCTGTTCCTGGGCAGTGGCTTCTTCGACTACCGTGCCGCCGCGCGCACCGGCATGCTGCACGGCCTGGCGAGCGACGTGGGCGGCGGCACCAGCTTCAGCCCGTTCCACACCATGCTCGCGGCCTACTACGTCGGCCGCGAGGGCCAGAGCAAGCCGGGCCTGAGCCTGGCACCCTCGCAGCTGTGGTGGCAGCACACCGGCGGCGCGGCGCGCGCGCTGGGCCTGGACGGCGTGATCGGCACGCTGCAGCCCGGCACCGAGGCGGACTTCGTCGTGCTCGACCCGCAGGCCACGCCGCTGCTGGCGCGCAAGACCGCGCAGGCCAACGGCCTGGAGGAGCTGCTGTTCGCCCTCGTCGTGCTGGGCGACGACCGCGTGGTGGAGCGGACCGTCACGGCATGAGGATCACGCGGCCTGCTGCTTGCGCCCCGCGCGCCAGGCGCCGAAGATGGCGATGAGCCCGGGCACCAGGATCAGGCCCCAGATGATCTTCTCCAGGTGCTGGCGCACCCAGGGCAGGTTGCCGAAGAAGTAGCCCGCGGTGGCGATGCCCAGCACCCAGATCAGGGCCCCCGCCACGTTGTAGGCCGTGAACTTGGCCCGCCCCATGGCCGCCACGCCGGCCACGAAGGGCGCGAAGGTGCGGATGAAGGGCATGAAGCGCGCCAGCACGATGGTGATGCCGCCGTAGCGCTCGTAGAACGCGTGGGCCTGGTCGAAGGCCCTCTTATTGAACCAGCGCGAGCCCTCCCACTGGAAGACCCTGGGCCCGAAGTAGCGCCCGATCTGGTAGTTGCACTGGTCGCCCAGCACGGCCGCCGCCAGCAGCAGCGCGCAGGCCAGCGGAAAGTTCAAGAGCCCCGCGCCGCAGAGCGCGCCGACGATGAACAACAGCGAGTCGCCGGGCAGGAACGGCATGACCACCACGCCCGTCTCCACGAACACGATGAGGAACAGCAGCGCGTACACCCAGGCGCCGTAGCTGGCGACGAAGGCCTCCAGGTGCTTGTCCACATGCAGGATGAAATCGATCAGAAACGCAATGATGTCCACGGGCCGGGCCTCTTCGTTGTCGGGTTGCGGCGCGTACTGTACCCGCGTACATGCCCGCGGCGGGCACTGGCAATTGCTCACACTTGCTCGCAATCGGCAACCCAAACGCCACGCACACTTCACACCCTGCCGGCACAGTGCAGGCATGCGCTCGTGCATCCTGCGCATACCACCGACCACTACCTACGAAGGAAACCGTCTCATGACCCCGCAACGCACCACAACCCTCCGTGCCCTGACCGTCGCCACCGCGCTGGCAGGCGCGCTGGCCCTGGGCGGCTGCGCACATCGCCCCACCAATGCCCAGGTCGGCACGGGCGTGGGCGCCGTGGCCGGCGGCCTGGTGGGCAACGCCGTGTTCGGCTCCACGCTGGGCACCGTGGGCGGCGCAGCCGCCGGCGCCCTGATCGGCAACGAAGTGGGCAAGAACAACGACCGCGGCTACCGCCGGCGCTGATCGAAAGATGGGCGGCACCTACAATCACCGCGTGACCGCCCTGCCCCCCGACTCCGCCCTGCCTCCAGACCCCGCCACGCCGTCCGACTCCACCCCGCGCCGCCCGATACGCGACCTGCCCGATGAGCTGATCAGCCAGATCGCCGCGGGCGAAGTGGTGGAGCGCCCCGCCTCCGCCGTGCGCGAGCTGGTGGACAACGCGCTGGACGCGGGCGCCACCCAGGTGACGGTGCGCCTGCTGGCCGGCGGCGTGCGCCTGATCGCCGTGGAGGACGACGGCATGGGCATCCCCCGGGACGAGCTGCCCATCGCGCTGCGCCGCCATGCCACCAGCAAGATCGGCAACCTGCACGACCTGGAATCGGTCGCCACCATGGGCTTTCGCGGCGAGGCGCTGGCGGCGATCGCCTCGGTGTCCGAGATGGCGCTGCTCTCGCGCACCGCGCAGCAGGCCAGCGCCTTCATGCTGGACGCGCGCAGCGGCGAGCTGCGCCCCGCGGCGCGCAGCCAGGGCACGACGGTGGAGGTCAAGGAGCTGTTCTTCTCCACCCCCGCGCGGCGCAAGTTCCTCAAGACCGACGCCACCGAGCTCGCCCACTGCGTGGAGGCCGTGCGCCGCCACGCGCTGGCCCGGCCCGACGTGGGCTTCGCCATCTGGCACGAGGGCAAGCTGGTCGAGCAGTGGCGCGCCACGCTCGCGCACGGCGAGCCGGCCGATGCACAGGCGCTGGAGCGGCGTCTCGCCGACGTGCTCGGCGAGGACTTCATCCGCGAATCCGTGGCCGTGCACCTGCGTTCGGGCGCCATCACCGTCACGGGCCGCGCCGGCCTGCCAGACGCCGCCCGCTCGCGCGCCGACCAGCAGTTCTGCTACGTCAACGGCCGCTTCGTGCGCGACAAGGTGCTCACGCACGCCGCGCGCAGCGCCTACGAGGACGTGCTGCACGGCCAGAAGCAGCCCGTGTACACGCTGCACGTGCAGATGGACCCGCAGCGCGTGGACGTGAACGTGCACCCGACGAAGATCGAGGTGCGCTTCCGCGACAGCCGCGAGGTGCACCAGGCCGTGCGCCACGCCGTGGAGAACGCGCTGGCCGCGCCGCGCACGCAGGCGCTTGCTTCGGTTCCTGTAGCTGCTGCCGCTTTACCTGCAAGCGATTCAGATAGAAAACAGCTTCAACCGCCCGTCTGGCAAGCGCAAGCAGCTATCAAGTTTGAAGAACGCGCAGGGCACAAGGTTTCTGACCTGCAGGCGCTGTGGGGCGCGCCCACGGCAGCGCCGCAGCAGCCCGCCATGCCGGTGGCCGTCCCGCCGCCCGCGGCGGCCGAAGCCCCGCCCTTCCCCGCCGCCGCCAGCGTGCCCGCAGCGCCCGCCGAAGGCGCCTGGCCGCTGGGCCGCGCCGTGGCGCAGATCCATGGCGTGTACATCCTGGCCGAGAGCGCCCAGGGCCTGGTGGTGGTGGACATGCACGCGGCGCACGAGCGCATCGTCTACGAGCGGCTCAAGGCCCAGGTGGACCAGGGCGCGCGCCTGGCCAGCCAGCCCCTGCTGATCCCCGCCACCTTCGCCGCCACGCCCGAAGAGGTGGCCACGGCCGAGTCCCATGCCGACACGCTGGCCCTGCTGGGGCTGGAGATCGTGCCGTTCTCGCCGCGCACCCTGGCCGTGCGCGCCGTGCCCACCACGCTGGCCCAGGGCAACCCCGTGGAGCTGGCGCGCAGCGTGCTGGCCGAGCTGGGCCAGCACGACGCCAGCACCGTGGTGCAGCGCGCTCGCAACGAAATCCTGGCCACCATGGCCTGCCACGGCGCGGTGCGCGCCAACCGCAAGCTCACCATCGACGAGATGAACGCCCTGCTGCGCCAGATGGAAGTCACGGAGCGCAGCGACCAGTGCAACCACGGCCGCCCGACCTGGCGCCAGCTCACGATGAAGGAACTGGACGTGCTCTTCCTGCGCGGCAGGTAGAGGCACGGCCGCCCCCGCCCGGCGCCTGCCCGCGCGCGCCGCTGCGGGACGCATTTCCCCGACTCACGGCACCTGCACCACGCCGCAGGCTGGCGCCGGAACGCACCACGAACGCCCTTTACCCGGCCCTTTCGGGGGCATGAATCACCCTCTCCTGGTGCATGCGGCACCAGAACGTGGCAAACACGCCGCATTTCTCACCAGAACGGTGCAACTGGTTATGCATGAGGGCATACGCTTTTGGCATAATCTCTTGCTGCACTGCCACATAACTTTTTCCATCGAAAGCTTTTTTATGAAGTACGCGTCCGTAGGCCAATTCCTCGAATACGTTGCACAGCGCAACCCCGGCCAGCCCGAATTCCTGCAAGCCGTGACCGAGGTCATGGAAAGCCTGTGGCCCTTCATCGAAAAGCACCCCAAGTACGCCGAGAACAGCCTGCTGGAGCGCCTGGTCGAGCCCGAGCGCATCATCCAGTTCCGCGTGAGCTGGCAGGACGACCACGGCACCGTGCACGTCAACCGGGGCTTCCGCATCCAGCACAGCATGGCCATCGGCCCGTACAAGGGCGGGCTGCGCTTCCACCCCTCCGTCAACCTCTCGGTGCTGAAGTTCCTGGCATTCGAGCAGACCTTCAAGAACGCGCTGACCACCCTGCCCATGGGCGGCGGCAAGGGCGGCTCTGACTTCGACCCCAAGGGCAAGAGCCCTTCCGAAGTCATGCGCTTCTGCCAGGCCTTCGTGACCGAACTGTTCCGCCACGTGGGCCCCGACACCGACGTACCCGCCGGCGACATCGGCGTGGGCGGCCGCGAAGTCGGCTTCATGGCCGGCATGTACAAGAAGCTGGCCAACAACTCGGGCAGCGTGTTCACGGGCAAGGGCCTGAGCTTCGGCGGCTCGCTGATCCGCCCCGAGGCCACGGGCTACGGCTGCGTCTACTTCGCCCAGGAAATGCTCAAGACCCGCGGCCGCTCGTTCGACGGGCTGCGCGTCTCGGTGTCCGGCTCGGGCAACGTCGCCCAGTACTCGGTGGAAAAGGCCATGGAGCTCGGCGCCAAGGTCATCACCGTCTCCGACTCCAGCGGCACCATCATCGACGAGGAAGGCTTCACCCCCGAGAAGCTCGCCATCCTGATGGACGTCAAGAACCACCACTACGGCCGCGTCAGCGACTATGCCGAGCGCACCGGCGTCAAGTTCGAGGCCGGCGTACGCCCCTGGCATGTGCCGGTGGACGTCGCCCTGCCCAGCGCCACCCAGAATGAGCTGGACGAGAACGATGCCCGCACGCTGATCAAGAACGGCGTGCTGTGCGTGGCCGAAGGCGCCAACATGCCCTCGACCATCGAGGCCGCCAAGGCGTTCGAAGAGGCCGGCGTGCTCTACGCCCCCGGCAAGGCCAGCAACGCCGGCGGCGTGGCCACCTCGGGCCTGGAGATGAGCCAGAACGCCATCCGCCTGTCGTGGTCGCGCGACGAGGTCGATGCCCGCCTGCTCATGATCATGCAGGGCATCCACGCCGCCTGCGTCGAGCACGGCAAGCGCGCCGACGGCAGCGTGAGCTACATCAACGGCGCCAACGTGGCCGGCTTCGTCAAGGTCGCCGACGCCATGCTGGCGCAAGGCGTGATCTGACGGCGAACGGGTGCCCATGCCGCCATCCGGGAACGGCATGGGCCTGCACTTCCTGAGTTTCGACTACAGCGAGGACGGCGAGGGCACGGCCACCTGGGATGCCGTCGCCAGCGTGCCCGCGGCCCGGCTGCCGGAACTGCAGCGCGAGATCGTCGCCCTGCTGGCCTGGGCCCATTCGGAGTTCGGTGCCGTGCGGGGGCCGGTCGAAGACGGCGGGCTGTGGGACTACGACCTGCAGTTCGAGCGCGACGGGCACCCCCTGCAGACCCTGGGCTATGACGCCGGTGCACGGCAATTGCAGCCGGCGCCGCATGCACTGCCCGGCGAGCGCGTGGCCCTGACCCTTTCGCTCAGCGGCGGCCCAGGCTTCGGCGAAGCCTTTGCCGCGCGTTTCGGCGACACATAGCCCGCAGCCTACTGCAGCGTCTCTTTGGCGGCTTCGGGGATCGGCAATGGGAGCACGGCGATGCCCTCGTCCAGCAGTTCGGCCGTCTCCTGCGGCGTGGCCTGTCCGCGGATCGCACGCTCCTCCACCTCGCCGTAATGCATGCGCCGCGCCTCGGCGGCGAAACGGCCACCGACGTCCTCCGTGCGCGCCATGATCCGCCTTGCCGCATGCAGCCAGGCTGTCTGCAGGGCCTGGAGCGCGTCTTCCCTGCTGGGGGGCGCAGGCTGCGCAGCGGCCTGAGCGGGCGGCGCCACGCCTGGAGACGCCCGCAGATTCAGGCGCGGCGCACTCAGGCCCTTGCGTATGTCGGCGCTGCCGCACATGGGGCATTGCACCAGTCCGCGGGCCTGTTGCTGCTGGAAATCTTCCTCGCTGGCGAACCAGCCCTCGAAGGCATGCTGATGGACGCAAAAGAGGTCGAGAACCTTCACGACGCCCCCTTCAGTGCCCCCGCCGCCCGCCGCGCCGCATGAGGTAGCGGTATACAAAACCCGGGAATGCCAGGGTGATGAACAGGGCCCCGGTGACGGCGTAGAACTCCCAGCCCTGCGGGGCGACCTGCCCCGCACGCTGCTCGATCAGCCGCGCCAGCGCCCCCACCACGAAATAGAGCAGCAGAAGTTCCAGGGCCCGTGCGAGAAACGGCTTGCCGCCGTGGGCCTGCTTTCCGACGACCAGCCAGCGGTCGTTCATGAAAGGCAGATTGGCCGCCACGAGGGCGGCCACGATCACGAGCCAAATGGCCGCTGTCTGGGTCATGAGGATGGCGGCCGGCCCATCAGGTGGCCAGCGCGCGCACGATGGCATCGGCGCACAAGGCCATCAGGCCGCCGGGCACCAGGCCCAGGATCAGCACCAGCGCCCCGTTGACGGTGAGCACGACACGGGCATCCAGCGGCGCGGACACGGTGGTCGCCGTCAGCGGCGTGTCGAAATACATCACCTTCACCACGCGCAGGTAGTAGAACGCGCCGATCAGCGACATGAGAACGGCAAACACCGCCAGCGCGACATGCAGGCCATGGCCCGAGGCCACCAGCGCCTGCAGCACGGACAGCTTGGCATAGAAGCCCACCAGCGGCGGAATGCCGGCCAGAGAGAACATGCACACGGCCATCACGCCTGCGTACAGCGGACTGCGCTGGTTCAGGCCGGCCAGGTCGGCGATTTCCTCGCTTTCGAAGCCCTCGCGTGCCAGCATCGCGATCAGGCCGAAGGCCGGCAGCACGGTCAGCACATAGGTGACGATGTAGAACATCGCGGAGCTGTAGGCGGCTTCCGCGGCGTTGGAGTCCACCGTGCCGTTGACCACGCCGGAGAGCAGGCCCAGGAACAGGAAGCCCATGTGCGAAATGGTCGAATAGGCCAGCATGCGCTTGAGGTTCGTCTGCAGCACACCGGCGACGTTGCCCACGAGCAGCGACGCGATGGCCAGCACCGCCAGCATCTGCTGCCAGTCGATCGCCAGGGGCAGCAGGCCATCGACCAGCAGGCGGATGGCCATGCCGAAGGCCGCGAACTTGGGCGCGCTGCCGATGATCAGCGTCACCACGGTGGGCGCGCCCTGGTACACGTCGGGAATCCACATGTGGAAAGGCACGGCGCCGAACTTGAACGCCAGGCCGGCAACGATGAAGACCACGCCGAACACCAGCACCTGGTGGCGGATCTGGCCGGTGTTGATGGCCTTGAAGACCTGGCCGATGTCGAGCGAGCCGGTGGCGCCATAGACCATCGACAAGCCGTACAGCAGGAAGCCGCTGGCCATCGCGCCGAGCACGAAATACTTCATCGCGGCTTCGGTGGCCGTCGTATGGTCGCGGCGCAGCGCGACCAGCGCATAGCTCGACAGCGTGAGCAGTTCCAGGCCCAGGTAGATCACCAGGAAGTTGTTGGCCGAGATCAGCACGCAGATGCCCAGCAGGGCCAGCATGGTCAGCGTGAACAATTCACCGCCGCGCAGCATGTCGCGGTCGGCGGCATAGGGCCGGCCATAGACCAGCGTGACCATCAGGGACACGGTGGCGAAGCACTTGAGCCAGTTGCCCATGGCGTCGCTGACGACCATGTTGTTCCAGCCGTAGAAGGTGTTGCCGCTGCTGGCGTACATGGCCTGCAGGACGGCCACCACGGCCAGGGTGAGCATGGTCAGGACATAGGTGCCGGTGCGCCGCGCACTGCTCACGCCCAGATCGACCAGCGCGATCACGCAGGCCATGACCAGCAGCACGATCTCGGGGTAGATGGCCAGCCAGCTGATGTTGTCAATCATCATGTATCTCTCGGTTCAGTCCGGTCAGTTCAGCTTGGATTGCGCCACATGCCTGAGCAGTTCGGCCACGGACGCATCCATCACATCGGTGAACGGCTTGGGATAGATGCCCATGTACAGCACGGCGACAGCCAGCACGCCCAGCACCAGGAACTCGCGTGCATTGATGTCGCTCATGCCGCGCACGTTGTCATTGGCCACGGGCCCCAGGTAAACACGCTTGTACATCCACAGCGAGTAGCTGGCACCCAGGATCAGGGCCAGGGCGGCACCCAGGCCGATCCAGAAATTGAAACGCACCGAGGCGATGATCACCATCCACTCGCCGATGAAGCCGGCCGTCGCGGGCAGGCCGCAGTTGGCGATGGAGAACAGCAGCGCGAACGCCGCGAACTTGGGCATGGTGTTGACCACCCCGCCGTAGTCCGCGATCTGGCGCGAGTGCACGCGGTCGTAGAGCACGCCGATGCACAGGAACATGGCGCCCGACACGAAGCCGTGCGCGATCATCTGCGCGAGGCCGCCCGAGACGCCCAGGTCGTTGAAGATGAAAAATCCCAGCGTCACGAAGCCCATGTGCGCCACCGACGAATAGGCCACGAGCTTCTTCATGTCCTTCTGCACGATGGCGACCAGGCCCACGTAGATCACGGCGATCAGCGAGAGGGTGATCATCAGCCAGGCCCACTCATGCGCGGCATCGGGGGCGATGGGCAGCGAGAAGCGCAGGAAGCCATAGGCGCCCAGCTTGAGCATGATGGCGGCCAGCACGGCGGAGCCGCCGGTCGGGGCCTCGACGTGCACGTCCGGCAGCCAGGTGTGCACCGGCCACATCGGCACCTTGACCGCGAAGGCGGCGAACAGCGCGAAGAACAGCAGCGTCTGCGCCGTGGCGCCCAGCGGCAGCTTGTGCCAGGCGGCGATGTCGAAGCTGCCGCCCGCCTGGTTGTAGAGGTAGATGAAGGCGACCAGCGTCAGCAGCGAGCCCAGCAGCGTGTACAGGAAGAACTTGAATGCCGCGTAGATCTTGTTCGGCCCGCCCCACATGCCGATGATCAGGTACATCGGGATCAGCGTGGCCTCGAAGAACACGTAGAACAGCATGCCGTCCAGCGCCGAGAACACACCGATCATCAGGCCCGACAGGATCAGGAACGCCGCCATGTACTGGTAGACGCGCTCGGTGATGGACTCCCAGGAGGCGATCACCACGATCACGGTGATGAAGGCCGTCAGCGGCACGAACCACATCGAGATGCCGTCCACGCCCAGGTGGTAGTGCATGTTGAAACGCGCAACCCAGGGCGCTTTCTCGACGAACTGCATGGCTGCCGTACCGGTGTCGAAGCCGCCGATCAGCGGAATCGTCACGGCCAGGCCCAGCAAGGCTCCGATCAGCGCCAGCCAGCGCACGACACCCGCATGCCTGTCGCTGCCGAACGCCAGAAGCAGGACGCCGAAAACGATGGGCGTCCAAATGGCAAGACTCAACAAACCCATTTGTTATTCGCTCCTATTTGTTGAGCCACACGAAATACGTCATGAGTGCGAACACACCCAGAATCATGAACAGCGCATAGTGGTACAGGAAGCCGGACTGCACGCGCCGCACCGCGGCGGAGATGCGCGCCACCAGCTTCCACGAGCCATTGACGATGGCGCCGTCGATCACGCCCTGGTCGCCGCCCTTCCACAGCGCAACGCCCAGGCAGCGCGTGCCGGCGGCGATGATGTTCTCGTTGATCCAGTCCATGTAGTACTTGTTTTCGAGCAGGGTGTAGATGGGCTGGAGGCCGCGCTTGATCGCCGCCGGCAGCGCCGGATTGACGATGTACATGTAGTACGACAGTGCGACACCCGCCAGCGCCAGCCAGAACGGCGCCGTCTGCAGCGCATGCACGGCCATGGCTACGGGGCCATGGAATTCGTGCGCCAGCTCCGCCATCGCGCCATGCCTGGCGGCGTCGACGAAGATCACGTCCTTGAAGAAGTCGCCAAACAGCATCGGCTGGATGTACATGAAGCCGATCACCACCGAGGGAATGGCCAGCAGCACCAGCGGCACCGTCACCACCCAGGGCGACTCGTGGGGCTTGGAATGATCGGCATGGTGGTGATGCGGATCGGGCTCTTCCTGCTCGTCGTGGTGCGCGTCCGGGTTCTGGTCGTAGCGCTCCTTGCCATGGAAGACGAGGAAGTACATGCGGAACGAATAGAACGCCGTGACGAAGACGCCCGCCAGCACGGCGAAATGGGCAAAGCCCGCGGCCGGCAGCTGGCTGAAGCGCGCGGCCTCGATGATGTTCTCCTTGGAATAGAAGCCCGAGAACAGCGGCGTGCCGATCAGCGCCAGGGAACCCAGCAGCGAGGTGATCCAGGTGATGGGCATGTACTTGCGCAGGCCGCCCATCCAGCGGATGTCCTGGTTGTGGTGCACGCCCATGATGACCGAGCCCGCGCCCAGGAACAGAAGCGCCTTGAAGAAGGCGTGCGTCATCAGGTGGAACACGGCGACCGAGTAGGCCGACACGCCCAGCGCCACCGTCATGTAGCCGAGCTGGGACAGCGTGGAGTACGCGATGACGCGCTTGATGTCGTTCTGGATGATGCCGAGGAAACCCATGAACAGCGCCGTGATGGCACCGATGACCAGCACGAAGTTCAGCGCCGTATCGGACATCTCGAACAGCGGCGACATGCGCGAGACCATGAAGATGCCCGCCGTCACCATGGTGGCGGCGTGGATCAGCGCGGAAATCGGCGTCGGGCCTTCCATGGAGTCGGGCAGCCAGACGTGCAGCGGCACCTGCGCGCTCTTGCCCATCGCGCCGATAAACAGGCAGATGCAGGCCACGGTGATCAGTTGCCAGTCGGTACCGGGCAGCAGCAGGCCGCCCAGGTCCTGCCGCTTGGCGAAGATCTCGCCGTAGTTGAAGCTGCCGGCATAGGCGGCGATCAGCCCGATGCCGAGAATGAAGCCGAAGTCGCCCACCCGGTTGACCAGGAAGGCCTTCATGTTGGCGAAGATGGCCGACTGCTTGTTGAACCAGAAGCCGATCAGCAGATAGGACACCAGGCCCACCGCCTCCCAGCCAAAGAACAGCTGCAGCATGTTGTTGCTCATGACCAGCATGAGCATGGAGAAGGTGAACAGCGAGATGTAGGAGAAGAAACGGTTGTAGCCGTCGTCCTCCTCCATGTAGCCGATGGTGTAGATGTGCACCATCAGCGACACGAAGGTCACCACGCACATCATCATCGCCGTGAGGCTGTCGACCAGGAAGCCGATCTCCATTCGGAGGCCGCCCACCACCATCCAGGTGTAGATGGTCTCGTTGAAGCGTGCGCCATCCAGCGCCACGCTGCTGAGCGTCAATGCCGACAGCACGAAGGACACCAGCACGCCCAGAATCGTCAGCGAATGCGAGGCACGCCGACCCAACCAGTTGCCACCGAATGCCGTGCCGAATATGCCGGCCAGCGCGGAACCCGCCAGTGGCGCTAGCGGCACCGCCAGCAGCATCGAAGCAGAAAGGGTTTGACTCATTCTTGAGAACCTTGCAAGTACCGATTAGCCCATCACCCCTTGAGGGTGTTGAGATCTTCCGCATTGATGCTGGTCTTGTTACGGAACAGCAGCACCAAGATGGCCAAGCCGATGGCTGCCTCGGCAGCCGCCACGGTAAGGATGAAGAACACGAACACCTGGCCGTGCATGTCGCCCAGGTAGTACGAGAACGCGACGAAGTTGATGTTCACGGCGAGCAGCATCAACTCGATCGCCATCAGCAGGACGATCAGGTTCTTGCGATTGAGGAAAATGCCCACCACCGCCAGAGCGAACAGCATCGCCCCCAGCGACAGGAAATGGCCCAGGGTCAACGTCATGCTTTTTTCTCCTGTGCGCCGGCATCGCTATCGGCCGGGGGTTGGGGTGCTTGCGTGACAGGCATCTTCACCACCACCAGGCGGTCGCTGGCCCGCGCGCGGAGCTGCACCGTGGCATCGTTGGCCTTGACGTCCTTGCGCTGGCGCAGCGTCAGGGCAATCGCCGAAATCATGGCCACCAGCAGGATCACCGCGGCAATTTCCACGGGGTACAGGTACTCGGTGTACATCAGCCTGCCCAACGCCTGGGTGTTGGAGTACGGCAGGACCTGGCCTGCGGCGTTGACCAGGGCCGGCACGGCCTTGGGCTCTTCGACGCCACGAAAGCCCGTCATCAGCACCGCTGCCATTTCGAACGCCACCAGGGCACCGATGAAGGCTGCCAGCGGGAAATGCTTCCAAAAGCCCCGGCGCACGGTGTCGAAGCGGATATCGAGCATCATTACCACGAACAGGAACAGCACCATCACCGCGCCCAGGTACACCAGCACCAGCGTGATGGCCAGGAACTCCGCCTTGAGCAGCAGCCACACGCCGGCGGCCTGGCTGAAGGCCAGAATCAGATGCAGCACGGCATGCACGGGGTTGCGCGCAGTGACCACCCGGAAGGCTGCGTAAAGCAGCACTACCGAGAACAGGTAGAAAAATCCGGTTTTGACGTCCATGAATCGGGTCTTTTCAAAAGTTCAGGTGATGCGGCACCCGATCAACGGTATTTGGCGTCCGCCGCCTTGGCGGCAGCGATCTCGGGCTCGTAACGGTCGCCCACGGCCAGCAGCATGTCCTTGGTGAAGTACAGGTCGCCGCGCTTTTCCCCGTGGTATTCGAGGATCTGCGTCTCCACGATCGAGTCCACCGGGCAGCTTTCCTCGCAGAAGCCGCAAAAGATGCACTTGGTCAGGTCGATGTCGTAGCGCGTGGTGCGGCGCGTACCGTCGGCACGCACGTCGGACTCGATGGTGATGGCCATCGCCGGGCACACGGCCTCGCACAGCTTGCAGGCGATGCAGCGCTCTTCGCCGTTGTCATAACGGCGCAGCGCATGCAGGCCGCGAAAACGCGGCGACAGGGGTGTCTTCTCTTCGGGGAACTGCACCGTGACCTTGCCACGGAAGGCATAGCGGCCCGTGAGCACCATGCCCTTGGCCAGTTCCCAGAGCATGAAGCTCTTGAAAAAATCCTTGATCGAGAAGGATGCAGGAGCAGCAACAGCAGCCATGAATGGATGTCCCCGCTTATTTCCAAATGTTCAGGGGCGACAGCAGCCATGCGCCCACAACCAGCAGCCACACCAGGGTCACCGGGATGAAGATCTTCCAGCCCAGACGCATGATCTGGTCGTAGCGGTAACGCGGGAAGGTGGCGCGGATCCAGATGAACATGGATACCACCACGAAGGTCTTGATGCCCAGCCAGATCCAGCCCGGGATGAAGCCCAGCGCCTCGACCGGCGGCAGCCAGCCCCCGAGGAACATCAGCACCGCCAGGATGGACACCAGCCACATGGCCGCGTATTCGGCCAGGAAGAAGATGGCGAAGCCCATGCCGGAGTACTCCACCATGTGCCCTGCCACGATTTCGGCTTCGCCTTCGACCACGTCGAACGGATGGCGGTTGGTTTCCGCCACGCCCGAAATCAGATACACCAGGAACACCGGCAGCAGGGGCAGCCAGTTCCAGGACAGGAAGTTGAGGCCCATGCCCGCCATGGCACCACGGGCCTGCCCCAGAACGATGTCGGTCAGGTTCATGCTGCCGGTCACCATGATCACGACCACGAAGCAGAAGCCCATGGCGATTTCATAGCTGACCATTTGCGCGGAAGCGCGCAAGGCCCCCAGAAGAGCGTATTTGGAGTTGGACGCCCAGCCGGCGATGATCACCCCATAGACTTCGATCGAGGCGATGGCCATGACCAGCAGCAGGCCCGCGTTGATGTTCGCCAGGGCCGTTTCGGGCGCGAATGGCACCACCACCCAGGCCGCCAGCGCCGGCATGATGGCCATGATGGGCCCCAGGATGAACAAGCCCTTGCTGGCAGCAGTGGGCTGGATCACTTCCTTGGTCAGGAGCTTGAGGCCGTCGGCCAGCGGCTGCAGCAGGCCCAGGGGGCCGACGCGGTTGGGGCCGAGGCGCACCTGCATGAAGCCCAGCAGCTTGCGCTCCCACAAGGTCAGATAGGCCACGGCGCCCATCAGCGGAGCGAGCACGCAAACGATCTTGATCAGGTTCCAGATCACCGGCCAGGCCAGGCCGGACCACCAGCTTGCCGCGACCAGATTCAGGCCGCCGTTGTAGATGGCGTCGATCATGCGGCGGCCCCTTCTTCACGTGCCTTGCGGGCATCGGTAGTCTGCTGCAGCGCGGGCGCGCGGCGCACCAGACCGTCGAGTTGGTAAATGCTGGCCACGACGGGAGCGGCAGCCGGCCCCCTGGCCACGGTGATCGCGGCCCCGGTGGCGTTGCTCAGCTGCTCCGCGCCGAGCTGGGTTGCACTGCCGGCGACGTGGGCCAGGACGTCCTGCGAGGAATTGAAGTCCACGCCCTCGATGCCCATGATGTTGGCCAGCACGCGCAGCACCTTCCAGGCGGGGCGCGTCTCGCCCAGCGGCCGCACGACGGCATGGAAGCTCTGCACCCGGCCTTCGGCGTTGACGAAGCTGCCCGATGTCTCGGTGAACGGGGCGACCGGCAGCAGCACGTCGCTGAATTCCATGTTGGTCTTGAAGGGGCTCAAGGTCACCACCATGTCCACGTCGGCCAGCCCCTGGGCGGCACTGGCGCCGGCGGCGGAGTCGAACGCAGGCTCGGTGTTCAGCAGGAACAATGCCTTGACCTGCCCCTCCAGCATCTGCGCGGCATTCAGCCCGCCCTGGTGCGGCTGGGCCCCCACGAATTGGGCGCCCACGGTGTTGGCGGCCTCGGTCAGATAGCCGAATGCGGCGCCGGTCTGCCCCGCGATCCACTGGGCCAGCGCCAGCAGGGTGGATGCCTGGGCATGGTGGGCGGCCGCATTGCCCAGAAGGATGGCCTTGCTGCTGCCCGAGAGCAGCGCACGGGCGATGGCGACGGCCTCTTCGCTGGCCCGGCCTTGCGCGGGTGCGGCAACGCCTTTTTCCTGTGCCACGGCGGCTGCCACATCGGCCAGGGCCTGTGCCCAGTCCGCGTGGGCAACCACGGAATGCGTCGCAGGCAGGGCCCAGTCGTAGGCCTGGGCGTTGATGGCATGCACCGTGCAGCCCTTGCGCGCCGCCTGGCGGATGCGCTGGGCGAACAGGGGGTGGTCCTTGCGCAGGTTCGAGCCCAGCACCAGCACCGATTGCAGCCCGGACAGCGCGGCGATGGGCATGCCCAGCCAGCGCACGCCCTCGGGCGCGGCAAACTCGGCATGGCGCAGGCGGTGGTCGATGTTGTCGCTGCCCAGGCCGCGCACCAGGGCGCCCGCCAGATGCAGTTCCTCCAGCGTGCTGTGCGGGCTGACCAGGGCGCCGATGGCCGAGGCGCCATGCTTGTCGCGCACGCACTTGAGGCCGTTGGCCACGTATTCGAGGGCCGTCTGCCAATCGACTTCCTGCCACTGGCCGCCCTGCTTGAGCATGGGGCGGGTCAGGCGGTCTTCGCCATTCAGGGCCTCGTAGGAGAAACGGTCGCGATCGGCGATCCAGCATTCGTTGACGGCCTCGTTCTCCAGCGGCACGACGCGCATCACCCTGTGGTTCTTGACCTGCACGATGAGGTTGGCGCCGGTGGAGTCGTGCGGGGAGACCGACTTGCGCCGCGACAGCTCCCAGGTGCGGGCGCTGTAGCGGAAGGGCCTGCTGGTCAGCGCGCCCACGGGGCAGATGTCGATCATGTTGCCCGAGAGCTCGGAATCGACGGTGTCGCCCTTGACCGTGGTGATCTCGGAGTGCTCGCCCCGGTTGACCATGCCCAGTTCCATGTCGCCGCCGATTTCCTGGCCGAAGCGCACGCAGCGCGTGCAGTGGATGCAGCGGGTCATCTCCTCGGTGGAGATCAGCGGGCCGATGTCCTTGCGCAGCACCACGCGCTTTTCCTCGCCGTAGCGCGAAGCCGACGCTCCGTAGCCGACGGCCAGATCCTGCAGCTGGCATTCGCCGCCCTGGTCGCAGATCGGGCAGTCGAGCGGGTGGTTGATGAGCAGGAACTCCATCACCGACTGCTGCGCCTTGAGAGCCTTGTCGCTCTTGGTGCGCACGATCATGCCCTGCGTCACCGGCGTGGCGCAGGCAGGCATAGGCTTGGGCGCCTTCTCCACGTCCACCAGGCACATGCGGCAGTTGGCCGCGATGGAAAGCTTCTTGTGGTAGCAGAAGTGAGGGATGTAGACGTTGGCCTTCTCGGCGGCATGCATGACCATGCTGCCCTCGGCGACCTCCACCTTCTGACCGTCCAGTTCAATTTCAACCATATGCTTTTCTCGCGATCAGGCAGCGGATGCCTTGGCTGCAGCCTCGATCTTGGCCACGAACTCGTGGCGGAAATGCTTGATCATGGCGCGCACGGGCATCGCGGCGGCGTCGCCCAGCGCGCAAATCGTGCGGCCCATGATGTTGAAGGCCACCGAATCCAGGACCTCGATATCCTCGGGACGACCCTGGCCATGCTGGATGCGGTGCACCACGCGCCAGAGCCAGCCCGTGCCCTCCCGGCAGGGGGTGCACTGGCCGCAGGACTCGTGCATGTAGAAGTAGGACAGGCGCATCAGCGATTCCACCATGTCGCGCGAGTCGTCCATCACGATGACGGCACCCGAGCCCAGCATGGAGCCGGCCTTGGCGATGGAGTCGTAGTCCATCGTGCATTCCATCATGATGGAAGCGGGCAGCACGGGCGCAGACGAGCCGCCCGGGATCACGGCCTTGAGCTGGCGGCCCTTGCGCACGCCGCCCGCGAGTTCGAGCAGCTTGGCGAACGGCGTCCCCAGCGGGATTTCGTAGTTGCCGGGCCGCTCCACGTCGCCCGAGACCGAGAAGATCTTGGTTCCGCCGTTGTTGGGCTTGCCGCATTCGAGGTAGGCCTGGCCGCCGTTGCGGATGATCCAGGGCACGGCTGCGAAGGTCTCGGTGTTGTTGATCGTCGTGGGCTTGCCGTACAGGCCGAAGCTGGCCGGGAACGGCGGCTTGAAGCGCGGCTGGCCTTTCTTGCCTTCCAGCGATTCGAGCAGCGCGGTCTCCTCGCCGCAGATGTAGGCACCAAAACCATGGTGGGCGTGCAGCTGGAAGCTGAAGTCGCTGCCCATGATGTTGCTGCCCAGGTAGCCCGCCGCGCGCGCCTCTTCCAGCGCCGCCTCGAAGCGTTCGTAGACCTGGAAGATCTCGCCGTGGATGTAGTTGTAGCCCAGCGAGATGCCCATCGCGTACGCGGCAATGATCATGCCTTCGATCACGATGTGCGGGTTGTACATCAGGATGTCGCGGTCCTTGCAGGTACCGGGCTCGCCCTCGTCGGAGTTGCACACCAGGTGCTTTTGCCCCGGGAACTGGCGCGGCATGAAGCTCCACTTCAGGCCCGTAGGGAAGCCTGCGCCGCCGCGGCCGCGCAGGCCCGATTCCTTGACGGTGGCGATCACCTGGTCCTGCGTCAGTCCCTCGCCGCCATCCTTGCCCAGGATCTTGCGCAGCGCCGCATAGCCGCCGCGCGCCTCGTAGTCCTTGATACCCCAGTTGCCGCCGTTCAGGCTTGCATAGATCTGCGGGTTGATATGGCGCTCATGGAAGCAGGTCTGTACGCCCGTGGCCTGGAACTGCGACAGGACTTGTGCGGCCGTGGTCATTGCTTGCCCTCCGCGGCGCGCAGGCCATCGACCAGCTGATCGAGCTTGTCGTTTTCCATGAAGCTGCACATGTGGCGGTCGTTGACCAGCATGGCCGGCGCATCGGCGCAGGCGCCAAGGCACTCGCACTGCTGCAGGGTGAACAGGCCATCCTGCGTGGTCTCGCCCATCGTGATGCCCAGCTTGGACTCCAGATGGTGCAGCGCCTGGTTGCCGCCGCGCAGCTGGCAAGGCAGGTTGGTGCAGACGGCCAGCTTGTATTTGCCCACCGGCTGCTGGTTGTACATGTTGTAGAAGGTCGTGACCTCGTGCACGGCGATCTGGGGCATGCCCAGGTACTCGGCAATCACCGCCTCGCTTTCCTGGCTGACCCAGCCCTGCTCCTGCTGCACGATGGACAGGCAGGCCATCACGGCGGACTGCCTCTGCTCGGGCGGGTACTTGGCCACTTCGCGCGCAAAGCGCTCCTTGGTCGCTTCGGTAATCATCGGTCAATCTCTCCGAACACGATATCCATGGTGCCGATGACGGCGACGGCGTCAGCGATCATGTGGCCGCGCGTCAATTCGTCGTATGCCGCCAGATGGGCAAAGCCCGGGGCACGGATCTTCAGGCGGTAAGGCTTGTTGGCGCCGTCGCTCACGAGGTAGATGCCGAACTCGCCCTTCGGATGCTCGACGGCGGCATAGGCCTCGCCCTCGGGCACGCGGAAGCCCTCGGAGAACAGCTTGAAGTGGTGGATCAGATCCTCCATCCCCGTTTTCATGCGCTCGCGTGGCGGCGGAGCCACCTTGTAGTTGTCGACGATGACGGGACCGGGGTTGGCGCGCAGCCAATCCACGCACTGCTTGATGATGCGGTTGGATTGGCGCATTTCCTCCACGCGCACGAGGTAGCGGTCGTAGCAGTCGCCGTTCTTGCCCAGGGGAACGTCGAATTCGACACGGTCGTAGGCGTCGTAGGGCTGCTTCTTGCGCAGATCCCAGGCCACGCCCGAGCCGCGCAGCATCACGCCCGACATGCTGAGGTTCAGGGCCCGCTCGGCCGAGACGACGCCGATGCCCACGGTGCGCTGCTTCCAGATGCGGTTGTCGGTCAGCAGGGTTTCGTACTCGTCCACATAGGCGGGAAACTTGGCGCAGAAGTCGTCGATGAAGTCCAGCAGGCTGCCCTGGCGGTTGCGGTTGAACTCCTCCAGGGCCTTGGCATTGCGCACCTTGCTCGGCTTGAGCTGTGCCATGGCGTCGGGCAGGTCGCGGTACACGCCGCCGGGGCGGAAGTAGGCCGCATGCATGCGCGCGCCGGAGACTGCCTCGTACATGTCGAACAGGGTCTCGCGTTCGCGGAAGGTGTACATCAGCACCGTGGAGGCGCCCAGGTCCATGCCATTGGAGCCCAGCCACATCAGGTGGTTGAGCAGGCGGGTGATCTCGCCGAACATGGTTCGGATGTACTTGGCGCGCAGCGGCACCTCGATGCCCAGCATCTTTTCGATCGCCAGGCAGTAGGCCTGCTCGTTGCACATCATGGACACGTAGTCCAGTCGGTCCATGTAGGGCAGCGACTGGATGTAGGTCTTGTGCTCCGCCAGCTTTTCCGTGGCGCGGTGCAGCAGGCCCACATGGGGGTCTGCGCGCTGCACCACCTCGCCATCGAGTTCCAGCACCAGGCGCAAGACGCCGTGCGCGGCAGGGTGCTGCGGTCCGAAGTTCAGGGAGTAGTTCTTGATTTCAGCCATGATCGAACACCTTGGCGGGCTGCCGCCTCAGTGCAGGCCTCCGTAATTGTCTTCTCGGATGATGCGTGGCGTGATCTCACGCGGCTCGATGGTCACGGGCTCGTAGACGACGCGGCGCTGCTCGGCGTCGTAGCGCATCTCCACATGGCCCGAAAGCGGGAAGTCCTTGCGGAAGGGGTGGCCGATGAAGCCGTAGTCCGTCAGGATGCGGCGCAGGTCGTTGTGGCCGTCGAACACGATGCCGTACAGGTCGAATGCCTCGCGCTCGAACCAGTTGGCGCCACTCCAGATTCCGGTGACGGAAGGAATGACCGGGAAGTCGTCGTCCGGGCAGAACACCTTGACGCGCAGCCGCTGGTTCAGCGACAACGACAGCAGGTGCGTCACCACGGCGTAGCGGAGCCCGTCCGTCCCCACCTCGCCGTAGGTCGAATAGTCCACGCCACACAGGTCGATCAGCTGCTCGAAGCGGCATTGCGGCGCATCGCGCAGAATTTCCATGGCCGCCAGGTAGTCCTCCGCGGCGACCACCGCGGTGACCTCGCCGAGCGCCAGCCGGATATCGCGCAGCTTGTCGCCCAGGGCACCGGCCACGGCGTCGCGCAGCTTCTCAGGGTGAATGGCAATGTCGGTCATCGAGTCCCCTCAAACGCGCGCAATGGTGTGGGTGCGGCGGATCTTCTGCTGCAGCTGGATGATCCCGTAGATCAGCGCCTCGGCCGTCGGCGGGCAGCCCGGCACGTACACGTCCACCGGCACCACGCGATCGCAGCCGCGCACCACCGAATAGCTGTAGTGGTAATAGCCGCCGCCATTGGCGCACGAGCCCATGGAGATCACCCAGCGCGGCTCGGCCATCTGGTCGTAGACCTTGCGCAGCGCGGGGGCCATCTTGTTGCACAGCGTTCCGGCCACGATCATCAGGTCGGACTGGCGCGGGCTGGCACGAAACACCTCTGCGCCGAAACGCGCCAGGTCGTAGCGCGCGGCGGCGGCGTGCATCATCTCCACCGCACAGCAGGCCAGACCGAAGGTCACAGGCCAAAGGGATCCGGTCTTGGCCCAGTTCACCACGGCGTCATAGCTCGTGGTGACGAAACCCTCCTTCATCACACCTTCAATCATCGCGTCATTCCTTGTGTAGCGCCGCTCATTCCCAATCCAGGGCGCCCTTTTTCCACTCATAGGCGAAGCCTATGACCAGGATGGAGAGGAAAATCACGACGGCCACGAAGCCCGTCGCCCCCACGTCCTGCAATGCCACGGCCCAGGGAAAGAGAAAGGCGATTTCCAGATCGAACAGAATGAACAGGATGGCCACGAGGTAGTAGCGCACATCGAATTTCATGCGCGCATCATCGAAGGCCTCGAAGCCACATTCGTAAGGGGAATTCTTTGCCGCATCCGGGCGGTTGGGCCCCAGCACATAGCCCAACAGGAGCGGAACGACACCAACACCGATGCCGACCAAGATGAACAGGAGAACTGGGAGGTATTGATCGAGGTTCATCTGGAGGATGTACTCACCGCTGAAAAAACCACCTCGCATGCCCCGCTGCGCGGGTCAGGGAGGCGGTTTCCTGTGATTGGTGCCGTCGGCGAGACTCGAACTCGCACAGCTTTCGCCACTACCCCCTCAAGATAGCGTGTCTACCAATTTCACCACGACGGCTGCTGTATGCATCTGGATGGCATGAGGACCGGAAAAACGGTTTTGGCTTTCCAGACAGACTAAGATTTTACCCCGGAAAAACCCTGTCACAAAGCGAAGAGGCGTTTTTTTACGACGCCCCTCGCCCAATCACTTCGTGGGGATTTGTGCGGCGCCCGATGCGGGTTCCGCGGCAGGCGCCGCCACCGCCGTGGACGCATCGGCGGCGGGTGCTGCGCTGGCAGGCACGGCAGCGGCCGGCGTTTCCAGCACGCTGCCGGTGCTCGCGGGGCGTTGATTGCCGAAATAGGCCAGGGCCAGCGTGGCCACGAAGAAGACCGTCGCCAGGACGGCCGTGGTGCGCGACAGGAAGTTGGCGCTGCCGCTGGCGCCAAACAGGCTGCCGGAGCTGCCGCTGCCGAAGGCGGCCCCCATGTCGGCGCCCTTGCCATGCTGGATCAGGATCAATCCGATCATGCCCAGCGCCGTCAGCATCTGGATCGCCAGAATCACGTTCACGACTGCATTCATGCTTTTTTAGCTCCTCATTCCATGGCTGCTTGCGCTTGAATAGCATGCGCCGCAGCAATAATTTGCAGAAAATCTGCGGCCTTGAGCGAGGCTCCACCCACCAGGCCGCCATCGATGTCGGGCTGTGCCAGCAGCTGCGCCGCGTTGGCGGCATTCATGCTGCCGCCATACAGCAGGGGCACGCGGCCGGCGCGCGCGGTCGCCGCCGCCAGCTGGGCACGCAGCACGGCGTGCACCTGCTGGGCCTGCTCGGGGGTCGCCGTGCGGCCCGTGCCGATGGCCCAGACGGGCTCGTAGGCGACCACGATTTCGCTGATGCACTGGCCATTGGCCTGCACCACCGCCGCCAGCTGGCGCTTGACCACGGCCTCGGTCTGCCCCGCCTCGCGCTCCGCCAGGGTCTCGCCCACGCACACGATGGGCGTGATGCCAGCCGCCAGCGCGCGCTGCGCCTTGGCCGCCACCACGGCATCGGTCTCGCCGTGGTATTGGCGGCGCTCGGAGTGCCCCACGAGCGCGTAGCGCGTGCCGAAGTCGCGCAGCATGGCCGCGGAGACCTCACCCGTGAACGCGCCGGATTCATGCTGCGACACGTCCTGGGCGGCCAGCGCAATCGCCGAGCCGGCGACCAGCCCCTGCGCCTGCGCCAGGTACGGCGCCGGAACGGCCACGGCCACGGCGCAGGAGGCCTCGCCGAGCCCGTCGCGCAGCGCCTGCAGCAGGGCCGCGTTGGCCTGCAGGCTGCCGTTCATCTTCCAGTTGCCGGCAATGAGTTTCTTTTTCTGAGTCATGTCGTCCATGTCAAAACAATCTTGCCCACATGTTGGTTGGACTCCATCAGCGCATGCGCCTGGGCCGCGTCGGCCGCGGCGAACGTGCTGTGGATGACCGGCTTCACCGCGCCCGACGCCAGCAGCGGCCAGACCTGCTCGCGCAGGGCCTGGGCGATCGCCGCCTTGAAGGCCACGGGGCGGGGTCGCAGCGTGGAGCCCGTGATGGTCAGGCGCTTGCGCAGCACCAGGGCGGCGTTGAATTCGGCCTTCACCCCGCCCTGCACGGCGATGATGACCACGCGCCCGTCCTCGGCCAGGCATTCGACCTCGCGCGCCACGTATGGGCCCGCCACCATGTCGAGCACCACGTCCACGCCGCGCCCTTCGGTGATGCGCTGCGCTTCGGCCACGAAGTCCTGCGACTTGTAGTTGATGGCGTGGTGCGCGCCCAGCGCCAGGCAGGCCGCGCATTTCTCGTCCGTGCCCGCGGTGACGATGACCGTGGCGCCGCGCGCGCGCGCCAGCTGGATGGCCGTGACGCCGATGCCGCTGCTGCCGCCCTGCACCAGCAGGGTCTCGCCCGCCTGCAGGCGCGCGCGGTCGAACACGTTGCTCCATACGGTGAAGAACGTCTCGGGCAGCGAGGCCGCCTCCACGTCGCTCAGGCCGTCGGGCACCGGCAGGCATTGCGCCACGGGCGCCACGCAGTACGCGGCGTAGCCGCCGCCGGCGACCAGCGCGCAGACGCGCTCGCCCACGCGGATGCCCGCCTGCGCCATGGCAGCGGCATCGCCGGACTCCACCACGCCGGCCACCTCCAGGCCCGGCAGGTCGGACACGCCCGGCGGCGGTGCGTAATGCCCCTTGCGCTGCAGCACGTCGGGACGGTTCACGCCACTGGCCGCGACGCGGATCAGCAGTTCGCCCGCACCGGGCTTCGGCAGCGGGCGTTCGGCAAGGCGCAGCCCTTGGGGCGGGCCGAACGCCGAGATTTCTACCGCTTGCATCACATTCTTCATTGCAATATTGGAATGTTTCAAGGCTCCAGCGCTTATGGGGCAAGCGCCAGGAGCTCTTATTTCAATAGCAACACCATGCGCCGGCCACGAAGCGTGGCGCGGCCCTATTGTTACTGCTGCTCCGGGGCGCCGTTGTCCCGGCGCTCGCGGCGCTCGCCACGGGG
Organism: Alicycliphilus sp. T452; assembly: GCF_054512775.1. Taxonomy (NCBI): domain Bacteria; kingdom Pseudomonadati; phylum Pseudomonadota; class Betaproteobacteria; order Burkholderiales; family Comamonadaceae; genus Alicycliphilus; species Alicycliphilus sp. T452. Next base: position 179,431 of record NZ_JBTNEH010000006.1, read on the forward strand.
CTCACGCGGTTCGCGCGGCTCGCGTTCCGGCAGGCCCGCGGGGCGCTCGGCGAGCGCCTTCATGGACAGCTTGACGCGGCCCTTGTCGTCGGTCTCGAGCACCTTGACCTTGACGATCTGGCCTTCCTGCAGGTAATCGCCGACCCTCTCCACACGCTCGTGGGCGATCTGGCTGATGTGCAGCAGGCCGTCCTTGCCGGGCAGCAGATTGATCAGCGCACCGAAGTCCAGGACCTTGGTGACCGGGCCTTCGTAGACCTTGCCGATCTCGACCTCGGCCGTGATCTCCTCGATGCGGCGCTTGGCCTCGTCGGCCTTGGCGGCCTCGGTGGCGGCGATGGTGATGGTGCCGTCTTCCTCGATGTTGATCTGGCAGCCGGTCTCGTCGGTCAGCGCACGGATGGTGGCGCCGCCCTTGCCGATCACGTCGCGGATCTTCTCGGGGTTGATCTTCATCGTGAAGAGCTTGGGCGCGAAGCTGCTGATCTCGGCCTTGGCCTCGCCCATGGCCTCCTGCATCTTCCCGAGGATGTGCATGCGCGCTTCCTTGGCCTGGGCCAGCGCGACCTGCATGATTTCCTTGGTGATGCCCTGGATCTTGATGTCCATCTGCAGGGCGGTGATGCCGGCCGTGGTGCCGGCCACCTTGAAGTCCATGTCGCCCAGGTGGTCCTCGTCGCCCAGGATGTCGGTGAGCACGGCGAACTTGTTGTCTTCCTTGATCAGACCCATGGCGATGCCGGCCACGTGCGCCTTCATGGGCACGCCGGCGTCCATCATCGACAGGCAGCCGCCGCACACGGAGGCCATGGACGAGGAGCCGTTGGATTCGGTGATCTCGGACACCACGCGGATGGTGTAGGGAAACTCTTCCTTGCTCGGCAGGCAGGCCACCAGGGCACGCTTGGCCAGGCGGCCATGGCCGACCTCGCGGCGCTTGGTCGAGCCCATGCGGCCCACTTCGCCGGTGGCGAACGGGGGCATGTTGTAGTGGAACAGGAAGCGGTCCTCGAACTCGCCGGCCAGCGCGTCGATGCGCTGCGCGTCGCGCTCGGTGCCCAGGGTGGAGACGACCAGGGCCTGGGTCTCGCCGCGGGTGAACAGGGCCGAGCCGTGGGTGCGCGGCAGCACGGAGCTGCGGATCTCGATGGGGCGCACGGTGCGCGTGTCGCGGCCGTCGATGCGCGGCTCGCCGGCCAGGATCTGCGAGCGCACGATGCGCGCCTCGATGTCGAACAGCATGTTGTCGACCTTGACGGCGTCGAACGCCACGCCCTGCTCCGTCAGGCCGGCCTTCACGGCGGCATAGGCCTCGCGGCAGGCCTGCGTGCGCAGCTGCTTGTTGCGGTTCTGGTAGGCGGCGCGCAGCGGGCCTTCGCCCAGCGCGGTCACCTTGGCGATCAGGGCCTCGTCCTTGGCCTCGGGTTGCCAGTCCCACACGGGCTTGCCCGCGTCGCGCACCAGTTCGTGGATGGCGTCGATGGCGATCTTGCCCTGCTCGTGGCCGTAGACCACGGCGCCGAGCATGACGTCCTCGGGCAGCTGCAGGGCTTCGGATTCGACCATCAGCACGGCGGCCTCGGTGCCGGCGACGACCAGGTCCATCTGGCTGTTCTTGCGCGCCGTCTGGCCGGGGTTGAGCACGTACTCACCGTTGATGCAGCCCACGCGCGCGGCGCCGATGGGGCCGTTGAACGGGATGCCCGACACCGACAGGGCGGCGCTCGTGGCGAGCATCGCGGCGATGTCGGCGTCCACCTCGGGGTTCAGCGAAACGGTGTGGATGACCACGTGGACTTCGTTGTAGAAGCCTTCGGGGAACAGCGGGCGGATCGGGCGGTCGATGAGGCGGGAAGTCAGCGTCTCCAGCTCGCTGGGCTTGGCCTCGCGCTTGAAGAAGCTGCCGGGAATCTTGCCGGCGGCGTAGGTCTTCTCGATGTAGTCCACGGTCAGCGGGAAGAAGTCCTGGCCCGGCTTGGCGTTCTTGGACGCCACCACGGTGGCCAGCACCACGGTGTCGTCGATGTTGACCAGCACGGCGCCGGATGCCTGGCGGGCGATCTCGCCCGTTTCCATGGTGACCGTATGCTGGCCCCACTGGAAGGTCTTGGTGACTTTGTTGAACATCGTCATGCGTTTACTCCTGAAAAAATAGCTGCTGGCGCGCCAGTAGCATGGATTTGGAGGTAAAACAGATCGCGATGCCATTCCAGGCAGGCGCTGGCAGCTATCGAATCAAGAGTGACCCGACCGCCAACGCCGGCGTGGAATGACACAGCTTCGCTCTGCTTCGCTCCGAAAGAAAAAAGTAAAAAACGCCTGAGCTAGCGAGCTAACTCAGGCGTTCCGATCTTGCACCGTGCTTACTTGCGCAGGCCCAGCTTGGCGATCAGGGCCGTGTAGCGGTCGGCGTCCTTGGCCTTGAGGTAGTCCAGCAGCTTGCGGCGGCGGCTCACCATGCGCAGCAGGCCGCGGCGGCCGTGGTGGTCCTTGGCGTGTTGCTTGAAGTGGGGCGTCAGCTCGTTGATGCGGGCCGTCAGCAGGGCCACTTGCACTTCGGGGCTGCCGGTGTCGTTTTCGGCGCGCTGGTTGGCTTTGACGACTTCGGCCTTGATGGAGGCAGCGATCATGTGAATTTCCTTGTATGACGGGCGGCGCGCGGCCACCCTGGGTTACTTGCGCCGTGGGCTGGAAGGGCCTGCGGCGTGCGTCTTGCACCATGCAAAACCTGTCGATTATATCTCGCACCGGCTTTGGCGCCCACCCGGGCGGCCCCGGATGCCCAGGGGCGCGCCATCGATCCCATGATGCGAAGGCACGAACGACACCCAGGGAGGCACGCCATGAGAGCTTCACGCACACCCGGGCACACTGCCGCATGGGCCATCGCCCTGTGCGCCTTCGGCCTGTGCACGGCCACCGGCAGCCACGCAGCCACCGCCAGGCCGCACCAGGAAACAGGCGCCACCGCGCATGCACCCGCCAAGAAGTCCCGGTCAACGAAGGTCAAGCACCAGCAGAACCATTCCGGCGAAAGCGCCGCGGAACGCGACCGGCGGCTCTACCGCGAATGCCGGGGACTGCCCAACGCAGGAGCCTGCCTGGGCTACACGCGCCGCTGACGCCCGGCGCCCCTTTTCCTGAAATCGGGGCAAAAACTCGGCTACAATCCGCCCCTCGCCAGGAGGCTGAACAGCAGATGCCCGATCTGCTCTTTCAGAAAAGCGGCGATTTTTGAAGAAGCATGGAAATTTCATGCTAGAATTCAAAGCTTAGCGGCTGTAGCTCAGCTGGATAGAGTACTTGGCTACGAACCAAGGGGTCGTGGGTTCGATTCCTGCCAGCCGCACCAAACGGTAAGCCCTGGAACTGCAAGGTTCCAGGGCTTTTTCGTTTCTGCCGCATTGACGAGTCCGTGAACCGGACGCCGCATTCAGGCACCATAGGCGCATGAGCAAGGCCTTCACCAAGGAAACCGATGCCGGCGACGACGAGCCGGCCCTGCCGGCCGGCATTCCCGCCGGCGGCAAGAACTACATCACGCCCCAGGGCTATGCGCGGCTGCGCGCCGAATTGCTGTCGCTGATCGATGAGGAACGCCCCAGGGTGGTCGACATCGTCCACTGGGCCGCGAGCAACGGCGACCGCTCGGAGAACGGCGACTACCTGTACGGCAAGAAAAGGCTGCGCGAGATCGACCGGCGCATCCGCTTCCTCACCAAGCGGCTGGAGATCGCCGAGGTCGTGGACCCGTCCGTGCACGCCGGCAGCGACCAGATCTTTTTCGGCGCCACCGTCACCTATGTCGACGACGAGGGCGTGGAGCGCACGGTGACCATCCTCGGCGTGGACGAGGCGGACAACGGCCTGCAGCAGATCAGCTGGATTTCCCCCGTCGCGCGCGCCCTGCTCAAGGCCCGCGAGGGCGATGAGGTTTCGCTGCAGACGCCCGCGGGCACGCGCACGCTGGAAATCCTGTCCGTGCGCTATCCCGACCCGCAGCGCGGGGAAGGCTGACGCGCTTCAGAGTGGCGGCTGCGGCAGCACGCGGAACGCGCGCAGCACGGAGTGCGTGCGGCGCAGGTTGCGCAGCACCGCCTCGACGTGGGCGAGGTCGCGCACGGCAACGACGAAGCGCAGGTCGGTGGTGCCCATGGCATCGTCCATGTCCACGCGCACGATGTCCGCTTCGGAGTCCGCAAGCTCCGATGCGACGCGGGCCAGGACACCCTTGCCGTTGGTCACGGTGACGGTGATGCCCGTCTCGAACGTGCGCGTGGGCTCCTCCGCCCAATCGACGGCGATGAAACGCTCGCCGTCCTTGTGCTGCAGCTTTTTGGCCACCCCGCACTGCGCATGGTGCACGACCAGTCCCTCGCCGCGCCCCAGGTAGCCCACGATGGCGTCGCCGGGCACGGGACGGCAGCAGCTTGCGTACTGGACCGATGCGTTTTCGCTGCCATCGAGCGTGATGCTGCCCTGCGACACCTTCTCATGGGCGCTGTAGCGCTCGCGCGTGAGCAGGAGCGCGTCGGGCCGCTGCCCGCCCTCGGACAGCAGCAGCACCAGCCGCTTGGCCACGATGCTGGCGATGCGCTTGCCCAGGCCCACGTCGGTCATGAGCTCCACGCGGGTCCGGTTGCCCGTGAAGCGCAGCAGCTTTTCCCAGATCGCCGCGTGCGTCTGGGCGTCGGGCAGTTGCTCCATGCCCTCGGCGCGCAGCGCCTGGGTCAGCAGCTTTTCGCCCAGGCCCGCGGACTCGTTCTGCGCCAGGGTCTTGAGATAGTGGCGTATCTTGGAGCGCGCGCGGCCCGTGCGCACGAAGGCCAGCCAGGCCGGGTTCGGATGGGCGCCCGCCGTGGTGATGACCTCCACCACGTCGCCATTCTTGAGCTCCGTGCGCAGGGGCACCTGCTCGTCGTTGATCCTGACCGCGGTCGTCCGGTCGCCCACGTCGCTGTGGATCGCGTAGGCGAAGTCCACCGCCGTCGCCCCCCGGGGCAATGCCAGGATCTGGCTCCTGGGCGTGAACACGTAGACCGCGTCGGGGAACAGGTCCACCTTCACGTGGTCCCAGAACTCCGCGGCGTCGCGGGTCTCGTTCTGGATGTCCAGCAGGGACTGCAGCCACTTCGTGCCCAGGCGTTCGGCCGCGGCGCCGTCCGCCCCCTGTGCCTTGTAGAGCCAATGCGCCGCCACGCCGGCCTCGGCCACGATGTGCATCTCCTCGGTGCGGATCTGGAACTCGATGCTCAGGCCCGCCGGCCCCACGAGCGTCGTATGCAGCGACTGATAGCCGTTGAGCTTGGCGATCGCGATATGGTCCTTGAACTTGCCCGGCACCGGCTTGTACATCTGGTGCAGCACGCCCAGCGCCGTGTAGCAGTCGGTCACCGAATGCACGATGACGCGGAAGCCGTAGAGATCGGTCACCTGGGCAAAGCTCAGGTGCTTGAGGTTCATCTTCTGGTAAATGGCGAACAGCGTCTTCTCGCGCCCCGCCAGGCGCACCGCCATGCCCTGGCGGGCGAAGGCGGCGTCCACGTCGGTCTGCACCTTCTGCACGATGTCGCGGCGGCGGTTGCGCGAACGGGTGACCGCCTTGGACAGGGTGGCGTAGCGCCAGGGATGCAGGTGGCGAAAGGCCAGGTCCTGCAGTTCGCGGTAGGTCTGGTTCAGCCCCAGGCGGTGCGCGATGGGAGCGTAGATCTCCAGCGTTTCGGACGAAATGCGCCCCCACTTGCTGCGCGGCATATCGGAGAGCGTGCGCATGTTGTGCGTGCGGTCCGCCAGCTTGATGAGGATGACGCGCACGTCGCGCGCCATGGCCAGCAGCATCTTGCGAAACGATTCGGCCTGGTTCTCCTCACGCGTGTTGAACTGCAGCTTGTCGAGCTTGGTCAGGCCATCGACCAGATCGGCCACCTGGGGACCGAAACGGTCGATGAGGTCCGCCTTGGTGATGCCGCAGTCCTCCATGGCATCGTGCAGCAACGCTGCCATGAGCGCCTGGACATCCAGCTTCCAGCTGGCACACAGGGCCGCCACGGCGATCGGGTGCGTGATGTAGGGCTCGCCGCTGTTGCGCAACTGCCCCAGGTGGGCCGCGTCGGCGTAGCGATAGGCCTGGCGCACCTGCTCGATACCGGCGCTGTCGAGGTAATCGAGCTTCTCCATGAGCGCGGCAAAGCTCGCTGCCGCAGCATTGGCTGCCGCCGCGCAGGGGTTGGCCGGCGCCACAGGTTGCACCTGCGTGCTGGCGGCAGTGGCTTTGTTCAACCCAAGATTCATGGCTCAAATGTAACTTGCCCGGCCGATGATGTTGCGGGCGCAAAAAAAGCACCGACAAGCGGTGCTTCTTTGGCGTTGCGGGCCAGGTGACGCCAAGCGGTCAGCCGGGTACCTTCTTGAGCATCTCCAGCCCCACCTTGCCTGCCGCGATTTCGCGCAGGGCGGTCACCGCCGGCTTGTTGCGGCTCTCGATCTTGGGGGCGTGACCTTGGCTGAGCATGCGGGCACGGTAGGTGGCGGCGAGCACCAGCTGGAAACGGTTGGGAATTTGCTCGAGGCAATCTTCCACGGTAATGCGGGCCATGGGGTCTCTCCAGGGGAATCAGGGGATGTTGAGCGATTCAAAGGTGTCGGCCCGGGCGCGGCGCTGGGCGGCGTACTTGAGACGCTGGGCGTGAACAATGGTTTTCAGATCGAAAAGCGCTCGTTCAAACACTTCGTTGATTATAACGAAGTCGAATTTTCCGGCCTGCGCCATCTCCTCCTCGGCGTTCTTCAGCCGCAGATCGATCACGTCGGTTGCATCCTCGCCGCGCCGCTCCAGGCGCGAGCGCAGTTCCTCCCAGCTGGGCGGCAGGATGAAGATCAGCACCGCGTTGACGAAGGCCCGCTTGATCTGCAGCGCGCCCTGGTAGTCGATCTCCAGCACCACGTCCGCGCCCTGGGCCACGCGCTCCTCGATGGCCTTGCGCGAGGTGCCGTAGCGCCGCCCGTGCACGTTCGCCCACTCCACGAAGCCGTTGGCCGCCACCATGGCGTCGAACTCCTGTTCGGAGACGAAGAAATATTCGCGCCCGTGCTTTTCCTGGCCACGGGGGGCGCGCGTGGTGTGCGACACCGAGGGCTGCACATGCGAGTCCAGTTCCAGAAGCGCCTTCACCAGGCTCGACTTGCCCGCCCCGCTGGGAGCAGAGACTACAAACAAATTTCCGGGGTAATCCATATGGGACGTGCGTCAATCGCTATCAAAACCGGATTATCGACTGGATGCGGCGGCAGGCATGGGCCTCTGCCGGGAAGAAGTCTATCAGCCAGCCCGGCTGCCAAAGCCGCACATACGGCCCGGGCGGCTTGCGCAACCCGTTCCATGCCAGCGCAAGGCTATCCGGCGAATTCAATTGTTAAGCGCAGCCAATCGATGTTAGTAAATGCAAACTTCCGTTGATCGGGCCTTGAAACCCCTACAGAATCAACGCCATTGTTTCAAGCCGCTGCCGCGGCGCCAGCGGTTGCCTCGCATGGCAACAAAACGCAAGGCGCTCGGCACAGAACGAGCACCAGGGGGGATGAGCGAGCCACGCGGCTCTCGATCGTCGATTGACCGATTGGAGGTTGTATGCCCAGTACCCTGAGTTATCCGGGTGTCTACGTCGAGGAAATATCCAGCGGCGTGCGCACGATCACCGGTGTGGCGACTTCAGTGACCGCGTTCGTGGGCTATACGCGCATGGGCGTGCCCGACAAGGCCGTGCCCATCACCAGCTTCAGCGATTTCGAGCGCGCCTACGGCGGGCTGGACCGGGACAGCCCCGTCTCGTATGCGGTCCGGCAGTTCTTCGCCAACGGCGGCGGCCAGGCCATCGTCGTGCGCGTGGCCACGGGCTACGCATCGGCCGCCTGGACGCTGCAGGACAGCACCCCCGCGGCGGTACTGGACGTGGCGGCGGCCACGCCCGGCGCATGGGGCAACGGCCTGCGCATCACCGTGGACCGTGCCGGCGCGCGCAACCCCGACGCCCAGTTCAACCTCGTCGTCTCGCAGCTTCAGGCCGACGGCGTGACGCTCAGGCCCGTCGAGACGCACCGCAACCTGGACATGAACTCCGCGTCGCCGCGCTACGTGGAGTCGGTGGTGAACAACGCATCCGCGCTCGTCACCGCCAAACGCAAGGGCAGCCTCGTCTTCAACAGGGCGGGCTACGCGGTGAGCACCGCGGTGACGTTCCCGCTCACGGCCACGGACCTGGTCATCGCCGGCGTGGCCAACGGCGCCACGGCATTCAAGCTCACGCTGGCCGGGCCGGCGCCCGGCAACATGGCCGACCTGGTGAGCGCGGTGAACACGGCCATAGGCACGGCGGGATTGACCGCGGCGCTGCAGGCGTCGGAATCGGGCGCCGACGGCGGCGCCGGCACCGGCTGCCTCAAGCTCGCATCCCTGGCCAGCGGCGAATCGTCGAGCGTGGTGATTTCCGGCGGCGCCTTCGGCGGCCTGTCGGGCAGCATCCAGCTGGGCCTGGCCAACGGCGGGCGCGAGTTCACGGGCAGCGCCCAGCACCGCCCGGCCGACGCATCGGACCTGGTGCCTCCCACCAAAGGCGTCGACGGCGCGCGCGCCGGCGCAACGGAGATCGTCGGCACGCCGGGCAGCAAGACCGGCATGTATGCGCTGATGGACGCGGACCTGTTCAACATCCTCAGCATCCCCGAGACCTTCGACATGACGGACCTCCAGGCCGCGGCCGTCATCCCGGCGGCGGTGGACCTGTGCGAGAAGCGCCGCGCCTTCTACATCGTCGATGCCCCCTCGGGCAAGAACCTGTCCAACATCGCCGCCTGGGCCAACGGCGTCACGCAGTCGCGCAACGCGGCGGTGTACTTCCCCGCCGTGAGCCTGGTGGACCCCCTGGACGAGCTGCGCCCGCGCGCCATGGCCCCCTCGGGCTCGCTCGCCGGCGTCTATGCGCGCACCGACGCGAACCGCGGCGTATGGAAGGCGCCCGCGGGAACGGACGCCACGCTCAACGGCGTGCTCGACCTGGCCTCTCCCCTCAACGATCTCGAAAACGGGCAGATCAATCCCAAGGGCGTGAACGCCCTGCGCAACTTCCCGGCCTATGGCCGGGTGGTCTGGGGCGCGCGCACGCTCAAGGGCTCGGATGCACAGGCCGACGAGTACAAGTACATACCGGTGCGCCGCCTGGCACTGTTCCTGGAAGAAAGCCTGTACCGCGGCACGCAGTGGGTGGTGTTCGAGCCCAATGACGAGCCGCTGTGGGCGCAGGTGCGGCTGAACATCGGCGCGTTCCTCCAGGGCCTGTTCCGCCAGGGCGCCTTCCAGGGCCGCTCGCCGCGCGAGGCCTATTTCGTCAAGTGCGACAGCGAGACCACCACGCAGAACGACATCAACCTCGGCGTGCTGAACGTGATCGTGGGCTTTGCGCCGCTCAAGCCGGCCGAGTTCGTGGTCATACAGATCCAGCAGATGGCGGGCCAGATCCAGGCCTGACGAAGGAGATCCGAAATGGCACAGTTCAGCGTCAACGCCACCCGGTTCGACCCGTACAAGAACTTCAAATTCCGCGTCAAATGGGACGGCAAGTACGTGGCCGGCATCTCCAAGGTCGGCGCCCTGAAGCGCAGCACCGAGCCGGTGGAGCACCGCGAGGGCGGCGACCCATCGACATCGCGCAAGTCGCCCGGACGCACCAAGTACGAGGCGATCACGCTGGAGCGCGGCGTCACGCACGACACCGAGTTCGAGAAATGGGCCAACAAGGTCTGGAACTACGGATCGGGCCTCGGCGCCGAGGTCTCGCTCAAGGACTTCCGCAAGGATCTCATCATTGAGGTCTACAACGAGGCCGGCCAACTCGCGCTGGCCTACAAGGTGTTCCGCTGCTGGGTATCGGAGTACCAGGCGCTGCCGGACCTGGACGCCAACGCCAACGCGGTGGCCATCCAGCACATCAAGCTCGAAAACGAAGGCTGGGAGCGCGACTACGACGTAGGCGAGCCCTCCGAGCCCAGCTATACGGAACCGGCGTGACTGCGGAGACCCGGCCATGCGTGTGCTGGACGCCGCCGAACTGCTGTCGCTGTGGGAGCGCGGCACGCCGCGCCACGCGCTGGACCGCGCCGCGCTGCTGGCCGCCGCCGCGCGCCCGGACTGGCCTGCCGACGCAATCGCCGACCTGCCGCTGGGCGCCATAGGCGCGAGCCTGCTGCGCCTGCGCGCCGCCAACTTCGGCCCCCGCATAGACGCACACGCCGACTGCCGCCACTGCGGCCAGCGGCTGGCCTTCGCGCTGGACGTGGCCGAGCTGCTGCGCGATGCACCGCCCGAAGAAGCCGACGGACGCCCGCTGCCCATGGCCGAGGCCGCCGGCCTGCGCATACGCGCCCCCAGCCTGCGCGACCTGGCCGCAGTCGCCGGCCTGGCGCCCGAAGACGCAGCCGATGCGCTGCTCGCGCGCTGCACGCTCGCGGGCCAGCCGGGCGCCATCGACGCGGCCGCACGCGCGCAGGTCGATGATGCGCTGGAGGCGCTGGACCCGCAGGCCGATCTCGCGTTCGCCCTGACCTGCGTGGGCTGCGGCCAGGAGGACATGGCCCAGCTCGACACCGCCGCACTGCTGTGGGATGAAATCTCCGCGCGCGCAGGCTCCTTGCTGCAGGAAGTGCACCGGCTGGCGAGCAGCTACGGCTGGAGCGAGGAGCAGATCCTGGCACTGCCCGCTGCGCGGCGCGCGCACTACCTGGCCCTGGTGGAGGGCACATCATGAACGGCCTGCTGCAGCGCCTGGCCGCACGCGCCACCGGCAGCGCCTGGACGGTGCGCAGCGATGCGCGCCTGCCATTCGCCGGCGCGCCAGGCACCGTGCAGGCGCAGGCCGTCGAGCCATCCGAACCGGCAGCCGCTCCACGCCAGGCGAGTGAAGACCGTGCCGCCATGCCGCGGCAGGCCACGCCCCCCGCCGCCGAACCGGCGCACGAAGCAGGCCCCCCGGCTGCACTCGCACGGCAAATGGCCGCGGAGCAGGACAGCGCCACCACCGCGCCCCGGCCGGAGCAGAAGCCCGCCGCAGCGCCCCGTGCCAAGGCCGATCCCGCCGGACCGCCCGGCCTGGGGGACATGGCGCACACCACCGAAACCGTCGCCGCACCCACGGCCGCGAGGCACGTACCCCCGGCCCATGCCCAGAGCCCCGCAGCCCATGCCGATCCGGCACCGCTGCTGCCCGCGGGCAAGGCGCCCGAGACGGCCGCCGCACCTCACGCGCGCGCCGCGGCGGCGCATCCCGGCACGCCCCGCGCGCCCCATGCGCTCCCGCCGCCATGGCTGCCTTCACCCGCGCAGGCGGCCCCGGCGGAGCCAGCCGAAGTGCATGTGCACATTGGCCGCATCGAGGTCACCGCCATTGCGCAGCCGCAACCGCCCAAGCATGCAGCGCGCGAGCGCGCGCAACCGCTGTCGCTGGAGGCCTATCTCGCCCGGCGCAAGGAGCCATCATGAGCACGGCCCTGGCCATTGCCGGCGTGACCGCGGTGCTGCGCGATCTGCTCAACGACGGGCTGATCAACCACGACATCAGCAGCGTGCTGGGCTCCAGCGTCACGGTGAGCGTGCAGGCGCCGGACCGCGTGGTGGCGGCCAACGCGGCCGAGTCCTCGCAGCTCAACCTGTTCATGTACCTGGTCACGCCCAACCCGGGCTGGCGCAACGAGGGCCTGCCCGGGCGCGACGGCAGCGGCCGCACGCGCCTGTCGAACCCGCCGCTCGCGCTGGACCTTCACTATCTGCTGTCGGCCTACAGCGGCGCCGACCTGCATGCCGAAATCCTGCTCGGCTACGCCATGCAGCTGCTGCACGAGACGCCGGTGCTCACGCGCGCGGCCATCCGCGCTGCCCTGGTCCCCTCGCCCCCCGTGGGCAACACGCTGCCGCCAGCGCTGCGTGCGCTCGCCGATTCCGGCCTGGCCGAGCAACTGGAGCTGATCAAGATCACGCCCGTGGTGCAGACGAACGAGGAGCTCTCCAAGTTCTGGACCGCCACCCAGAGCCACCTGCGGCCCAGCGCCGCCTACACCGCCTCCGTGGTGCTGATCCAGGCGCAACAGCCCGCGCGCAGCGCGCTGCCCGTGCTCACGCGCGGCCCGCGCGACGCCCAGGGCCGCGAGACCGGCATCGCGGTGCAGCCCGGCCTGGAGGCGCGCCTGCCGCTGCTGACCCGCGCCGCGCCGCCGGCCGGCCAGACCGTGGCCGGCATCGGCGACCTCGTCGTGCTGCACGGCCAGGCGCTGGACGGCGCGGACCGCCGCGTGCGGCTGGAGAGCGACATGTGGCAGGTGGCGCTGGAGATCGCCGCCGAGCCCGCGCAGTCGCCGGACCGGCCCGCCGCGACAACGGCGGCGTTCTCGCTCGCCGGCCTGGCCGCAGCCCTGCCGGCGGGCATCTACCGGGTCACGCTCGACGCCACCCGGCCCGACATGCTGAACCAGCCCAGGCGCATGAGCAGCAACCGGCTGGCCCTGACGCTGGCGCCGCGCATCACCAACCTGCCGCAGACCGTGGCACGCGCCGGCGACGGCTCGGCCACCATCACCCTGCAATTCACGCCCGAGCTGCGCAGCGGCCAGCACGCCACTCTGGTGCTGGGCAGCAATGAGGTGGCGCCGCTGGCGACCGGCGCCACACCCACCTCGCTGCAGTTCCGCATCCCGGGCGCGGCACCCGGCAGCTACCTCGCGCGCCTGCGCGTGGATGGCATCGAGAGCCCCATCGTCGACATGGATCTCTCGCCCGGCGATGCGCCTCATTTCCTGAACCTCGCGGTGAGCATCACATGAACGCCCCCGACCGCGTGACCGACTGGAGCACAGCCAACCAGCAGCTGCTGGTGGCCGAGTTCGCCCGGCTGCGCGCACTGCTGGGCGAGGAGGCGCCGCAAGGCGCCGCCTCCGCCGATGCGCAGGCCGCCCTGGCACGCTCGATCATGCCCGCGCCTGCGGCCATCGACACCCTGGCCGCGCTGTTCCAGCTGAGCCCGTTCGAGCGCGACCTGCTGCTGCTCGCCGCCGGCGTGGAGATGGACGCGCGCCTGGCCGCGCTGTGCGCACAGGCCGGCGCCGCGCAGCGGCCCTGGGCCAGCTTCGGCATCGCCCTGGCGGTGCTGCCCGACGCCCACTGGAGCGCCCTCTCGCCCGACGCTCCACTGCGCCGCTGGCGGCTGCTGGAGCCCGACGAAGGCGCCGGCCTGGTCAATGCACGCCTGAAGATCGACGAACGCGTGCTGCACTACCTGGCAGGCCTGAACCGCCTGGACCAGCGGCTGCAGGCCCTGCTGTACCCGGTGCCAAACGATGCGCCGCCGCTGTCCGCCACCCAGAGTGCCGGCGTGCAGCAACTGCTTTCCCTGTGGCAGACCGTGCCGCAGACCATCGTGCTCGAGGGCGACGATGCCACCGGCCAGCGCGATCTGGCCTGCGCGCTGGCCGAAGGCCTGGGCGCGGGGCTGTACCAGCTCAACGGCATGGACATGCCCACCGACGCCGCCGAACAGGCCGCATTCGCCGCGCTCTGGGGGCGCGAGGCAGCGCTGCTCGGCGCCGGCCTGCTGGTGCAGTGCGACGGCGCCGGCCCCGAACGGCAGGCCGCGGCGCTGCGCCTGGCCCGGCACCTGCCCGGCCTGGTGCTGCTGGCCGCGAACGCATGGCCTGCAAGCGACCTGCCCTGCCAACGCCTGCGGCTTGACCCGCCCGAGGCGCCCGAACGCCGCGCGCTCTGGCTGGCCGCGCTAGAAGAACTGGGCACGCCCATCGCCGGGCCGGCGCTGGACACGCTGGCAAGCCAATACCGCCTGGGCGCGCGCCGCATCGCCGAGATCGCCCGGCAGGCGCACGCACGGAACCCGCGCGGCGATGCCGCCGCGCTGCACCACATCGCGCGCGAGGAGGCAGGCCGCCACGCCGCGCTGCCGGCCCTGACGCAGACCATCAAGCCGCATGCCGGCTGGGCCGACCTGGTGCTGCCTGCCGCCCAGCAGCAGCTGCTGCGCCAGATCGTGGCGCATGCGCGCCACCGGCTGACGGTGCACCACGCCTGGGGCTTTGCCGACCAGGGCGCGCGCGGCCTGGGTCTGGCCACGCTGTTCTGGGGCGACAGCGGAACGGGCAAAACCCTGGCGGCCGAGGTCATGGCCGGCGAGCTGGGCCTGGGCCTGGTGCGCGTGGACCTGTCGGCCGTGGTCAGCAAGTACATAGGCGAGACCGAAAAGAACCTGCGCCGCGTGTTCGACGCCGCCGAGCAGGCCGGCGCGCTGCTGCTGTTCGACGAGGCCGACGCACTGTTCGGCAAGCGCACCGAGGTCAAGGACAGCCACGACCGCTACGCCAACATCGAGGTCAGCTACCTGTTGCAGCGCATGGAGGCCTACTGCGGCCTGGCCATACTCACCAGCAACCACAAGGCCGCGCTGGATCCGGCGTTCCAGCGCCGGCTGCGCTTCGTGGTGCACTTCCCGTTCCCGGACCAGGAGCAGCGCGAAGGCATCTGGCGCGCCGTGTTCCCGCAGGCGGCCCCCCTGGCCGCCGACGTGGACTTCGCGCGCCTGGCGCGGCTGGACGCCACGGGCGGCAGCATCCGCAACATGGCCCTGGCGGCGGCCTTCCTCGCCGCGGAGGCCGGCACGGCCATAGGCATGGTGCAGCTGATGCAGGCAGCCCGTGCGGAGGGCGCCAAGCGCGAACGGCCGTTTTCCGAGGCGGAACTGAGGAGCTGGGCATGATCGCCGCCTACGCCGCCGCCAAGCCGGTACTGCAGCGCAAATGCGCCTGCGGCGGCAAGTCGCGCTGCCCGGCCTGCGAAGCCCGAAAGCGCCTCGGCACCGACCTGGGCCTGCAGCCGCGCAGCGCGCCCGCGCGGGACGGCGCCGCCACCGCCGAGGCCGCACAGAGCCTGGTGCAGGGCACGCTGCGCGGCCCCGGCCAGCCGCTGGACCGCGCCACCCGCCAGGCCATGGAGCCGCTGTTCGGCCACGACTTCGGCCGCGTGCGCGTGCATGCCGACGCGCAGGCCCAGGCCTCGGCCCAGGCCGTCGGCGCGCTGGCCTACACGGTGGGCCAGCACATCGTGTTCGGCCCCGGCCAGCGGCCCGCCGCCGGCCCGCTGCTGGCGCACGAGCTGGCCCACACCGTGCAGCAGCAGGGCACGGCGGGCGGCCTGCAGCGCCTGGCGATCGACGGCGCCGACAGCGCCATGGAGCACGAGGCCGAGGCCGCCGCGCAGCGCGTGGCGGCCGGCCGGCCGGCGCAGGTGCGGCTGCGCGCCGGCAGCAGCCGCCTGCACCGCGTTCCCGTCAGCAACGAAGCGGCGGGCGGCTGCGGCATCTGCTACGACACCGCCTACCCAGGCCAGGGGCCGGCCAACGCCGGCCGCGTGGCGCACACCGTAGTGCAGACCGCGTTCCTGGGCCTGGGCACGGGCATGGCCGCCGCGCGCCTGGACGAGATGCCGTTCAGCGCGCCCGGCGACGAGAACGGCCGGCTCGACCTGGTGCAGGCCACCCCGACGGGGCTGGCCATCGGCGAGATCAAGCCCTCCACGCCGGCCGGGCTGGCCCAGGGCGTCAAGGACCTCGCGTACTACATGGAGCAGGTGCAGGCCGTCTATCCGGGCCGCACCATCACGCCGCTGGTGGCGGCCATCCGCGTCGGCAACGGCCTGACCATGCCGGACCCGCTGGCCCAGGCCGCCGGCTGCGCGCAGCAGAAGCTCGGCGTGCACCTGATGGAGCCCGGCATCTTCGGCTACTTCTGCACGCCGCCGTACAGCCAGGTGCGCAGCCGCTGTCCCTGCCGCAAGCAGCCGCCCCCACCCGTGCCGGTGCCGGTCGAGAAGGACGTCAAGGTCAAGGACAGGAAGCCCGCGCGCAAGGACAGCCAGGAGCGCGCACCCGGCGGCAGCCTGGTGCCCGCCTTCGCCGCCGCGCTGGCGGCCACGGCCACGCTGGCCACCCTGGCCTCCAAGCTCAAGGGGCTGGCCAAGAGCCGCCTGCTGGCCGCGGCCTCGGCGGTGGCCATCGTGGCGCTGCTGGCCAAGGGCGCGGAGGCCAGCATCGGCCCGGGCGAGGACCCGATCGAGACGCTGATCAAGTCCGGCGACGCCACCGGCCAGCCCATCCCCGACGACATCAAGGAAGCCCTGCGCAAGGACGACCGCCTGCGCAAGCTGCTGACCGAGGCGGCCCGCACTGGCAACTACGACGAAGCCCGGCGTGAGGCGGCCGAGCAGCTGACGCGCGTGGTGGCGCAGAACCTGGACACCTTCAGCGACGAGGAACTGCAGGCGCTGCTGCAGGCCACCGACGGAGTGAAGGGCCAGATGCCGCAGGGTGAGGTGACGGTCGAGCAGATCCGCCAGCGCATCGCGGCGCGCCAGCGCGGCGGCAGCGCCCCCGCCGCGCCGGCCGGCGACACCGGTAGTGGTAGTGGCAGCGCCGCCACGCACGAGGAGCCGGCCGCGCAGCAAGCGCCCCCCGATGCGGAGCCATCAGCCCGGCCACAGCCTGCCCAGTCACCGGCAGAACGGCTGGTCGAGGGCATGGCGCGCCCGGCCGCCGGCGGTCCGCGCTTCACCGAATCGGCCCGCAACAAGCTGCTGGAGGCGGCCCGCGCCATGCAGCCGCCGCTGACCGATGCCGAGGTCGACGAACTGCTGCGCCGCATGGGTCCGGCCACCGGCAAGACCGAGGACCAGGTCGTCGAATCGCTGCGCCAGGGCATGGCCGCGCTGCGGGCCGGCAAGGCGGCGCAGGACGGTCCGGCCGCCGATCCGGCCCCGGCCAGCCCGGACGCCACGCCCCCGCCGGCGGCCGACCAGGACAGCCTGGGCGACCCGCAGGTGGTGCCGGCCGACCCCGCCAAGCCGCCCACGCGCACCGACAAGGACGTGATCCCGATCTACGACGAGGTGCTCGCCAAGCTCGAATGGATCCAGCCCGGCAACAGCTATCTGCTGATGAACAAGCCCCCCTACCTGAGCCGCCACAGCTACCCGATGACGCACTTCGGCCGTGACAGCCAGGGCCGGCTGTTCGTCGGCTCGGTCATGGTGCGCATCGACAAGCAGGTCGGCAACCAGTGGACCGTCACGCTGCAGGCCGGCGCGCCGCTGTACACCACCGGCCGCCGCTACGGCACCACGCGCACGCGCTCGGCCACCGTCACGGCGCCGGCCGCAGCCCTGGGCACGGGCGCCGCCAAGCCGGCCAAGGGGGCGAAGCCATGAACCGCATCGTGCTGCACATCGACCGGCTGGTGTTGCGCGGTATCGATCCCGCCGACACCCCGGCGCTGGCGGCGGCGCTGCACGACGCGCTGGCGCAGCGGCTGGCCGCGCCAGGCGCGGCCGCCGCTCTGCCGAGCCTGCCGGCGGCGGCGCGGCTGCGGGCCGGCCGCGTCACGCTGGCCGCCGATGGCGACGCCGGCGCCCACGGCCAGGCGCTCGGCCAGGCCGTGGCACGCCTGCTCACACCAGGAGTCGGCACATGAATCAACAGCG
Organism: Alicycliphilus sp. T452; assembly: GCF_054512775.1. NCBI lineage: Bacteria > Pseudomonadati > Pseudomonadota > Betaproteobacteria > Burkholderiales > Comamonadaceae > Alicycliphilus > Alicycliphilus sp. T452. The sequence continues at coordinate 197,003 of NZ_JBTNEH010000006.1, forward strand.
TCAGCGTGGAGCGGCAAGGAATCTCCGGCCGATGTGGACATGGGGCGCCGGAAATCATGAACACCACCCGCAGGCTTCGCCTTTCCCTCAAAGGTCACCACGAATGGTCCGCCGAATCCGGGGCCATGGTGCATGGCCGGGCACGGCTCCTTCCCGACGCGAGGCCCCGGCATGACCCATGAGCGCGATCACAAGCCAGCCGCCGACGCGGCCGTGCCGCGCAGGGACAGCCGGCCCGCGCGCGGCGAGGAGGCGGCCAACCGGCTGGTTGGCAAGCCGGGCGACGAACTGCCGGCTTCGGTGCGCCAGCCGATGCAGGCGCGTTTCGACGTCGATTTCGCCAACGTGCGCGTGCACAGCGACCGCGCCGCCGCCGAGGCTGCCAGCGCCCTGGGCACGCGGGCCTTCACGATCGGCCGGCACATCGCCTTCAACCATGGCGAATACAGGCCTGCCTCGCCGGCCGGCCAGCGCCTGCTAGCGCACGAGCTCGCACACGTGGCGCAGCAGCGCGGTGCGGGCACCGGCCGCGCCACGCTCAGGCGCGATGCGCACGACGAGCACGAGGCCAACACCGCCGCCGACCGCGCGGTGAACGGCCTCTCGGCAAGGGCCGGCACCGCGGCGCGCACCGGTTCCCCGCACATCCAGGCCGACGACGGCAAGGGCGCGGGGGCCCAGGACAAGGCCGACGACAAAGCGGCCGGCCAGGCGCCCGCAGGCACGCGCATCACCTTCGTCATGCGCGCCCCCGACGACGCCTACACGCAGGACGTGACCGACTACGTGCAGAACACGCTCGGCGAAAAAGTGGTCGTCGTGGACAACATCCAGGAGGCCGCCGAATACGCGGCCAAGTACGCCAAGGACAGCAAGACCAAGGTCGGCGAAATCCGCATCATCGGCCATGGCAGCACCACGGGCGGCATCAAGATGACACCCAGGGGCGAGGCCGACCGCCGCTTCGTCACCGCCCAGGAGCTGAGCGACATGGCGGCCGACCAGAAGGTCGCCTCCATCGCCAAGGACGCCATGGCTCCCGGCGCGACCGTGGAGTTCTACGGCTGCTATGTCGGCCGCTCCGAGGAAACCGGCAAGGCCGTGGGCACGATCTTCGGCGGGGCGCAATTCAAGGCCATCGACTCCACGCTGCGCACGAGCAACGAGCGCTTCGCACGGCGGGCAGACAAGGACGAGGACGGCGAAGAGGTGAACACCCGGCACGGCAAGGAAAGGGTCGTCGAGGTCAAGTCCAGCCAGGAGATCGACGACCGCGTCGCCAAGGGCGACAAGGCACTCGGGAAAACCTTCGACAAGTGGCTGCTCGACCGGGCCAGGCAGATGGAGGCCGACGGCGACCTGCCCCCGCAGAAGGACGACGCCGCGCGCATCGCCGCGATGCGCGAGGTGTTCGACCGCTCCGGGGGAAAGATCAAGCGGCTCGAAATCCACACCGACAAGGAAACGCTCCACAAGAGCGACAAGCGGAAGTGGGTCCGCAAGTGGAAGACGACAAAGGTGAACTAGCCGGGAAGGCCTCGTCATGACGATCAGCTCCTCACCCAAGCTCACCAAGGGCGGCATCGTGCTCATCGACCCCGAGACCGCCCAGGTGCAACGCGTGATCGCACTGCAGTACAACGCCGAATCGCTCAAGCGCGAGCTCAAGTCGCAGGAAAGCGGCGGCGAGGCCGGCGCCGACCGCGCCGAGCCCACGCGCTTCAAGGGGCCGGCCGTGGAGACCATCAGCTTCGAGGCCGACCTGGACGCGACCGACCAGCTCGAATTCCCCGACCAGAACGCCGCCGCCGTGGCCTGCGGCATCGCGCCGCAGATCGCGCTGCTGGAATCGCTCTCGCAGCCCAGCAGCGCACAGCTGGGCAAGGTCAACAGCCAGGCCAGCATGGGCACGCTGGAGATCGCGCCCATGCTGGCGCCGCTGCTGCTGCTCGTGTGGGGCGCGGGGCGCGTCATCCCGGTCAAGCTGACCAGCTTCTCGGTGACCGAAGAGGCCTTCGACCCGGCGCTGAACCCCATCCATGCCAAGGCCTCGCTCAGCCTGCGCGTGCTGACGGTGGACGACCTGGGCTTCGCGTCCAAGGGCGGCTCGCTGTTCATGACCTATCTGCAAAACCGCGAGCAGCTGGCCGCCAAGGCCCAACCGGCCTCGCTTTCCACGCTGGGCGTGACGGGAGTCTGACCATGGCCGACCCCATCGCCGCCTTCCTGCAGGCCAACGGCCTGGCCCAGCCGGCATTCGCGCCCGACAGCCGGTACCACGGCCTGCCCACGGCCCAGGCCCGGCTGCCCGACGGCCGCACCGTGGCCTATGTCACGCGCCGCTTCCTGCCGCCGCCCGAGAGCTTCGCCACCGTGCAGACCGTGACGCTGGCCGCCGGCCAGCGCGCCGACCAGCTGGCGGCGCAGTACCTGGGCGCGGCCGAGCAATGGTGGCGCCTGGCCGATGCCAACGGCGCCATGCTGCCCGAGGCCATGGTGGCCCGGCCCGGCAGCGCGCTGCGCATCACCCTGCCCGAGGGCGTGCCGCCCCCCGCCGAGAGCTGACCATGTTCGCCCAAGGCATTCAGCTCACCCTGCTGGTCGGCCCCATCGTGCCGCTGCCGGTGCCGCGCGCGGTGCTGGACGCGCTGCAGAGCGTGGAGGTGCGCACGGCGGCGGGCAATGCCTCGGGCTTTCAGCTCACGTTCACGATCACCGCGCGCTCGGAGCTCAACACCATCTTCCTGCTCGCGGCCGGCACCAACACCGGCATGGCCACGCCGCCGCTGCGCGTGCTGCTGGTGCTCACGATGAACGGCAGCGCCCAGCCGCTGTTCGACGGCGTGATGACGCACGTCGAGGTGCAGCCCGGCGGGCGCGGCCAGGCAGGCACGCTCACGGTGACCGGCGAGGACGTGACCAAGGCCATGGACATGCAGGACTGGAGCGGCCTGCCGTTTCCGGCCGTGCCCGTGGAGGGACGCGTGGCGCTGCTGTGCGCCAAGTACGCGCCCTTCGGCCTGATACCGATGGTGATACCGGTGCTGTTTCCCGACGTGCAGATCCCCATCGACAAGATTCCGGCCCAGCAGGGCACGGACCTGGCCTACATCCAGGAGCTGGCGCGCCAGGTCGGCTATGTGTTCTACGTGGAGCCGGGGCCGGCGGCGGGCACCAACATCGCCTACTTCGGACCCGAGATCAAGATCGGCGTGCCGCAGCCGGCGCTGAACCTGGACATGGACGCGCTGACCAACGTGGAGTCCCTGTCGTTCTCGTTCGATGCGACCAAGGGCGTGCTGCCCGTGGTCTTCATCCAGAACCAGCTCACGCGCGCGCCCATCCCGGTTCCCATCCCCAACCTGAATCCGCTGCAGCCGCCACTGGCTGCGCTGCCAACGCCGATCGCCAACCTCAAGCCGCTCAAGGACACGGCCAAGATGAGCCCGATGCGCGCCATCTCGGCCGGCCTGGCCGAGGCCGCCACTTCGCAGGACGCCGTGAGCGGCATCGGCAGCCTGGACGTGCTGCGCTACGGCCGCGTGCTCAAGGCGCGCGGCCTGGTCGGCGTGCGCGGCGCGGGCGTGGCCTACGACGGCCTGTACTACGTCAAGAGCGTGACCAGCAAGATCAAGCGCGGCGAGTTCAAGCAAAGCTTCGAGCTCACGCGCAACGGCCTGGTCTCGATCACGCCCACGGTGCCGGTCTGAAGGAGGAGAAGATGAACGACAAGTTCTACGGCAAGTACCGCGGCATGGTGCTCAACAACATCGACCCCATGCAGATCGGCCGGCTGCAGGTGCAGGTGCCCGACGTGACGGGCCTGGTGCCGGGCACCTGGGCCATGCCCTGCGTGCCGGTGGCCGGCATGCAGAACGGCATGTTCGCGCTGCCCATGATCGGCTCGGGCGTGTGGATCGAGTACGAGCAGGGCGACCCCGACCACCCCATCTGGGTCGGGTGCTTCTGGGGCAGCGCGGCCGAGGTGCCGGCCCTGGCGCGCGCCACGCCGCCAGGCGTCCAGGCGTTCACGCTGCAGACCACGCTGCAGAACGGCCTGACCATCAGCGACCTGCCCGGCCCCACGGGCGGCATCATGCTCAAGAGCGCCACCGGCGCCACGCTGATCGTCAACGACACCGGCATCTACATCCAGAACGGCAAGGGCGCCTCGCTGATCATGACGGGCCCCACCGTGAACATCAACGCCGGCGCGCTGACGGTGGTCTGAGGAGCATGCCATGCCCGGCCCCCTGCTCCACCTAGGCGCCACCGTGCTGTGCGCACATGGCGGCCAGGCCACGCCCGGCGCACCCGTGGCCCGCGTGCTGGTCTCGGGCCAGCCCGTGGCCACGCAGGCCGCGCCCTGGCTGGTGGCCGGCTGCGCGTTCTCGCCGCCGCAGGGCAACGGCCCCTGCATCACGGCGCAATGGGTGGTGGCGGCCACGCGCGTGTTCGCCGCCGGCCAGCCCGTGCTCTTGATGAGCGGCCAGGCGATCTGCACGCCCACCGGCACGCCGCTCGTTCCGGTCGCCGCGCAGACCCGTGTCTTGGGGGTGTGAACCATGAATACCTACGTCGCCTTCCCCTACCACGCCGATGGGCGCGGCCGCACCGGCGAGGCTACGCGCACTGCCTGGCTGCATGGCCTCATCGAGCAGCTCCTGTTCACCGTGCCCGGCGAGCGCGTGAACCGGCCCGACTTCGGCTGCGGCCTGATGCAGCTCGTGTTCGCGCCCAACAGCCCGGAGCTGGCCGTGACGGTGCAGGCGCTGGTCCAGGCCTCGCTGCAGCAGTGGCTGGGGCATCTGCTGCGCATCGACGCGGTCGCCGCCAGCAGCGAGGACGCCACCCTCACGGTGGCCGTGCGCTACACCGTGCTGGAGACGCAGCAAGCCGGCGAGGCCAGCTTCACCAGGAGCCTCTCGTCATGACCACGCAGCAATACCTCTGCAAGAACCCGCGCCGCATCGCCGCCCTGCGCGCCGCGGCGCTGGAGACACCCCCGCGCTGGTTCAACGGCATCGAGTACCTGGAGGTGATGCACGGCGAGCCGCACCTGGTGCTGCACTTCGTGCACGACCTGTCCCAGGCGCCCGCCGTTCCATTGGCGGCCGCCAACGTCGAGGTGCGCGGCGGCCAGCGCGTGCACGACCCGCGCGTGCTGAACGTGGCGGCCAGCGGCCGCACCCTGCAGGTGGAGCTGGACGGCACCGGTGATTTCTCGCGCTACACCCTGCGCCTGGTGGCCTCGGCCGGATCGGACGCGCCCCCCGACGGCATAGACCCGGCGCTCGCGCAGATCGCATTCGGCTTCAAGGTCGATTGCCCCAGCGACTTCGACTGCCGTGCAGCCGGCTCCTGCGCCCCGGAAATTCCGCACGTGCCCGACATCGACTACCTGGCGCGCGACTACCAGAGCTTTCGCCGCCTAGTGCTGGACCGGCTGTCGGTGCTGATGCCCGGCTGGCGCGAACGCAACCCGGCCGACCTGCTGGTCACGCTCGCGGAAGCGCTGGCCTACCGCGCCGACGAGATCGCCTACTTCCAGGACGCCGTGGCCACCGAGGCCTACCTGGGCACGGCGCGCCAGCGCGTCTCGGTCAAGCGCCATGCGCGGCTGCTCGACTACGCGGTGCACGAGGGCGGCAACGCGCGCGCCTGGGTCGCGTTCGAGGTCGATGCCACGGCCGACGGCCGGCAGCTCACGGCCTGCGATACCGCCACCGGCCTGGACGGCACCTTGCTGCTGACCCAGGCAGCCGGCGCAGGCAGGCGGCTGCCATCGCGCGCCCAGGCGCGCGACCTGGTGCGCTCCGGCGCCCAGCCCTTCGAGCTGCTCACGCCGCTTACGCTCTACAGCGCGCACAACGACCTGCGCTTCTACACCTGGAGCGACGAGGCCTGCTGCCTGCCGCGCGGCGCCACGCGCGCCTTCCTGCGCGACGACACGGCCCATCGCCTGCGCCTGCGCGCCGGCGACCTGCTGCTGCTGGAGGCACGCGCCGGCACCACCAACGGCCTGGCGCAGGACGCCGACCCTCTGCAGCGCCACGTGGTGCGGCTCACCCGCGTCGATCCCGAGGCCGGCGCCGACCGCACGCCCGCGCCCACGCCGCGGCGCGATCCCGTGACCGGGCAGCCGCTGGTGGAAGTGCAATGGGCGGCAGGCGATGCGCTGCCGTTCGACCTGTGCCTGTCCAAGGTCATAGGCGGCACGCTGGCACAGGACATGGCCGGCGCCTGCGCCAACATCGCGCTGGCCGACCACGGCATGAGCCCCGAGCACAGCCAGCCCTTGCTGCCCGTGCCCGGCGGCCGCGTGCCGCGCATGCGGCCGGCAGATGGCAGCCTGCTGCCGGCCACGCGCCAGGGCCTGGTGCGCGATGCGCTCGGGCAGTTGACGCTGGTCGACGCCGCCGCGCCGGCCACCGCGGCACTCGGGCGCGCACCGGCCGACACGCGCGAGGCCATGCAGGTCACCAGCGACGGCGACGGCCGCACCTGGTCCGCACGGCGCGACCTGCTGGGCAGCGATGCCCAGGCGGCCGACTTCGTGGTCGAGACCGGCGACGGCGGCGGCGTGCTGCTGCGCTTTGGCGACGGCGTCAACGGCAGGCGCCCCGGCGCGCTGGAGCGCCTGTCGCTGCGCATGCGCGAAGGCAACGGCAGCGCCGGCAACGTCGGCGCCGGCACGATCGCCCATGTGCTCTGCGGCTTCGACGGCATCACGCGCGTGCGCAACCCGCTTGCCGCCAGCGGCGGCGCAGCGCCGCTGGCACTGGCGCGCGCGCGCATGGACGCGCCTCAGGCCTTCCGCCGCCAGGAGCGCGCCGTCACGCCCGAGGACTACGCCGCCGTTGCCATGCGCGACCCGCGCGTGCAGCGCGCCGTGGCCACGCGGCGCTGGACGGGCAGCTGGCACACCATGTTCGTCACCGTGGACCGGCGCGGCAGCGAGGGCGTGGACCCGGCCTTCGAGGACAGCATCAACGCCTTCATCGACCGCTTCCGCCTGGCCGGCCACGACGTGGAGATCGACGCACCGGCCTACGTGGCGCTGGACATCGCGCTGCATGTCTGCGCCAGGCCGGGCTACTTCCCGGCAGACGTCGAGCAGCGACTGCTGCAGCGGTTCGGCACGGCACCCGGCGGATTCTTCGACCCCGACCGGTACAGCTTCGGCGAGCCGGTCTACCTGAGCGCCGTGGCCGCCGCCGCCATGGCCGTGCCGGGCGTCGCGTTCGTGAAGCCGCTGCGCTTTCGGCGCCTGGGCCACGCGGATGCGGGCGAGATCGGCGCCGGCCGGATCACCATGGCGCGGCTGGAGATTGCACGGCTCGACAACGACCCGAATGCACCGCAGAACGGAAAGATCGCGTTCCAGGTGCATGCAACGGGAGGCGCGCCATGAGCGACGACACCCTGGCCGGCTGCCACTGCTGCGAGGGCCAGCAGCCGCGCGAGCCCATATACAACGCCCCCGGCCTGCCGGCGCTCACCTGGCGCGTGGACACCCAGCCCGGCTTCCACCAGCGCATGCTGGCCGGACTGCCACTATGGCACCCGGGCGAACCCGCCCCCGGCGCGCCACGGCCGCTGGCGGCGCTGGGCACGCGCGAGGCAGACGACGCCACGGTGGCCCTGGTGGACGCCGCCGCCTGCATGGCCGACGTGCTGAGCTTCTACCAGGAGCGCATCGCCAATGAGGGCTTTCTGCGCACCGCGACCGAACGCCGCTCGGTGCTGGAGCTGGCGCGGGCCGTGGGCTACGAGCTCAGGCCCGGCGTGGCCGCCGGCGTGCACCTGGTCTTCACCGTGGAGGACGCGCCGGGCGCGCCGGGCGTGTGCACCATCGCCGCCGGCACCCCCATCCAGAGCGTGCCGCCACAGGACAAGCTGCCGCAGATATTCGAGACTTCCGGGGAGCTGCTGGCGCGCGCCGAATGGAACGCCCTGCGCCCGCGCCTGGCCAGGCCGGCCGACATGGCCTTGCTGGACGTCGCCGGCGACTCCAGGCGGCTGGTGCTGCTGCTTCCGCAAGGCAGCATGCCCCCCGGCACCGACGGCCTGCACCCCGGCCTCGCCAGCGGCGACCTGTACCGCCTGGACCCGGGCCTGCCGGTGGACGCGACGGTCGATGCGCTGGAGGTCGCCCGCGTCTACCTAGGCACGGACGCCAACACCATCCAGGCGGGCGATCTGCTGCTGTTCGTGGGCAAGAACGGCGCCGCCTTGCGCCAGCTGGTGCTGCGCGCAACCGAGGTCGAGGATGAGAAGGCGCTGCAGCGCGTGCGCATCGGGCTGGAACCCCTGCCCGACCCGGTCGCGCCGGCCGCGCCGCCGCGGCTGCAGTGGCATGTGCCGGTGGGCGTGCTCTCTTTCGGCAACTTCGCGCAGGCGCAGCTGGAAAGCGTCTCCTTCACCAGCGGCAACATCGCCAACACCATCAGCGGCCATGCCTGGCAGGAGAGCGAACTGCAGGCCATGGTCACCATCCAGGGCTGGAGCAGCCTGCAGCTGGTGCAGGCGGTCACCGCCAGCCTGCATCCGCCGGCCACGCCGGTCGCGCCCGAGGCCGGCGCCTTCAGCTTCGGCGCGCGGCTGGGCTTCTTCGGCAACAACGCACCGCAGTGGAATTCCCTGCCCGCCAGCAACACCAAGGGCAGCGCGGACTACTACCCGACCAACTGGGACAGCACCAACCCGAGCGTCTGGACCGATTCGCAGGGCGCCGCGCTCACGCCCCAGCATGCCTACCTGGAGCGGCCGGTGCCCGGGCTCGTCCCGGGCAGCTGGGTGGTGCTCGACTCGCCCTCCGTCAAGGCCGGCACCTATGCCCTGTACGACGCCCGCGAAGCGGCGCGCGCGGACTACGGCCTGTCCGGCCGTGCGATGGCGTTGCGCATGGCCGGCAGCGACGGCAAGCCCCTTCCCGCGCCTCCCGCGGAAGCCTTCAAGTTCCGCGACACCACGGCCCATGTGGCCAGCCGGCGCCAGCCGCTGGTGGACCTGCCGATCGAGGCGCCCGTGGCAGCCGGCACCGTGCGCGTGGAGCTCTCGGCCATGGTGCTGGGCCTTGCGCGCGGCAAGCCGCTCGCCTTCGTCGGCCCGCGCAGCGACATTCCCGGCGTGGACGCGGCGGAGATCGCGGTGCTCGACGACGTGGTGCACGCCAACGGCCGCAGCACGCTGATGCTCAAGGGCAAGAACGGCCTGCAGTTCAGCTATGTGCGCGAGGGCCTGCGCATCCACGCCAACGTGGTCGCCGCCACGCATGGCGAGAGCGTGCAGGAGGTGCTGGGCAACGGCAATGCGGCCCAGGCCTTCCAGCAGTTCACGCTGCGCCGCCCGCCCACCACCCATCTGTCGGCCGCCAGCGCCGCCGGCGCGCAGAGCACGCTGGCGCTGCGCGTCAACGGCCTGCTGTGGAGCGAGCGCCCTTCGCTGTACGGCGCCGGCCCCGACGAGCACGTGTTTGCCACGCGCATCGACAACGAGGCGCGCCTGAGCCTGCTGTTCGGCGACGGCCGCCAGGGCGCGCGCCTGCCCACCGGGCAGATGAACCTGCGCGCCAGCTACCGCACCGGCCTCGGGCGCGACGGCGAGGTGGCGGCCGGCACCCTGACCATGCCGCGCGCCATGCCCCTGGGCCTGCGCGGCGTGACCAACCCGCTGCCGGCCGGCGGTGCCCAGGACCCGGAAAAGCGCGAAGACGCGCGCCGCAATGCGCCCCTGACGCTGCTGGCCTTCGAGCGCGTGGTCTCCCTGCCCGACTACCAGGACTACGCGCGTGCCTTTCCCGGCATAGGCAAGGCGCGCGCCGACCTCGTGAGCGTGGGCGGCGCCCTGCGCGTGCTGGTTTCGGTGCTGGGCGCGACCGGCGGCGCCCCCGATGGCGAGGTGCTCGGGAACCTGCGCAAGGCGATCGCCGGCCAGTCCGACCCGTCGCAGCAGTTCGAGCTCGCCGCCGCGGCGCTGCGCTACTTCCGCTGCTCGGCAAGCCTGGTGATGGACCCGCAGTACGAGGCCGACGCCGTGCTCGCCGATGGCCGCGCGCGGCTGCTGCAGGCCTATGGCTTCGATGCGTGCGACCTGGCGCAGCCCGTCACCGCCGCTGCCGTGCAAGCGCTGCTGCACCAGGTGCCGGGCGTGGTGGCCGTGGAACTGCAGGTGCTGCAGCCCTATGGCGAAGGCACGGCCAGCGACGGCGCACTGCAGGTGCTGCCGGCCTTTGGCGCACGCTGGGATGCCGGCGCCATGCAGCCGGCCGAGCTGCTGCTGATCAACCCCGCCGCCGTTCAATTGTCGGAGGCCAAGCCATGAGCCTGCTCACCCCCGAACGACTGTACCAGCTGCTGCCGGCCATCCACCGCCTGCGCGACGCCGAGCAGGGCCTGCCGCTGCGCGCCCTGCTGGCCGTGATCGAGCAGGAGCTCACGGCGCTCGAGGCCGACACCGCGCGCCTGTACGACAACTGGTTCATAGAGACCTGCGACGAATGGACCGTGCCCTATATCGGCGACCTGGTCGGTGCGCGGCCCATCCGCCCCGTCCCCTCGGCGGGCGTCAGCGCGCGCGCCTGGGTGGCCAACACCCTGGCCTACCGGCGCCGCAAGGGCACGGCCCTGGTGCTGGAGCAGCTGGCCCGCGACGTGACCGGCTGGCCGGCCGCCGCCGTGGAGTTCTTCCAGCGCCTGGCGACCACGCAGCACATGAACCACGTGCGCCTCGCATCCGCGGCCACCGCCTCGGTACGCGACGCCGCGCGGGCCGACCTGGCCCGCGCCAGCGCCGGCGCATTCGACCCCTTCGCGCACCTGCTGGAGGTGCGCAATGCCGACACCGCCGGCGGGCGCTTCAACATTCCCAACGTAGGCATCTTCCTGTGGCGGCTGCGCGCCCAGCCGCTGGGCCGGGGCGCGCCCGGCGATGCGGATGCCGATTTCATCAGCGCGCGCCGCAACGCCGCGGGCTGGTGGCACATGCACCCGGCCGGCGTGGACGCGCCGCTGTTCAACCTGCCGCGCACCGAGACCGGCGGCGCCGTGACCCAGGCCGCGCGCGAGGAGAACGCGGGCGCGCCGCTGCGCCCGCTGGCCCTGCATGCGGAGCTCGAACGGCTGCGCGCCGGCGATGCCGGTACCTCCCCCGTTTTCATGACCGGGCACGACCCCGTATTGCGCGTGTTCGTCCGGCTCGCGGGCGAGACGCTGCCCGTGGAGATCGCGCGCGAGGGCCTGTGGATCTGCGACATCCCCGACGCGGTGACGCTGCCCGTCCCGCCACGCGTGGCCGCCATCGACGTGCAGCGCGGCCGCATGGCCTTTCCCGCGGCGCTCGACGTGCAGCAGGTCTGGCTGCATGCCGCGCATGGCAGCGCGGCCGACGTCGGCGGCGGCCCCTACGACCGCGGCGACGCCTTGCGCGCCGCCAGCGCCAGCCTGTCCGAGGGCACGGCGGCGCAGGACGATGCGGGCGGCTTCTTCGACCCCGCGGTCTGGCAGGTGGGCGTGACGCACCTGCTGCCGCTGGGCGCCACGGGCACGCTGTTCGCCACGCTGCGCGACGCGGTCCAGGCCTGGAACGCGCTGCCCGCCGGCCGCACCGGCGTGATCGTGCTGATGGACAGCCTGACGGAGAGCGATGCCGCGCCGCTGGCCGTCAACATCGCCGAGGGCTCGCGGCTCATGATCGTCTCGGGCCAATGGCCGCCCACGCCTGTCGCCGATGCGCTGCCGGGCACCATGGCACGCCAGCCGGGCCGCTTCGAGGCACGCCAGACGCGCGCCCACTGGCAGGGCCGCCTGCAGGTGCTCGGCACGGCTGCGGCCGATGCGCTCGACCCCGGCGCGCTGTTCCTCAACGGCCTGCTGCTGCAGGGGCCGCTGGACATCTCCGGCCCCCTGGGCCAGGTGGAGCTGGCGCACTGCACCGTGCTGCCCGGCGGCACCCACATCACGGTCGGCAGCGACAGCCCGCGCCTGGCGCTGCGCGTGCTGTCCAGCCAGGCCGCGCCGATAGCCGTCACCGGCCCGGTCGGCAGCGTGGCCGTGGCGGACAGCATCGTCGGCCTGCAGGACGCGGGCGCCGCCGGCGGCGCCGCGCTTTCGACGCCCCAGGCCCCGCTGGACCTGCAGCGCGCGAGCTTCCTCGGCGCTGTCCATGGGCTCACGATCTCGGCCAGCGACTGCATCTTCGACGCGCCGGCCGTGGCCGAGCGGCGCCAGACCGGCTGCGTGCGCTTTTGCTACGTGCCGCCCGCGTCGGCCGTGCCGCGCCGCTATCGCTGCCAGCCGCAGCTGGAGGCCGATGCGCGCATTGCCGCGCTGCGCGCGGCGGCGCTGGCCGCCGGCCTGCAGCCACCCACGGCGGCCGAGGAAGACGCCGTGCGCGCAGAGGTCGAGGCCACGGTGCGGCCGCTGTTCACCTCGCGCCGCTACGGCGACCCGGGGCTTGCGCAGCTCGACCTGCACTGCGCCGCGCAGATCCGCACCGGCGCCGAGAGCGGCGCCGAAATGGGCGCCTACGAGCGGCTGCGCCAACCCCAGCGCGAGGCCAACCTGCGCGACGCGCTCGCCGAATACCTGCGCCTGGGCCTGACGGCCGGGGTGTATTTCGCCAACTGACGAGGCAAAGAGGTACCACCATGCAAGGCGATCTCTCCCGCGAGACCTTCGACCCACGCAGCCATTACACGGCGGTGCGCCTGCAGCAGGGCCGCGTGCTCACCGACGCGGACTTCAACGAACAGGGCGACATCACGCGCCACCGCCACGAACACCTGGCCCAGGACGCGATAGGCGCCAGCGGCGGCCCGGCCGAGGGCGCGGGCTTCGCGCTCACGGGCAGCATGCGCGCACTGGCCGTGCACGCGCTGGATGCGAACAACGTCTGGATCGCGGGCGAGGACGGCGTGCTGCTGGTCACCAGCAACGGCGGCGGCACCTGGACCGTTGCCAACACGGGCAGCACGCGCCACCTGCGCGCCATCGCACGCGCCGCCGCCACCGGCTGGGCCGTGGGCGACGGCGGCACCATAGCGCGCACCACCGACGCCGGCGCCACCTGGGCTGCGCAGGGCAGCGGCACGCCACAGACGCTGCGCGGCGTGGCCGCGTTCGATGCCCAGCGCGCCTGGGCCGTGGGCGACGGCGGCCTGGCGCTGGCCACCACGGACGGCGGCGCCACCTGGACGCAGCACGCCACCGGCATGGCGCGGCTGTACGCCGTGGCCTTCACCAGCGCGCAGAACGGCCTGGCCGTGGGCCAGGGCGGCGCCATCGTGCGCAGCAGCGACGGCGGCCAGAGCTGGGCGCGCGTGGACGGCGGCACCACGGCCACGCTGCGCGCCGTGGTGCTCAACGGCGCCCAGGCCCTGGCGGCGGGCGACGGCGGCACGCTGCTGGTCAGCAACGATGGCGGCGCCACCTGGAGCGCCGCAACCAGCGGCAGCACCGCCCGGCTGCGCGCGCTGCGCATGCGCAATGCGACGACCGGCTGGGCGGCAGGCGACGGCGGCACGCTGCTGGCGACCAATAACGGCGGCACGACCTGGACCGCGCAGCCCGTGGCCGGCAGCCCCATGCTGACGGGCCTGTCGGTGGCGGGCAGCGCCGATGCCTGGCTGGCCGGCGCCGGCCAGGTCTGGCGCGTGGCGGCCGGCGGCGCCGGCGCACCCGCCGCGCTGCCCGCGGCCAGCCTGCTGATAGGCCCCGGCTGCTACTACGTGCAAGGCCAGCACTGCGTGTGGGAGCAAGGCGCGTCGCTGGCCAACCAGCCCGACGGCGGCGTGGCCCAGCGCCTGGCGCCGGGCACCTACCTCATCTACCTGCGCGCCTGGCAGCGCCACATCGGCGCGCTGGAAGACCCGGCCATGCGCGAGGTGGCCCTTGGCGGGCCGGACACGGCCACGCGCGCACGCCAGGTCGCCCAGGTGCGCGCCCTGGCGCTGCCGGCGCCGCCCAACAACACGCCCTGGACCTGCGGCGCAGCGATCGCGGGCTGGGACGCCCTCGCCGCGCCACCCGGCGCGCGCCTGGCCGCGCGCGCCACGCCGCAGCTCGCCGCCACTGGCGTGTGCGACATGGCGGCCAGCGCGGGCTACCGCCGTCTCGAAAACCAGCTGTACCGCGTGGAGATCCACAGCGTGGACGCGAACACGGGGGCCGCCACCTTCAAGTGGTCGCGCGAAAACGGCTCGGTGGCCTACGCCGTGCAGTCCATCGCCGTGGACACCGTGGCCCAGCGCACCACCGTGCGCGTGGCCGCGCGCGGGCGCGACGCCAACCTGGACCTGGCGCCGCACGACCGCGTGGAACTGGTGGACGACGCGGCGGCACTGCAGCAGCGCGCGGGCCAATTGTTCGAATACCTGAACGATGGCGACGATGCGCTGGAACTGGTGCTGGCCGGCGTGCCCACGGGCAGCCTGGGGCAGGACACCGGCCTGCACCCCCTGCTGCGGCGCTGGGACCAGCGGCCCACGGCGGCCGGCCAGAACGCGCTCGCCGTGGTGGAGGGCAGCTGGATCCCGCTCGAGGACGGTGTCGAGGTGCGCTTTGCGCCGGGCGGCAGCTACCGCGTGGGCGACTACTGGCAGATACCGGCGCGCACCGCCACGGCAGACGTCGAATGGCCGCTCGATGACGATGGCGCGCCGCAGGCGCGGCCGCCCGCCGGCGTGCAGGACGGCTGGGCACGGCTGGGCCTGGTGACGGTGAACGCCGCAGGCCTGATCGGCGCCGTGACCGACTGCCGCGAATGGTTTCCCCCGCTCACCCGGCTGACCCAGCTGCTCTACGTGGGCGGAGACGGCCAGGAGGCCGCCCCCGGCGCCGCCGTTGCCGAGCCGCTGCGCGTGCGCGTGGCGCGCGGCGCCCTGCCCGTGGAAGGCGCGCGCGTGCGCTTCACGGTCGAAGCCGGCGGTGGCACCGTGGGCAGCCCCGCCGCCGGCGTGGCCGATGCCACCACCGATGCCGCGGGCCAGGCCGCATGCCCCTGGACGCTCGGCGCGGCGGGCCCGCAGCGCGTGCGCGCCCATCTGCTGGGCAGCGACAGCAACCCCGTGGCCGGACAGACCCTGGTGTTCGCCGCCACGGCACAGACGAACGTGCAGGCCGGCGGCGGCTGTGCGGTCACCATAGGCAAGGGCGGCAACTTCGAGCAACTGAGCACCGAGCTGCTGCAAAAACTGCTCAAGGAACGCGGCGGCCAGCTGTGCATCTGCTTCCTGCCGGGCCAGCATGCGCTGGATGGCCTCTCCATCAAGCAGAGCGATGCCCCCATGCGGCTGTCGCTGCACGGCTGCGGGCCCACCGCCGTGGTGGACGTAGCCGGGCCAATCGCGCTGGGCGGCTTCGCCGCGCTGGAGCTGCGCGACCTGCAGCTGGCCATGTCTCCGAAAGCCATGCTGCAGCTCACGAACAACGCGCAGCTGGGCCTGCATGGGCTGCGCATCGACGGCAAGCAGGAAGCACCCCAGCCCTGGATCGTCGTGGACGGCACGGCGGAGCTGCGCATGCACCAATGCGAAGTGGCCGCCGCGGCGCCGGCCTCGGTGGTGGTGCAGAACGCCCCGGGCCTGTGCGAGATCATGCACAGCCAGATCGCCGGCGACCTCGCCTTCTACGGCATGCCCGGCCCCGACGCGGCGGGCACGGCCCCTCCCGCAGCGGCCCTGGTGAACGCCTTGAACAACGGCGACTTCCAGGTACCCGCCGGCCGCGGCCAGCTGGTGGTGGCGCACAACCAGCTGGCGCGCCTGAACCTGGGCCAGGACATGGTGAAGCAGCTCATCGCCAGGAAATTCGACGGCCTGTTCCACACCGTGGTGCTGCAGGGCAACAGCCTCGGCGCGGCGCCCAGCCTGTGCGCGGGCGTGTTCCTGAGCGTGACCGGCAACCACTTCACGGCCACCAAGCCTACGGGCAACCTCTACGGCGCGATGGTGGGCAGGCGCGCGGCCGCCAGCGGCAACGTGGGCGAACTGGTCGGCGACACGGCAACCCTGCACTTCCTGGTGACGAAAGGCCAGTTCCGCGGCGCGGCCAACATGGTGTTCACGCTGCCGCAATCGACGGCCTGACGGAGCAGCGGCGCGGCCGGTGCTGCCGCGCCGCGCCTATTCGATGTTCTGCACCTGAAGCGTGAGATGCGCTGCAAGCGGTTGATTTTTGTGGATCTTCATGCGGCAACACCTTCTGAACCCACCGATGAATCCATCACCAAACATGAGCTTGTACGGCACGGTATGAGCAGGTGGCCACAGCCCCAGGCAAGATCAAGCAAAGGCATTTTAGCGAACCACTTTGGACGGCCGACCGCGCGCCGTCGAAGAACTTGCACGCCTGATCGAGCAGCGAGAGACCTCTCTGGTGGCTCGATGTCGGCCGGAGCGGCCCGTAGGTCTTGCTGTGGACTGGTTCAAAGGCTGGTTGACGCTTCAGGATGCCGTAGGCTCGTGCCTAAGTCAGGTGCTCGACGAAGAGCTGCCAGAGCTGTTCGGCCGCGCCTTCATGTGTGAACTTCGAGGGGGACCCGGACCAGTTCCCCATCATCGGCTCCAGGTGCAGCGTGTGTCGATCCGCCTCCACACTCAGCATCTCGTTGTAGCTGTTGTCTTGGGCGCTGTCGTTACCCGAGTAGCCGATGCTCCGATCCCTTCCGAATCCGTTGGAAATGCGGATGTAGCAACCTGCCAGCTTGCTTCCATCGCGGTACAGCGTTGCGGTGAAGCCGACTTCCGAGATCCGCCGAAGCTTGCCCGCGATGCCCGGGTTGCGCTCGCCGACGTCTTGCAGCGAGTTCTCGAAGTAGGCTCGGATGTAGGCGAAGGCTTCATCGAGGAAGCTGTCGCGATCGATGTCCTTGAACTCGCATGCGAGCGCCAGCGTTCCGGAGCGGGGGCGACTCGGAGCGATGGCGGAGGCTTCGCTAGGCTCTTTGCTCGCCGGGGCAGGTGAGATGGCCATCTGGGTGGTGGATGCCGATCGGGTAGCCAGCAATGACCGCAAGGCTTGCACAACATCGAGGAATGCATCGTCCAGCGTGGGCCACTTCACGACGGGTTTGCCGTCGCGGGGCAGGGCCTTCAAGGCACCGAACGGCGCGCTGTGCCAGTCGACGGGTCGCAGAATGACGGGGACCACCACGGCGGAACCTGCTTGGTGCCGCTCCATGGCACGCTTCATCTCGATACCGTAACAGTAGTCCGAGGCCATGAAGTCCGGACTGATCAGCAAGATGATGATGTCAGCGGCCTCGAGTTCGGCGCTGATGTGCTTGTCGAACTCGCCCCCTGCCGGGATGCGATGGTCGCTCCATAGCTCAAGCAGTCCTTGCCGGCGAAGCAGCGACAGATGCTTGTTGAACTCGGCGCGAAGTGCGTCGTCGGCGTGGCTATACGAGATGAAGGCGCGTGTCATGGGTATCACTGTCCCGCAAGGACTACTTTAGGGTCGAGTTCGAAGCCCGCGTAGTTGAACGCGCCCGCCAGCTTGTCGCAGTCGGCAGGCGTCGTCCCCTGCTGTCGCAAGGTCGTGTGCCAACGCGCAGCCACCACTTGCTGAAGCTGGTTGACGATGGCCGCGGCGTGCTCGAGGGAGAGCTTGAACTGCCCATGTTGCGAGAGCACATTGGCGCGGTTCGCATAGCGGTTGTAGGCCCCGCAGGTCATCGCCAAGTCGCGCTTCTCGACGCTGGTCAGTGGGTTGGGCGTCAGGTCGTACGCCGGTGACAGCTCCCACTTGTCCGATGGCGCGATCAATGCATGGTTGCGGGGATGGTCGTCGGTGTTGGAGATGAGCGCGTTGAACACCATGCGCCGGAACAGCTCTTCAAGGTCCTGGGCCGGGCGCGCGCTTCGCCGCCGCAGCTCGTCGGCCAACAGCAGGTAGGACCACTTGGCCCGGTCTCCATGCGAGTCCTCGGCGCCCAGCGCGGTCAGGCCGCTGACCATGCGATGGCGCAGGTAGCCGTCAGCGGTCAGAGTGCGGTCGAAGCGCTGCACGAGCAGAACGTCCTTGCCAGCGACGTGTTCGATGCGGTGCCTGGCAACGCGCAAGCCACACTCCTGCGCCAGCGCGAGCATCGCACCTTCGACACGCGCGTTGTTCCACTTGTCGCCCTTGTCCGGAAATTTGGCGAGCCACAGGCCCTCGGGATCTTCGACCACATTCTTCGGCCGGGCACCACCCATCGAGGTGCCGGGTTGCAGGAGTTCGAGCATCTGCTCCGGCACGCCAGGTTTGCCTACGGCCTCGTCCTCCATGAACTGCTCGGCCCCTGCGAGCAGGGCCTCCAGTTGGATGACTTGGTTGAACTTGCGGATCGGGGCAGGGGGCACCTTGTCGCGCCCGAAGGACAGAGCGCCTGCGCGATCTTCGGGAGAGTGGAGCAGGTATTCGACCTCGGTGAGGTCGGTGCGTCCGGTGTGCTTTTCGATGATGCGGCGGCCCCATGCGTCGGGCGACGCATCGCGCAGAGGACCAAAGATGCCCTTGAGTTTCACTGTCTGCACGCGGCGTGGTGCCAAGGGCAGTTCGTATGGATCCAACGGGACGGCATCGACGCGCTGCAGGTAGGCCGGGTTGTAGACGAACGAGCCCGTGGGAACCCCCTGCGGGAAGTCCAGCTCGTAAAACCCCGCCGTCACGACCTCCAATGACTGCGGCAGTTGGAGGTAGACGTAGGCGCGTTGGTCAGAACTCGCCATCGAGTGGCTCCTTGCGATGGCGAACCCGCTGCGGCAGGCGCGTGAGCTCCAGTTGCTTGCCTTCCTCGTCGCGCTCAGGGTCGGCGAACGCCTGGATCTCGGACTCCAGGCCCATCGCCCACAGCATGGCCAAGTAGGCCCCCATGCCGGTTTGCAGGTTGCCGGCTTCCACGGCGCGTGCGGTGTCGTAGCTGATGCCCGCCTTGGACGCCAGCTCGCGCAGGGTCAACCGGCGACGCTTGCGGGCCACTGTCAGCCGCTCGCCGATGCGTCGGGCGCCATCCTTCACCGCGAAAGGCGCGGTTTGATTGAGTTGAAGGGGGCGAGGCATATTGAAACCGTCTCGAATAAAGATAAGATGGCTTTCAGTATGCCTTTCTAATGAAGAAGGGTCAAGAGGTAAATGGTTGAAGCAGTTCAAATATGATTTAAGAACGGTTTCGGTAGACTTTTTGTTGGTGTGAGGAATCGAATTGCTGCACTGCAAATCAAGCCTTGAGGGAGAGATAACAAGTCAAGATTGGGGACGGGCCAAGTCGTGGTTCTGCCGTACATGCCCTTGCCGGAAGTCTGTGCGCCGCAGGCAGGTAAGCCTGCTCTCCTCTCATCGCCAAGGGGGTCCTCACCGGCCATCGGCGAACAGATGCATGTCGGAATCGAAGTCGAAGCTCAGTTGGACAGGGGCGCGCGAGAGCCGGAAGCGCCTCCAGGCGCCCGGTACGAAATCCGGGTCCGAGGCCATGGCCGTGGCGGGCAGGGCTTCCTGGTGAATCGCGAGAAGTCGAGCGTGCTTGCAACGTCGATAGCAATACGACAGCGAGATCATGAGGTGATCGGCAACGGCCACCATCTGGTTGTTGAAGAACCTCAGCAAGTAGAGGTACGCAGCTGCCATCGATTGATGAGCACTGAGATCGCGCTCCAGCGCCGAATGCCCTTGATCCTCGGCATGCATCAGCGCCACGACAGGGTCATAGTGCTCGTCGGCTGCCAACAGGTGCGCCAGCGGATGAGCTTCACCCTCTTCTCCATTGGGGGCGTGATCCAACCGAACGGCGTTGCGTACGTTCAACTCGGTGTATCGGACCAGATGCTGGTACAGATGGGAAATCAGCAATGACTGGTGGTCCGGTACATCAAGGTCGATCGTGATGCCCTTGTCCCGCAGGGTCGCGAGCATCAGCCAAGCTTCGGCTTGCACGTCCTCTGAGGAGTGCTCTCCATGGGTATGGCGACTGATGCGTCGCCAGTCTTGCTGGTGAGACCTGAGGAATTGGGTGAAGGCGTCTTCGCTCATGACCCCCGATGTTCTACCCCTTCGCCCCCGTTCGAGTGACATCGAACCGCGTCATGGTGCACTTGGCGAGTTAGAAGAGTTTGTGAGAGATCATGAAAATCACCAATAGAAGTGGAGCGCGGAGCGGCACGCCGTGCTAGTCAATGAGGCGGTGCTATGGGTGCGTTCGTCCCGATGCCGCACGGACATCTCCTGCATCAGGACTGGATGGGACGCCTTGAGTCGGCTTGCAATGTGGGCGCCAAACTGAGAATGGATGAAGGGCATCGGTAGAGAGGAGAGAACGCTGATAGCAATGGGCGGAGATCGCACCTCGGGCTCTGCAAAAATGTCGAATGACTACTTCTCCTTCAGCGGCTTCGGCCTACAAATCCGCGACTTCGTCCACTCCAACCCTGCCGCAAACCGGCTTCGTTCGGCAGGCGCAGCTTCTCACTTTCATCCCGTTTTCCAAGTCGACGTTGTGGCGTCAGGTGACCGCAGGGACGTTTCCTGCTCCAGTGAAGCTGACACTTGGCATTTCTGCTTGGCGGGTCGAAGATGTTCGATGTTAGATTGAGCGAAGGGGTGAAGTTCTCGAGACAGCTTGAGTTGACTTGGCCGTCGGAGACGACAATACTGACAGCCGTCTTCGACGGCTCGGCAGGTGGGCGGCTTGCTGCACATGACGCCCGCATTCGGGAATGGCAGCGGCATATTCATATCCGGTGACACCTTGGAGCACCTGCTGCGTTGATACTCTGTGATGCGTGTAATGGACTGGGCCAGCCCTAGTGGCCGCTGCAACTTGACCAGTCTTGCGCGCAAGGGCGCTACAGCCAACCCCAGAACAGCGTTGCCCTGCGTGCTGAGCTGCTCTACAACGTCGCGATTGTGGCGGCAGGCGCTGCCGCATCTTCGTCCTGCATGTGTGTTTCCTCGACTGGCTTGGTATGGCCAGACCCTGCCCTTGTGCGGCGTTGAACACCATGTCGTAGTACGCGCCGATCATCGGCCGAGCCCATCGACATCGTTGAGATCGAAAGCCTCTTGGTCGATGAAACGCCCTCGGCTGCGTAGCAGCGGCAGCAACTCGTTGTCTGCATAGGCACAACCCGTGTGGCCGGGGTCCGTTTGCTGGGCTTTGGCAGCCAGTTCCGGTGGGTGGCCCGCACCGGCCGCCAGCAACCTCGCCAGTCGCTCGTAGCCGGGACGCCAGGCGCTGGCTTGGGGAAACACCTCGCGCAGGCTCGCAAGGATCTGCATGCCCGCGTGATCGAGGTCGCCGAAGAAGCACACTGGCACTACCGGCGAGCCATCGCGCTCGACTTCCAGCGGTTGGAACAGCCAGCTCTCGATCGCCGGCAATGACGTGGTGGACACCGGTGCGCGCAGGTAGAGACGGCACCCGCCGCGGGAACGCAACCTGCGGGCGCTTCCCCGGAAACCCGCTGCATAGACCAGCAGGCTGCCCGCCCAGGCGGAGGCACGTGTGTCGGCCATGTGCTCGAAGGTCACCAGGTTCTCGATGAACAGCACGTCCTTGAAAGCACTGCCACTGCCCTCGTTGCTGCCAGTTGGATTCCAATGCGGCGGTGCCAGCAACAACTGGATCGGCGCCTCGGTGAACTGGCCCGAAGTCGCGCCCAGCAGCTTCAGCAGTTCCTCGCGGTGGTCCAGCACTTTGGAGCGGCCCTGGAAGGCACGCGCAGATGCTTCGCGCAGAGCCATCGCTTGGCCTGACCGGCACAAGTTGGTCAAGGTGACGAGGCTGCGGGTGGCCTCTTCCACAGGCAGTCCTTCCACAGGGACCAATGGGCTGCGGGCCAGGTGGTCCAGCACGGCGGCCGGATCGGCAGGCGCCTCCAGCGGATTCGCCGCCCAGTGTGCGGCCAAGTGCGCTCGCCATTGCTGCCGCCAGCGTTGAGCCTGTGGGGTGTACCCGGCCCACGCCGCCAGAGCGTCGAAATCGCACAGCTCCAGCCGGGGTTTGCGGTCGCCGAAGCTGGCGAATGCGCGAGGCCCTTCCAGCAGCAAGGCGACCCAGCCCGTGGCACACAGGTCATCGAGTTGCATGCGCAGCAACTGGATCTGGTCGGCATCCACGGCATCGTGCAACTCTGGCGCAGCCTTGCGGTCCAGCGGCAGGCGCACCGGCCCCTGGGCCGTACTGCGCTCAGCCTTGGCGAGCAGCAACCGGGCCAAGCGCAACAGGAAGGGATGCGGCGAAGGCGGATCGGGCAGCGAGGACGATTCGGGCGTGTCCATGATCAGCAGGATCAGGGCGAGGTGGGCCTGCGTTCATCCAGGTTGGCGCGGGCATCTTCGGCTGTCGGAGCTGGGGTCTGCTCACGGGCCTGTTGCGCGATCCATTGGGCGCGTGCGGCCTCGCGGGCCTGCTCGGCATGCGCGCCCCACAGCCGGGCCAGGGCCGGGCGGTTGAGCGTTTTCTCCTGCGCTTCGCTGATGAACAGTTCCTGACCATCGCGCCGAGCCATCACCTTGGAGAAAGTGAACTCCTTGTCGAACTCGGGCTTGACCGCGCCCGACTTGGACGTGGGCATCGCCACGACGAGTTGCAGCCCCAACGTCTGCGACAGGAACTGCAGCACGTTGCGCGAGCGCGTTTCGTCCATCTTGGAGAACGCCTCGTCGCTGAGCATCAGCCGCAGGGCGGGTGCCTCGCGGCGGTCGCGGCCGAAGTGCCCGAGCGCATGGGCCAGCACGGCCGAACGCACCACGTAGAACGGCGTTTCCAGCTCGCCGCCCGAGCCTGTGCCCCAGGTGGACAGCCGCGTGCTACCCACCGGGCTGGTGCGCAGGATGTCGTAGCGCCGGTAGTTGCGGTAGTCGGCCAGTTCGCGCAGCGCGCGTTCGCTGGCACCCTGGTCGTTGGCCAGCAGAAGGCGGCGGATTTCTTCCGCAGTGGCGCGCTGCTCGTCGGTGAGCCGAGGCGATGTGAAGATGGAGCCGCGGTCATGCTCCAGCTCTTCGACCGCGCTTTCCACCGCCTCGAAGAAATCCTGCACTTTCTGCATGCGCGGCACCCAGTCCCATTCCAGCCTGAAGGTGTCGCTGCCGAAGCGGATGTCCTGCAGGTGGCGATTGAGCCGCTGTAGTGTCAGCGCACCCTGCTTGACATCGTCGCGCACCTTGAAGCAGAAACTGCTGGTGAAGACATGGTTGAACTGGCCCTCGGCCTCGCGCAGGGCGCGTGCATTGTCCGCCAGGCCGATGGCGCGCTGGCGCTGGGCCTGCTCAGCAATGGCGGTGCGGGTGCGTTCGACCAGAGGAAGCAGTTCTTCGAGGCGATCGACATTGCGGGGCGGGTCGATCCAGGCGAAGCGCTCGCTGTCATCGCGCGCGCCGGACAAGTAGGTTCCCACGGCCTGGGCCAGTTCGCGCAGTGTGCGGGGCAAACCTTCGCGCAGGCTCTGTACGCGGTGGCGCAGCGCGTCCAGACTGGTTTCTGGCTCGGCCGCCAGTGTCTGGGCTTCGTCCAGCAATTGAGACTCGGTAGCCAGGGTGGGAACGGCACCCGCGAAGCGCGAGGCCCAGACCGTGGCGTTGGTGCAGGCGATGTCGAGATCCGGCAGGCGTTCCGCCAGGTTTTTCTCGCGGCGGCGCAGTTCCACCAGTTCCTTGTCTGTGGCGCCGACCTGCTTCAGCTCTTCGTCGCGCTGCCCTGTGACGCTGCTGATGCGAGTCTTCAGACCTGTCTGCTCGGCCAGCAACTCGTCGATGGCCGACAGGTCCAGCGCCTTGAAAGCTTGTTCGGCGTGGGCATGCTGGGACTGGCTTTCCAACACGGCGAGCAGCAAGGGCGTCAGCGGCGTGAACACGGGGCCATTGAACATGCGGGTGATCGCGAGCAGCGACTGACGCAGCGCTTGCAGTGCACGCGTCTCTTTTGCCAGGCGTTTGAGTTCGTCCTCACACCATTGCCGGCGCCGCTGGCGCGCGCCTTCGCCAAAAGCCAGCTCGCCATCGGGTGCGCGGCAGGCAAACATGCCGTAGCCCCGGCTGCCCAGGCCTTCCTCCATCAGGCCCTGCGGGGTGCGCGCCAACTCTTCTTCGGTGTCCACCTTGCGCACGCGGCCGTACTGCGCCATCAGGAAGGCATGGCCCACAGGGTGCTGGCAGATCAGTTCGTGCAGCACAGCCCGGGCCTCCAACTGGCGGCCCTCGGTGTCCTCCATCGCCTTGCGGCCCTGCACGACCTTGGGCGAGCGCACGCGGTAGTGCTGCTTGACCAGCCGGGCGCAACGCGCCTCCATGCCCGCTTCGACGATGATGGCGAAGCGGTCGCCGCCCATGTAGCCTTCGATGGCGTTTTGCCAGCGGGTGCCGGGGCGCGGCTCCACCAGTTGCGCGAGCAGGTGGGGGCGGGCTGAAGGAAGCTCGCGCTCTATCAGTGCCACCGCATCATGTGCATCCTTCGGGCCTTGGGCTCGGCCAGACTGCAAGCGGCGCAGTTCCGCATCGCGCTGTTCGGTGTCATCCTTCAACTGGTTCAGCTGCACCCCCACGTCGGTCAAGGCCTGCAGCACCGCGCCTTGCACCGAGGCCTCGCCGTCGTGGAGGCCCTGGCGCAGGCTGACCAGTTGCGTGTCAAAGGCTTCCAGCTCGAAGGCGGGCAGCACCACGTCCAGCATCGCATCGCGCGCATAGGCCTGGGCCATGGCCGGCCAGGGTTTGAGGACTTGCTGCGCGGCGGGGCGCAAGGCTTGTACCGCCGCAGCCAGCTCCGGGACGGCAGACAGGTCCAGCGCCAGCAGTTGTTCGAGCTGCGCGGCCATGCCGCCGATGCCGCGCGCGGCCTCCTGCACGCGGCCCCAGTGCAGGCGGAACTGGTCGGCCTGCAGCCGGATCTGGTTTTCCAGCGCCTGCTTCTCGCGTGCCACGTCGCTGTCGTCCAGGCGCTTGTCCACCCCGCGCAATTGTTCGCGCAACTGGGTCTCCTGCGCTTCGAGTGAGGCCAGCTTCTCTTGCAGCTGTGCCCGCTTCTTGTCCTGCGTAGCGATCTGGCGCTGCACCGAGGTCAGTTCATCCTGTGTCTCGCTGCGCGTGCGCAGAGCATGGGCGATGGTGGTGGTGACGAATCGCCGTGCCTCATCAATGACCTGGTCCGCACTGGCTTGCGCGGTGTCGAGCCTCTCCAGATTCAACGCCAGGCGCTCAGCCTCCAGCTTGAGGCTGGCGATGGAGCGCATCAGCTCACGCATCTTGTCGAGGTCTTTGCTGAAATCGTGCGGTTCCAGGATCTCGTCGCGCACCAGGTCGTTGACGTTGCCCAGTTCCTTGTAGGCCATGGTTTTGACAAGCGACTTGGCCGCGCGCGTGGCATCGTGTTCGCCGACCGCCGTCTTGCCCATCAAGGCGCCATAAAGATGCTGCAGATAGCCGCCCTTGTCGGGGAAGCGCTGCACCACCGCAACGGCTTTGTCGGCATGGGCCTGCAGGCGGTGCTGGAGTTGCACGTACAGTTCCTTCAGCGGCAGTGGCGAGGCGGTGAGCACCTCGCCTGCCCGGCGTGCCAGATGGTCCAGCGACAGCACCCGGCGCACGATGAAAAACTGTGGTGTGCCCTGGAGGACGGCGCGCCGGCCGTCCTCGAAAGCCTCCACGCCCACCAATGCCGTGAAAGGCTCGGCCTGCTCGCCTGCCTGTTCGGAAGCTTCGAAAACGATGCCGGCGTAGCTGGTCGAGCGGGTGCGCAGGAACACACCGTCGGCCTGCTGCCCAAGGGCGTAGGCGGCCAATGTGCGCGGCTCCTTGCCGCCACGCCGACTCTGCGTGGATTCGTCCTGGCCAATGTTGAACTGCACCACATGCTGGTGCGCGGCCGTCAGCACGGTCTGGATGGCGTCAAGCAGCGTGGATTTGCCCGAACCTGATTCACCCGTCAGCAATACGGCGTCAGCGAAGGGCCATTCACGGTTTTCCAGCGAACCCCAATGCCAGGTCAGCAGCTTGGCGATCTTCATGCGCCGTCCTCGGTGGCTGATTTGACGGCGGGCGCAGGGGGTGTCTGGCGGCCCACCATCCGTAAAGCCTCTTCCAGGGCCTCGTCGCTGACGAAGCTCATCACCGGCCGCAGCACGGCCAAGCCCATCTGCATGTCGCCGGCGTCGTCGCTCTCGACGAAATGCAGCACACGGTGCTTGCGCAGTTCGCGCAACAGAACCATGCGCTCGCTGGCCGCATTGGGTAGTTTGTGCGCCAACAGCGACACCACCGCTTGTGAGAGTTCTTCCAGGCTGATCGCCAGGCGTTCGTCCACCAGTGAGCGGCGTCCGGTGAGCGCCTCGGTGTAGAGAAAACGCAGGGCAATCACGGCGGCCACGAAGTCACGCGACAGGCGGGCGCGCAGGCGACGCACACCATCTTCTTCGTCGTCACCACCGCCTTCGCCAGGCGGGTACAGCCGCAACAAGCGGGCATCGCTGTCATGCACCAGCACGAAGCCGATGCAGGCAAACCATTCGCGCAGCAACTGCTCGCATTGGATGGCGTCGTCGTACAGCGCGGCCTCGGGGCGGGAATGCTCGCGCCACACCACACCGCTGGCCAGCAGCCGCCCGGCCAATTCGGCGAAGCGTGCGGGTTTGACGTTGGCGGCGCCTTCGGTCGCCAGCCGCTGTTCGATGTACTGAGCCAGGGATTGCAGCATGATGTGTTCAGTGCCGCCTATCGCCACCGGCCCTGCTGGACGTCACGTCCATCCCATCCTGCGGTTCGACGCGCAACTCGTAGTCGTCGGCTTGGAAGTAGGTCGTGCTCACCTGTCCTGCCATCTTGCGAGCCTGTATCAGGCGACGCCCTTCGGCGGAACGCACCGCGCCCACGGCATGCAGCACGCGCACTGCGTCCTCGGCGGTGTCCACTGGCAATGCCGCCAGCGTGATGGGGCCACCCTGCAGATGGGGCAAGAGGCCTTGCAGCACCTGCTGATCGCTGAAGGCGAAAGCCTCTGCTTCAGCCCGGCGCAGCAGGGCATTCAGGCGGCTGGTTTCGTCCACGACCAGCGGTGCCTGCGCTACAGCTTCAGATTCACGATCGCGCACCGTCCAACGCAGCACGCCACCGGGCAGGCGGATCTCGGCGGTGGCCAGGCGCCGGGCCAAAACGTCGAGCAGTCCTTCACGGGCGGGCTCTGGCTGTTCCTTCAGCCAGGCCATGGTGCGGCCCAGCGGGGACTCGGCACCATAGTCCAGGGACAGCGCCTGTCGCAGCAGGCTGGTGAAGCGGCGCACGTAGTTGTTCATCTCCGAGCGCAGCATGGGCAGCTTCAGGCCGCAGGCAGCATCGACCATGCTCTCGATGCGATCAGCAAGCCACAGCATCGGGCTGCGGCCCTGCGCCGTCTGTTCCAGCCAGGGTGCGCGCTGCAGCAAGTGGGCATCTACCCCAGCGCGTTGCTCGCCTTCGAGCGCGCGTACATCCTCCAGTGCTTCGTTGATCTGGCCGCGATGGCGCTCGGCCGAGTCGGCCACCAAGCGCACAGCGTACTCGCGTGCGAAGCGCTTCTCGATGAAATCATTGAACTCGTTCCAGGCCACCTTCTGCGCCAGGGCCTCGCGCGTCAGGCTCTGGATCAAGTGGCGGAAGTATTCGATGTCGTCCTGCAGGTCCTGCACCACGCGGCTGGCGAACTCGTGGGCGTCCAGCAGTTCGTCGGCATCTCGGGTGGCGATGAAGGCCGCCAGGGCCTTGCGGGCCGAGCGCATGTTGCGCTGGCGGGTCTTGGCGCGCGAGTCGTCGAGGTTGGCGAAGGTTTCGCTGAAGGCCTTGCCCGCGCGACTGAGCTTGAGCGTGGGCCGCAGGTCGATGGGATCGCGGTAGTCTTCCAGCCAGCCATGCTCCTTGAGCTTGCGCACCAGCTCGCTGGCGTAGGTGCGCTCTTCCTCGGCGCGCACGGTTTGTCCAGCTTCGAAAGCCAGGCCCCGCAGCGCGGGGTCGGCCAGCGCATGCTGGATCACCTCCAGCACCAGCTCGCGGGTCAGCACCTCGGCATAGTCGGCGTTGGCTCCGTGCACGCGCTCGTGCAGGGCACGCAGTACAGCGGCGCACAACTCGCGGTTGTCATGCGTGAGGGGGCGGAAAAAGTGCTCGCGGGGAGGAGTGAAGAATTGCATGCCTTGTGCGCCGGTCGTTAGCCCAAAAACCGGTTCTCGTTGTGCCAGCGCAAGTAGGCCTCGCCGGGCCGATGGTCCGGATGCTTGGGCAGCCGGGGCAGCGGCTGTCCGTGCAGACGGTAGTAGGCCTTGCCGTTGAACCATTCTTCGCGGATGCGGGGGCTGACCTCAATGTGGTGGTCCGGCGTGACAGTCACCAGACCGATATCGAACAGCTTGTGAAAGTCGGACCGCAACAGCAATCCGTTGGCGGGGTCGTGCGGGCCGCTTTCCGCATAGGGCCGGATGTGCGCGGCCTCCAGCACGGGCAAGGTGGATTCACCCGTCAGCGCGCAGCGGCGCTGGTAGGCATCGGTGACCAGCACGCGGAAAGCGCCCTGCCCAAGTCTGGGGCGTATCGGTATCGGAGGACCATATCGCTCCGGCAATTCAGGCTCGTCGGCCCGCGGTGGCTTATTGAGTGGAGCCGTCAGTCTCGACTGCACGTCGGCCCAGAGCTGGGCACCTGATGGTTCGACCGTGTCGTAGTACCGACCACGGACGATGTTGGTGGCAAAGTCGATCGGGTCAGGGATCCAAGCCTCGCGTGGCCAGAAGAAGGGTTGTGCGAGTACCGTGCAGCCGATTTCGGGATCCCTTACCGTTGGATCGGCAAGTAGGCTACGGATCATTCTCTCGAAAACGCTGCGCTGCGCCGCGCCGTTCTTGGCCCCGAAGGCTTCCCAGGCGATGGACAGTGGCAACGACGTCGACTTTACGAAATAGCCGCCGCCCGCGATGTGGTGATAAGGGCGTTTGAGCTTGAGCAGGAATGGCGTGCCCGGCTCCAGCGCGGCATAGGTGGCGGCGCCCCGGGGTTGCCAGAAGTTAACCTCGTCCGGAGCCGACTGGCTCAGGAAGTTGAACCAGGTGTTGTCCGTCACCCCGGCCCAGAACCTCATCCTGCGCTCCTGGTTTCCATATTTGATTTCGTCATGGCAGGTCGCACCTCAGCAGGCGTTCGGTGGCCGGAGAGCCATGCAACTCCAATCTCAGCCAGGGGGCCTTCTGGAACGCTGTTGGCGGTTGTGTCGTCGTGGTCACGATGTACTGGAAAGGTGAATGCTCCTGCCCTTCCAAGGCCACCACCATGTTGAACAGTCGGTGATACAAGCTCAGGCCCAGATCGGCTTCACGAGGGCTGTCATGCAACAGGAAGGCCGGCAGTTGCGTTTCGCCTTCGATGCTCATGCACATGACCGCCAAGTCGAAGGCAATGATCTTCAGGGATTCGATAGCAGGGCTGGAACGCTCACCGCCGAACTGAACGCCGAGCTTCAGCCCATTGCCATCCAGGCTCACGCGGCCAGAGGCTGTCGGGCCCACGGTAAGAGCCTGTTTGCGATCTTCCGACCTCAGACAATAGGGGTGTGAAAAGAAAGCAATACCCGAGCGACATCAGCCGAGAGAAGTTTGCCGAGATAGAGCTGTTACTGCGCAGCGTCAGGCGCACGACGAAGCCTGTGAAGCTGGACCTGTACGAGGTGTTCTGCGCGGTGCTGTACCTGCTGCGCACGGGCTGCCAGTGGCGCTATCTGCCGCCAGAGTTTCCCAAGTGGCAAACTGTCTATGCCTACTGGCGCAAGTGGAGCGAGCCCGACCAGCACGGTATGAGCGTGCTGGAGCGGGCACTCAAAAAATCAGGTTGGTGCGGCCCGCGAGAAACAGGGGCGCAACGCCTCAAGCGCGTTCTTGATCGTGGACGCGCAGAGCGTGAAGAACACGGACACGGCAGGCCTGAAGGGCTATGACGCGGGCAAGAGGGTCTCGGGCATCAAGCGTCACATTGCGGTGGATACGCAGGGCTTGCCACACGCGGTGACGGTGACCACGGCCGAGGTGACGGATCGCAAAGGAGCGCTGCAG
>NZ_JBTNEH010000007.1:0-210752 GCF_054512775.1 Alicycliphilus sp. T452
ACGCCACGAATCGCAGATTTGAAAGTGAACAGGAAAGTCAATGAAATCAACGATCTACCAACACCACCTCCGCGCCAGTGCTAGCTTTTCGTACCGTCACTTATTGCACTGAAAACGAGGAGACCCCGTGCTCGAGGCCGTCCACCAGCTTCGCCAGGAGGCCGGTCGAAGGCAGTTGCCCAAGGCCCGGACCGCATTGGTCCACGCACCCGGCATGGTGTTCTCGGCCAACACCTCCATGATCCTCGGAGTCCAATGATGAGCAGCCCCATGAACGCGCCCGCACCGCGCCCTCTTCCCGCCGCCACCGACCTCACCGCGCCCTACTGGGCTGCCGCCAGGCGCGGCCAGCTCGTCATCCAGCGCTGCGCGCACTGCCAGCGCCACCAGTTCTATCCGCGCGGCTTCTGCATGCATTGCATGAGCGAAACGCTGGACTGGGTGCAGGCGTCCGGGCTGGGCCGCATCTACACCTTCACCGTCAACCGCCGAGGCGCCAACGCCTTCATGGCCGGGCGCACGCCGTACGCCGTGGCCATCGTCGAGCTGGAGGAAGGCGTGCGCCTGATGGCCAACATCGTCGATTCGCGCCTGGAGGACATCGCCATCGGCAAGCCCGTGAAGGTGGTCTTCGAGGCCGCGGGCGACGACGTCACGCTGCCCCAGTTCCAGCTCGTGGACGCGCCCGCCTCATGAGCGGCCGGAACAAGGGGCCGCTCGCAGGCGTGCGGGTGGCCGATCTCAGCACTGTCCTCTTCGGCCCGTACTGCACGCAACTGCTCGGCGACCTGGGTGCCGAGGTCATCAAGGTGGAAAGCCTGGACGGGGACACCTTCCGATCCGCAGGCGCAGCGCACCACCCCGGCATGGCGGGCGCCTTCGTGAGCACGAACCGCAACAAGCGCAGCCTGGCCATCGACATCAAGGCCCGCGAGGGGCGCGAGGTCCTGCACCGCCTGCTCGCCCGCTCGGACGTGCTGGTCACCAACATCCGCCGCAAGTCCCTCGCGCAACTGGGGCTGGACCATGCGAGCCTGGAACCGGCCTTCCCCAGGCTGATCCATTGCTCGGCCACGGGCTACGGCCAGGGCGGCCCCTATGAGGACGACCCGGCGTTCGACGACACGACGCAGGCCATGTGCGGCCTCGCCTCGCTGCAGACCGCCTTTTGCGGCGAGCCGCGGTATGTCGCCTCCGCCGTGGCCGACAAGATATCGGGCCTGACGCTGGCGCTTGCCGTCGTCGCCGCGATCCGCCACCGCGACGTCACCGGCCAGGCCCAGAGCGTGGATGTGTCCATGTACGAAACCATGGTCGCGTTCACCATGCTGGAGCACCTGTCCGGCGCGGCATTCGATCCCCCCGCCGGTCCCATGATCTACCCCCGGACGACCTCGCCGCACCGCCGCCCGTACCGCACCCGGGACGGATACCTGTCCGTCATGCCCTACACCGACCGCCACTGGGCGAGTTTCTTCCGGACCATCGCTCGGCCCGGGCTGGCCCATGACGCCCGCTTCAGCTCCATGGCCGCCCGAACGGCGAACATCGACGAACTCTACGGCCTGCTCGCGCAGGAAATGGCGCTGCACACGAGCGACTGGTGGCTGCAGACGCTCAAGGCCAACGACATTCCCGCCGTGAAGGTCCAGACGCCCCAGGACCTGCTGCACGACAGGCACCTGCTGGACACGGGTTTCATCCGCCGTGACCCGCACCCCACCGAAGGCACCGTCGTCGGTTTCGAGTCGCCCATGCGCTTTGGCCAGAGCCCGGCCCGGCCCACCCGGCTGGCGCCCAATCTGGGCGAGCATTCGGCCGAGATACTCGCGGAGCTTGGATACAATGAATCGGATATCGATGCATTTTCCCACCGGGGAATCATCAAACAGTTTTCCGCATAATAGCCATTGCATTTTCAGGTCAATCGGAGACGGCTGCAAAACCTCATCAATAATCGATTCTCCTGGAATTCCAATCAGAGTAGAGAATGAGCGAGCATTCATACAGCAATCATGGCGACTTTTCCACTCATGGCGTGATTGATTCAAAAAGACTACTCTATTTCGCCTGTGTTGCGCGCGTGGGAAGTTTCACCGTGGCAGAGGCCCAGCTGGGCGTCAACCAATCGACGCTGACGCGCAATGTCCAGCAGCTCGAGGCCGATCTGGGCGTTGCGCTCATGGAAAGAAACGGCCGCGGCGTCTCGCTCACGGTCGTCGGCAAGGTTTTTCTGGAGCATGCCGAGCGCATCCTGGGCGATATGCGCGACGCCATGGAGCAGCTCGCCCGGCTTCAGCGCAGCCCGGGCGGCGAAATATCCATTGCGGCGCCCAATATGTTCGCGACGATGTACCTGCCCCAGGTGATTCGCCGGATGGTCTTGAAGTACCCCAACCTGCGCATGAACATCATGGAGGGATCGACCGGCCACGTGCACGAGCGCCTGGCGTCGGGCGACGTCGATGTGGCCGTGCTGGTCGTTCCGCCCAAAACACCGAAAATCGTCGCCAAGAAAATCCTGGAGGAACCCCTCGTTCTCATCGTCCGTTCGGATCACGCAATGGCAGGCAGAAAATCCGTGGTGCGCGAAGACGTCAGAGACCTCGAACTGGTCTTGCCCGCCTCGGCCCACGGCTCCAGAAAACGCATCGACGAGTATTTTGAAGAAACCGACATACGCCTCGACATCAAGATAAATGCCGACAGCCTGGCCGTGACCAAAGCCCTCGTGTGCGAGTCGGACCTCTATTGCACTATTCTGCCTCCGCGTGCCTGCGAGCAGGAGATTGCAGCAGGGCAACTGATCAGCATTCCATTCACCCCCTCTTTGCAGCGTTCGGTTTTTATTGCGCGATCACGCGATCAAGGTCTCAGCCCGTACACGATGGATGTCATGCAGGAAATAGAGATGGCGGTTTGTGACGGACATGGCCATAGATCCGCCAAATCGTAGGAATGCCCTGAGGCCATTTTGGCGAGACGGGGAAAATCGCGCCGCATTCCATGGCGCAAATTCTCAGAACAGGGCGGCAACCGCAGGCATTTCCGCCCATCCGGAGCCGCCTGCGCCGGTCACCCCAGGTTCGGCGCCAGCCTGCGGCGCAGTTCCTCGACGTCCATGCCGCGGCGCGCGGCCATGTCCTGCACCTGGTCGTCGCCGATCTGCCCGACCACGAAGTAGGTCGCCTGCGGGTGCGCCAGGTAGAAGCCGCTGACGCTGGACGCCGGGAACATGGCCATGCTCTCCGTCAAGTCCATGCCGATCTCGCGCGCCTGCAGGGTGTCGAACAGGGCGATCTTGGCCGTGTGGTCCGGGCAGGCCGGGTAGCCGGGCGCGGGGCGTATGCCCTGGTATTTTTCCTTGATGAGGTCTTCGTTGCTCAGGCTCTCATCGGCGCCGTAGCCCCACAGGTCCTTGCGCACGCGCTCGTGCAGGCATTCGGCGAAGGCTTCGGCCAGGCGGTCGGCCAGGCCCTTGAAGAGGATGTTGCTGTAGTCGTCCAGCGCGTCCAGGAATTCCTTTTCCTTCTTCTCGGCGCCAATGCCGGCGGTGACGGCGAACATGCCGGCGTAGTCGGCAATGCCCGACTCCTTGGGCGCGACGAAGTCGGCCAGGCACCGGCTGGGGCGCAGCCGGCCTTCGGCATCCACCTGTTTTTCGGTCTGCTGGCGCAGGCCGTACCAGGTCATCAGGACCTCGGTGCGTGATTCGTCGGCATAGAACTCGACGTCGTCGCCCACGCGGTTCGCGGGGAACAGGCCCATCACGCCATTGGCCGTGAGCCAGCGGCCTTCGATGATTTTCTTGAGCATGGCCTGGCCGTCGGCGTAGACCTTGCGCGCCTCCTCGCCCACCACCGCGTCGTCGAGGATGGCGGGGAAGGGCCCGGCCAGGTCCCAGGTCTGGAAGAACGGCCCCCAGTCGAGGTACTTGGCGATTTCGGCCAGGTCGAAGTTGCTGAACACGCGCCGGCCCAGGGCGCGCGGCGCCACCGGCGCGTAGTCGAGCCGCGTGGCGTTGGCGCGCGCCTTGTCTATCGTCCACATGGGCAGCTTCTTGCGTTTGGCGTGCAGCTCGCGCACGTGGTCGTAGTCGGCCTGCACCTCGGCGAGATACGCGTTCTTGCCCTCGCCCAGCAGGCTTTGCGCCACGCTCACGCTGCGCGAGGCGTCGGGCACGTAGACCACGGGGCCTTCGTACTGCGGCGCGATCTTCACGGCGGTGTGCACGCGCGAGCAGGTGGCGCCACCGATCAGGAGCGGGATCTTCTTGATGCGGAAGTAGTCGTCCTTGTGCATCTCGCCCGCCACGTACTGCATCTCTTCCAGGCTGGGGGTGATGAGGCCGGACAGTCCCACGATGTCCGCGCCCTCGGCCTTGGCGCGCGCCAGGATCTCGTGGCAGGGCACCATCACGCCCATGTTGATGACCTCGAAGTTGTTGCACTGCAGGACCACGGTGACGATGTTCTTGCCGATGTCGTGCACGTCGCCCTTGACGGTGGCGATGACGATCTTGCCCTTGCTCGTCACGTCCAGGCCCGCGGCCTCCTGCTGGCGCTTTTCCTCCTCGATGTAGGGGATCAGGTGGGCCACGGCCTGCTTCATCACGCGCGCGCTCTTGACCACCTGGGGCAGGAACATCTTGCCGGCGCCGAACAGGTCGCCGACGATGTTCATGCCGTCCATGAGCGGGCCCTCGATCACGTGCAGCGGGCGGCCGCCGCCTTGCACCACGATCTGCTGGTAGGCCTCCTCGGTGTCCAGGGTGATGAAGTCGGTGATGCCGTGCACCAGCGCGTGCGACAGGCGCTCGCCCACGGGCCTGGGCGCCTCGGGCGTGCCGCGCCATTCGAGCTTCTTGCTGTCGTCCTTGGCCGCGCCCTTGGCAGCCTCGGCGATCTCCAGCAGGCGCTCGGCCGCGTCCGGGCGGCGGTTGAGCACCACGTCCTCCACGCGCTCGCGCAAGGTCGGCTCCAGGTCGTCGTACACACCCACCATGCCGGCGTTGACGATGCCCATGTCCATGCCCGCCGCAATGGCGTGGTACAGGAACACGGTGTGGATGGCCTCGCGCACCGGGTCGTTGCCGCGGAAGCTGAAGCTCACGTTGGACACGCCGCCCGAAACCTTGGCGCCCGGCAGGTGCTGCTTGATCCAGCGCGTGGCCTCGATGAAGTCCACGGCGTAGTTGGCGTGCTCCTCGATGCCGGTGGCGATGGCGAAGATGTTGGGGTCGAAGATGATGTCCTCGGGCGCGAAGCCCACCTCATCCACCAGGATGCGGTATGCGCGCGCGCAGATCTCGGTCTTGCGCGCGAAGGTGTCGGCCTGGCCCTGCTCGTCGAAGGCCATGACCACGGCGGCGGCGCCGTACCGCCTGATGAGTTTTGCCTGGCGCTTGAACTCCTCCACGCCCTCCTTCATGCTGATGGAGTTGACGATGCCCTTGCCCTGCAGGCAGCGCAGGCCGGCCTCAATGACCTCCCACTTGGAGCTGTCCACCATGACCGGCACCCTGGCGATGTCGGGCTCCGACGCGATCAGGTTGAGGAAGCGCACCATGGCGGCCTTGCTGTCGAGCATGGCCTCGTCCATGTTCACGTCGATGACCTGGGCGCCGTTCTCCACCTGCTGGCGCGCCACCGACAGGGCCTGCTCGTACTGCTCGCCCAGGATCATGCGCGCGAAGGCCTTGGAGCCGGTGACATTGGTGCGCTCGCCGACGTTGACGAACAAGGAGCCTTCGCCAATCAATACCGGCTCCAGGCCGGAAAGCTTCATGGGGGGGACGGAGACAGCGGGCATCGGACTCACCTGTGCAAACGGTTCGGGGGTACAGGTGAGCGTCGTTGCGAAGGGAAATGCGGCCCCAAGCCTGACGGTCCGCTGGCCGGCCCGCTGCAACGCTCCTTGGGGGAAAGGCGTGGATTTTACTGATTTGCCTTATCGCCTCGCGCCGCAGGGCCAAGCGCGGGGCCTTTTTCCCGGCGCCGGCGCGGGGGACTCGCCTCAGAACGTGTCCACGATCTCAGGCGCCTTGCCTTGGTGAGTGCGCCGCCCTCTTTCCGGGCGGGCAGCGGCTACCGCACCGGCAGGAACTGCATGAACGTGCCGCCCACCAGCCCCTGCACGTAGCCGATGACGGCGCGGCGGTATTTCTCGGTGGTGACCTGCGCCAGCAGGTCCACGCGCGCGATGATCTTGCCGAACTCGCGCTCGTAGCTCAGGTTGCGCTCGGCGGCGCTGATCTCGTCGGCCAGCAGCAAGGGCGCGCCCGTGGGGGTGCGCCGCTGCGCGAGCATCCACACGGCCACTTCCAGGTTGCGCGCGGCGTTGTGGAGGTGCTGCGCGTCCTGGCCGTCGACCAGGTAGAACTCGGTCTTGCCGCCGTGGGCGGCGATGAGCATGTCGGCCACGGCGTAGATGAAGCCCGCGACGCGGTCGCCCGCGTAGCCGGGCGACAGGGCCAGCGCCAGCGCGTCGATGTCGCGGCGCTGCTGCAGCGCGGGCCAGCCGCTGCGCTGGTCGATGGCGGCGCGCAGCCGCGCCACGGCGTCCTCGCGGCTGGCGGCTCCGCCCTTGCGCCACTCGGACGGGTTGCGGCGGTAGAGCTTGTCGGCCAGGCGAAGCAGGCCTTCCAGGTTCTCGCGCATGGCCACGGAGGCCACGCGATTCATGTCGGACTGGCCCCATTCCTGCACGCTGGCGTCCGCTCCCTGGACTTCGCCCTTGGGCGCGGGCGCGGGCGCCGCGCAGGCGGCCAGCAGCACCAGCGCCAGCACGGTGCTGGCGGCATGAATGGGGGTGCTCAGGCGGCGGCGGGGCATGGGCGCCATTATCGGCAAAAACCGGCCCCAGCCCTTTGCTGGCAAGCGCTGGCAGCTATCAGGGCTGCAGCGCGCGCAGCTTGCGGTACAGGGTGCGCGGGCTGATGCCCAGGTCCTGGGCCAGTTCGCGGCGCGTGCGGCCCGGGGTGTGCAGCGCGGTGCGCAGGGCGGCCGCCTCCAGGCTGCGCAGGTCGGTGCCGGGAGGGCCGTCGCCGCCGGCCTGGGGGGCGCGGGCGTCCTG
This sequence comes from Alicycliphilus sp. T452, assembly GCF_054512775.1. Lineage (NCBI taxonomy): Bacteria > Pseudomonadati > Pseudomonadota > Betaproteobacteria > Burkholderiales > Comamonadaceae > Alicycliphilus > Alicycliphilus sp. T452. The sequence goes on from NZ_JBTNEH010000007.1 coordinate 7,075, forward strand.
GTCGAACGAGAGCGCGCGCGCCACGGCGGCGGCCGTGAGGGTGTCGCCGTCGGTCAGCAGCGCGGCGCGCTCCAGCACGTTGCGCAGTTCGCGCACGTTGCCCGGGAACGGGTGCTGCGCCAGGCAGCGCAGCGCGGCGGGCGCGAGGGCGAGGCGGCGCCCGGGCGCAACGCGCTGCAGCAGCGATTCGGCCAGCAGCGGAATGTCCTGCACGCGCTCGCGCAGCGCGGGCAGGCGGATGGGGAAGGTGCTGAGGCGGTAGTACAGGTCCTGGCGGAAGCGCCCCTCGCGCACCAGGGCGCGCAGGTCGCGGTGCGTGGCGGCCACCAGTCGGATGTCGGCGCGGCGCAGCTCGGTGTGGCCCACGCGGCGGTAGGTACCGCTTTCGAGCAGGCGCAGCAGCTTGACCTGCATGGTCAGCGGGATGTCGCCCACCTCGTCCAGGAACAGCGTGCCGCCGTGCGCCGCTTCCACCAAGCCGGCGCGGGCGGCGTGGGCCCCGGTGAAGGCGCCTCTCTCGTGGCCGAAGACTTCGCTCTCGAACAGCGTCTCCGGCAGGCTGGCGCAGTCCACCACCACCAGGGGATGGGCGGCGCGGGGGCTGGCCTGGTGCACGGCGCGCGCGGCCAGTTCCTTGCCCGTACCCGATTCGCCCAGCAGCAGCACGCTGGCCTGCGACGGGCCCACGCGGGCGATCAGCTCCAGCAGGGCCTTGAAGGGCGCGGCCCGCCCGATCATGCCCTGGGCGCCGGATTGGCCCTGGGCGATGCGCAGCGGCTCCATCTTTTCCAGGAAGAACATGGGCTGGCCGGACTCGCCGCGCAGCGGAACGAGCTCGATCTGCACGTATTCCTCGCCCGCCGGCGTGTGGTGCAGGTGCAGCACGCGCTCGCGCTGGCCGCTTTGCAGCGAGCGCGCCAGCGGGCAGGTCTCGCCCGCCTGGTCGCAGGGCACGGCCGAGTGGTGCGACACCGCATGGCAGGTGCGCCCCACGACCTGCGCGCCCCGGCCGAACTGGCGCCGGTACGCGGCATTGGCGGCCACGATGCGGTAGTCGCGGTCGAACAGGATGTGCGGCTCCGGCAAGGCCTCCAGCCAGGAGGCCAGCAGTGCCGGCTGCGCGGGCGGGGCTGCGTCGTCGAGGGCTTCGGTCATGGTGACGGATGGTGCCATATATGACACATGCTGGCAGCAAAACTTGCCATCCATGGCGCATGGCCCGGCGGCGCAGGCCGCTAACTACCTGCCAGCACGGCATTTTTTCTTCCGGGCAGGCTGGCACGAGTCTTGATTCATGACAAGCAACAAAGTCCTCCGCGCCGCAACACCTGCCCACGCACACAACCATGTCCACACCCCCGCCCCCGTCCACGCCCGCCAAGTACATCCGGCTGTACGCTGCCAAGCAGAAGGTCTACCCGCGCGCCATCGACGGGGCGTTCAACCGCTGGCGCTGGGCGCTGCTGATCGCCACCCAGCTGGTGTTCTACGGCCTGCCCTGGCTGCAGTGGGGCCAACGGCAGATGGTGCTGTTCGACCTGGGGGCGCGGCGCTTTTACCTGTTCGGCCTGGTGCTGTACCCGCAGGACTTCATCTACCTGACCGGCCTGCTGATCATCTCGGCGCTGTCGCTGTTCCTGTTCACCGCCGTGGCCGGGCGCCTGTGGTGCGGTTTTGCCTGCCCGCAGACGGTGTACACCAAGCTCTTCATGTGGCTGGAGACCCGTATCGAGGGCGACCGCAGCAGCCGCATGCGCCTGGACAAGGCGCCCTGGACCTCGTGGGAAAAAATCTGGCGCAAGGGCCTCAAGCAAGTCACCTGGATCGGCGTGGCGCTGTGGACGGGCTTCACCTTCGTGGGCTTCTTCGTGCCGATCCGCCAGCTGGGCGCGCAGCTGCTGGCCCTTGCCAGCACCTGGCAGCTGTTCTGGGTGGGGCTGTACAGCCTGGCCACCTATGGCTTTGCCGGCCACATGCGCGAGCAGGTGTGCAAGTACATGTGTCCCTATGCGCGCTTCCAGAGCGCCATGTTCGACAAGGACACGCTCATCGTCACCTACGACAGCCAGCGCGGCGAGCCGCGCGGCGCGCGCAGCAAGAAGGTCGTGGACTACAAGGCCGCCGGCCTGGGCGACTGCATCGACTGCTCGCTGTGCGTGCAGGTCTGCCCCACGGGCATCGACATCCGCAACGGCCTGCAGTACGAATGCATAGGCTGCGGCCTGTGCGTGGACGCCTGCAACTCGGTCATGGACAAGGTGCAGTACCCGCGCGGGCTGATCCTCTTCGCCACGCAAAACGGCATCACCAACCGCTGGAGCAGCGCGCAGATGCTGCGCCGCGTGCTGCGTCCGCGCGTGCTGCTGTACGGCAGCGTGCTGCTGGCGCTGTGCGTGGCCATGCTCTTCAGCCTGGTCACGCGCACGCCGCTGAAAGTGGACGTGGTGCGCGACCGCGCCGCTCTGTCGCGCCTGGTGGCCGGCGGCCAGCTGGAGAACATCTACCGCCTGCAGATCATGAACGCCACCGAAAGCACGCAACGCTACCGCATACAGGCACGCGGCCTGGAGGGCCTGCACATCGCATCCGAGAACGAGGTCGAGATAGGCCCCGCCGAATCGCGCTGGGTGCCGGTGCGGCTGCAGCTGCCCTACGGCTCGGTGCCCGAGGGCTCGCACCCCGTGCACTTCGACGTGCAGGCGCTGGGCGACAAGGCGCAGGTGTCGGAAAAGTCGGTGTTCCTGGTGCCGCGATAAAAACCAAAAACGGCTCCAGCGCTTGTCCATCAAGCGCTGGCAGCTATCAAAATCCTAAACCGGCTGCGCCGATGCCGGCAGGCCGAAAACCAGGTCGAACACCCAGTTGAAGACGTAGGTGTAGACGAGGAAGAACAGCAACAGCCCCGCCTCCATCAGCGTGGCCTGCCACAGGCCCACGCCGAACCACCAGGCCATGAGCGGAATCAGCACCAGGGCCAGGCCGCCCTCGAAGCCGATGGCGTGCGCCACGCGGCGCAGCACCGAGCGCCCCTTGACGCCCTGGCGCGCCTCCCATTTCTCGAACAGGTGGTTGAAGGTCACATTCCAGGTGATCGCCAGCGCGGACGCCACCACCGCCATGACGCCGGAGGCAGCGGCCTCCAGGCCGATGGCCATGAACAGCAGGCTGGAGACGATGATGGCGATCAGTTCGTAGAGGCAGACAAAGACCAGGCGGCGCCAGGGGCCCTGCAGGCCGCGCGCCGTACGCGTTGCATTCATGGCGCGGCAGTATAGGCGCGCAGGCCCACCCCGTGCCCGCCCGGGGTCTTGCCCGCCGCGGCATATGCCGGGGATCGCCACATGGTCTATGCATCGCCTGCATCGCAGGCATACAGATACGTGTTGGACAGCGCGCCGGCACGGGCATAAGCTCTCGCCTCCCGATTTGTTTCACAAGGACACAATCCATGACGGCCCCCTCTGGCACCCATCCCCTGCCTTCCTACCTCGACCCCAACCACCTCGGCCCCTGGGGGGTGTACCTGCAGCAAGTCGATCGCGTCACGCCCTACCTGGGCAGCCTGGCGCGCTGGGTGGAGACCCTCAAGCGCCCCAAGCGCGCGCTGATCGTGGACGTGCCCATCGAGCTGGACAACGGCACCATCGCCCACTTCGAGGGCTACCGCGTGCAGCACAACGTCAGCCGCGGACCGGGCAAGGGCGGCGTGCGCTTCCACCAGGACGTGACCCTGTCCGAGGTGATGGCCCTGTCGGCCTGGATGTCGATCAAGAACGCTGCCGTCAACGTGCCCTACGGCGGCGCCAAGGGCGGCATCCGCGTCGATCCCAAGAAGCTGTCGCGCGGCGAACTGGAGCGCCTGACGCGCCGCTACACCAGCGAGATCGGCATCATCATCGGCCCGTCCAAGGACATTCCCGCGCCCGACGTGAACACCAACGCCCAGGTCATGGCCTGGATGATGGACACCTATTCCATGAACGTGGGCACCACCGCCACCGGCGTGGTCACGGGCAAGCCCGTGGACCTGGGCGGCTCGCTGGGCCGCGTGGAAGCCACCGGCCGCGGCGTGTTCACCGTGGGCGTGGAGGCCGCGCGCCTGACCGGCATGCCCATCGAGGGCGCGCGCGTGGCCGTGCAGGGCTTCGGCAACGTGGGCGGCACGGCCGGCAAGCTGTTTTCCGAGGCCGGCGCCAAGGTGGTGGCGGTGCAGGACCACACGGGCAGCATCCACAACGACAAGGGCCTGGACGTACCCGCGCTGCTGGCCCACGTGCAGCAGACCGGCGGCGTGGCCGGTTTCGCCGGCGCCGAGCCCATGGCCGACGACGCCTTCTGGGGCGTGGCCTGCGACATCCTCATCCCCGCCGCGCTCGAAAGCCAGATCACCAAGGACAACGCCGGCAGGATCCAGGCCAAGCTGGTCATCGAGGGCGCCAACGGCCCCACCACCCCCGAGGCCGACGACATCCTGCACGACAAGGGCGTGCTGGTGCTGCCCGACGTGATCGCCAACGCCGGCGGCGTGACGGTGAGCTACTTCGAGTGGGTGCAGGACTTCTCCAGCTTCTTCTGGACCGAGGACGAGATCAACGCCCGCCTGGTGCGCATCATGAAGGAGGCCTTCGCGGGCGTGTGGCACGTGGCGCAGGAGAACAAGGTCAGCCTGCGCACCGCCACCTTCATCGTGGCCTGCAAGCGCATCCTGCATGCGCGCGAGATGCGCGGGCTGTATCCCTGATCGCTGGCCCGCGTACCGGCCAGGCATGCACTGATGTGGCGCCGTTGCAGGCGCCACTTTTTTTTGCGGCTACCGGCGCGCGATCAGCTCTCGCATCTGCCGCGCGACGAGCTCTTGCCGCTCCCTGCCCATGCGTGACTTGATGGAGGCGACGCTCACGCCGCCAATGATGCTGCCCATGGGGTCGCGCAAAGCCACCCCCACGCCCACCACGCCGGACACGGCGTGGTTGCCGATCACCGCATAGCCATCCGAACGGGCCTGCGCAACCATGCCGCGCAAGGCGGCCATGGTGAGATTGCGGTAGTAGGGGAGCCGCTCGCGGTTGGCGCGGATGAGTGCGTCCGCATCCCGCGCCGGCATTTCCGCCAGCATCGCCAATCCCCCCGCCCCCACGCCAATGGGCTGGCGATGCCCCACGCTGACGGCCAGCGCCTGGATCACGTAGGTGCCGATGGCACGAGCGATGCACAGCGTGTCGAAGCCGCTTTGCACCACGAGGAAAGTGGCATCGCCCGTCACCTGGGCGATTTCCTCCAGCAGCGGGCCATAGGTCTCCTGGATCGGCGCTTCATTGCCAGCGGCCTTCGCAAGCTGCTGGCAGTACTGCCCCAGCGCATAGAGCTTGCCCACCTCATGCTGCATCACCAGGCCTTCGCGCACGAGGCTACCCAGCAAGCGGTGAACCGTCGGGCGCTCCAGACCACTGAGCTCGGCGAGGTCCGTCAGCCGTATGCCCGACGGGTGGTGCGCGGCGACGAGCTTGAGCAGCTCGATCCCGCGTTCCAGCGTTTGCGTACCGTGTGCCATTTTTCCAACATATGGAAATATATGAATCGTCCTTCTGCGAATTTTATCCTTTCTGGCAAGAGATTATTTTCGCAGCACCCAAAAAATTTCCATATGTTGGAAATTCAGGCAATTGATTCAAAGGAAGTGGCATGGACGTTTTCATCGCTGGTATCGCACACACCAAACTCGGCCGGCATGCCGACCGGTCCGTCAAGGACTTGACGCGGGAAGCCGTCGAAGGCGCCCTGCGGGACGCGGGCCTTGCCCTGGGAGACATCGAAGCGGCCTGGTTCGCCAACGTGCGCCAGGGACAGATGGAGGGGCAGAACTCCATTCGCGGGCAATGCGCCCTGACCGCCATGGGCCTGGGCGGCATTCCGATATTCAATGTCGAGAACGCCTGTGCCAGCTCCAGCTCTGCGCTGTACCAGGCGTACGCGGCCGTCAAGGCGGGGCTGCATGACATCGTGCTCGTGGCGGGCACGGAGAAGATGTATTACCCCGAGAAGCGCCAGGCCATGATGGAGGCGTTCTTCGGAGGCACGGACGTGCACGAGATGCAGAGCACCTGGGAAGGACTGCAGCACATCGGCGCCGGGATCGGCCCGCAGCGGGCGGCCGGCGGAGACTGGCGCCAGCAGAGCTTCTTCATGGATGTCTATGCCTCGCTCGCGCGCATGCACATGAAGATGTACGGCACGACGCAGGAGCACTTCGCGCACGCCGCCGCGAAGAACCACACCCATTCGGCCTTGAACCCGCTCGCGCAATACCAGATCCCCATGAGCGTGGAGGATGTGCTGCAGACGCCGCTCATCGCCTGGCCTCTGACGCGCGCCATGTGCGCCCCCATCTCCGACGGCGCCGCGGCGGCCGTGGTGTGCAGCGAGAAGGCGCTGGCGAGGATCGGCCGCGCCCGCGCCGTCCGCATCCGCGGCATGGGCGTCTCCAGCACGGTGCGCCGGGCGCCCGAGGCGCTGGAGTCCCATTGCGTTGCGCTCGCAGCCGAGCGCGCCTACGGCGCCGCAGGCATCTCGGCCAGGAACATCGACGTGGCGGAAGTGCATGACGCTTCGAGCTTCGCCGAGGTACTGCAGATCGAGAACCTGGGACTGTGCGCGCGCGGCGAGGGCGGACCCTACACGGCCAGCGGGGCCACGACGCTCGGAGGGGAATGCCCGGTCAACGTATCCGGCGGCCTGGTCTCCAAGGGGCATCCGATCGCCGCCACGGGAATCATCCAGCTGCACGAACTGGCCACGCAGTTGCGCGGCGAAGCAGGCAGGCGCCAGGTGCAAGGCGCCCGGATCGCCGTCGCCGAAAACGGCGGAGGCTTCCTCCGCATCGAGGATGCCGCCGCCGTAGTCACCGTCCTGGATCGCGCATAGCCCGCATATGACACCGATCGATTTCTTCTGGGCTTCCGTCCGCAGCCACCCGCATGCCGATGCAGCCATCGAAGTGGCCGAGGATGGGAGGATCGTGCACCGCCTGGACTACGAGGCTCTGGCACGGCAGGTGAATGCGGCGGCCTGTGCATTCCAGCAACTCTCGGGCCGGCGGCGGCCGCGGGTGGTGCTGGCAAGCCGCAACAGCATCGCGATGCTGGTGTGCATCCTCGCCACCTACCAATGCCGGGGCATGCTGATCCCGCTGACACCGAAGAACCCGCAAGCCGAACTGCGCCAGCAGATCGAAGTGGCGCGCCCCGATCTGATTGCGCTCGACGACTCCGCCGACGCGCTCGCCAGCGGACAGGCCGTGCCGGTCATCCGCATCGGCCACGAAGCCAACAACGCGCCCCTGTTCGAGCCGGCGCTCACCATGGACCGGAGCCCGGACATTGAGGAAGCCAGCGGAGAGGACATCTTCGCGCTGAAGTTCACCGGAGGTTCGTCCGGGCGGCCCAAGGCCGTGCTGCAGTCGGCGCGCTGCTTGAACATCATGATCGCGTCGCTCATGCGCGTCTACGAACTATCGGAGATGGACCGCTTCCTGATCAACCCTCCAATGACGCATGGTGCCGGCACGTTCGTCGTGCCCGTCCTGGCGGCAGGCGGCTGCCTGGTGATCATGGACGGCGCCAAGGCAGACCCGCTGCTCGATGCCATGAGCCGCCTTGAGGTCACGTGCGCGTGGATGCCGCCAACGCTGCTCTACCAGCTGCTGGACCGGCAGGCGAGCCGCCCCAGGCCGCTTGCCAGGCTGCGCAACCTGCTCTACGGCGGTGCGGGCGCCACGCTGGAGAGGCTACACCAGGCCCGAGCCCTGTTGGGCCCCGTGGTGGGCGTGACCTATGGCTTGACCGAGGCGCCCACCATCATCGCCGGGATGCCGGGCCGAGCCAGCGCTATCGACGCCAACCTGGGCAGCGCGGGCCGTGCCGGGCCGCTCATGCAGCTGGCCGTCATGGGCCAGGGCAACCAGCTCTGCGCGCCGCATGAGCTGGGTGAGATCGTGGCCCGGGGCGACCTGCTGATGAGCGGCTACCTGGACATGCCCGCCGAAACCGAGGCTGCCATGTCCGGGGGCTGGCTGCGCACCGGCGACGTGGGATACCTGGACGACAGGGGCTATCTGTTCATCAAGGGCCGCTCCAAGGACGTCGTCATCTCCGGCGGGTTCAACGTCTACCCCTCGGACGTGGAGGATGCGCTTGCACAGCACGACGACGTTGCCGAAAGCGTCGTGTTCGGCATCCCTGACGCCCATTGGGGCGAGCGCGTCGAAGCGGCGGTGGAGCTCAAGCAAGGGCGCCACGTGACGGCCGAGGCGCTGCGCGAGCACGCGCGCGAGAAGCTGGGCGCGGTGCGCACGCCCAAGGCCATCCACATCATGGCGCAGCTCCCCCGCAACTCCCTGGGCAAGGTGCAAAAGCGCCAGCTCAGGGACGAGCTGATACAGAAATTCAGCCGGCCCTGAGCCGTCCCCAACGACCACTACAAGGAGATGACAGCATGAACAAGCGAACATTCGTCCAGGCAGCACTGGCCACGATAGCCACCGGCCTGCTGGCGGGCAGCCCCGCGCACGCGCAGAGCTACCCTTCCAAGCCCATCAAGTTCATCGTGGGTTTCCCGCCGGGCGGCTCCACGGACCTGGTCACACGCATAGTTGCCGCCCAGATGGCCGAGGAGCTCAAGCAGCCCATCGTCGTGGAGAACAAGCCCGGTGCGGGCGGCAACATCGCGTCGCAGTTCGTCGCGAGCTCCGCGCCGGACGGCTACACCATTTTTCTGGGCACCCTGGCCACCCACGGCATCAACCCCGTGCTGCAGAAAAACCTGCCGTTCGATCACGTCAAGGACTTCGCCATGATCAGCCAGATCGGCTACTACACCAATCTGGTGCTGGTGAATCCGGCGACGCCCGTCAAGACGCTGGGCGAATGGATAGGCTACGCGAAGAAGATGTCCCGGCCCCTGAACTTCGGCTCGCCGGGCTCGGGCACGTCGCCGCACCTCACCGGGGAGTATTTCAAGATCCTCACCGGCGTGGACCTCTTGCACGTACCCTACAAGGGCAGCGGCCCGGCGCTGACCGACCTCGTCGGCGGGCAGATCGACGTGATGTTCGACAACCTGCCCTCGGCGCTGGGGCTGGTGCAGGCCGGCAAGCTCCGTCCGCTGGCCATCACGTCGCGCGAGCGCGTCAAGCAGCTGCCCGACGTGCCGACTGCCGTGGAATCCGGCCTGCCCGAGATGGTCGTCGATGCCTGGGTGGGCGTGATGGCGCCCGCCGGGCTGCCCAAGCCCATCCTGGACAGCCTGCACAAGGCCATCGTGGCCAGCGTGCACGCTCCCCAGGTGCGCAGCAAGCTCGAAGAACGCGGCGTAACCATCCGCACCTCGCAGCCCGACGAGTTCCTCGCCTACGTCAAGTCGGAAAACGAGAAATGGGCCAAGGTGGTCAAGCTCTCGGGAGCGCAACCGAACTGAATACGGAGCCCATGGCAAGGCCCCTCTTTTTCGACCAGATCAAAGCACGCCCTTGGCGCGCAGCTCCTGCAGCCGCGCCGCATCCAGACCCAGGCGCTCACGCAGCACCTCGTCCGTGTGCTGGCCCAGGGCCGGCGGGGCATGGCGCAGGGTCACGGGGGTATCGGACAGGCGCAGCGGGCTGGCCGTGGTCACCACGCGGTTGACGGCCTCGCCGGCGGGCGGCTGGGCGCCCGGGTAGCGGTCCTGCTCGATACGCAGGCCGCGCGCGCGCACCTGCTCGTCGTCGAAGGCCTGGCCGATGTGGTTGATGGGGCCGCAGGGCACGGCCTTGTCCTCCAGCAGCGCAACCCAGTCGGCCGTGCTGCGCGTGCGCGTGAGCGCGGCCATCATCGGGATCAGCGCCTCGCGGTGGATGACGCGGCCGGCGTTCAGGGTGAAGCGCTCGTCGCTCGCCCAGTCCACGCCGGCGGCGTCGCAGAAGCGCGCGAACTGGCCGTCGTTGCCGATCGCCAGGAGCATGTTGCCGTCCTGCGTGGGAAAGTCCTGGTACGGCACCACGCTGGGATGGGTGTTGCCCTGGCGCTGGGGGACGTTGCCGGCATTCAGGAAACCCGCGCCCTGGTTGGCCAGCACGGCCATGGCCACGTCCAGCAGCGCCATGTCGATGTGCTGGCCGCGGCCCGTGCGGTGGCGCGCCTCGAGCGCGCCCAGTATGGCGGTGGTGGCGTACATGCCGGTAAACAGGTCGATCACCGCCACGCCCACGCGCATCGGGCCGCCGCCGGGCTCGCCGTCGGCGCGGCCGGTGATGCTCATCAGCCCGCTCATGGCCTGGATCAGCAGGTCGTAGCCGGCGCGCGGCGCGTAGGGGCCGGTGTGGCCGAAACCGGTGACCGAGCAGTAGATCAGGCGCGGGTTCAGCGCCGACAGGCTTGCATAGTCCAGGCCGTAGCGCTTGAGGCCCCCGGTCTTGAAGTTCTCCACCACCACGTCGCTCTGCCGGGCCAGCTCGCGGATCAGCTCCTGGCCCTCGGGCGTGGCCATGTCCACGGTCACGGAGCGCTTGTTGCGGTTGCAGGCGGCGAAGTAGCAGGCGTTGTCGGTGGGTTTGTCGTCCGCATCCGGGAAGAAGGGCGGGCCCCAGTGGCGCGTGTCGTCGCCGTCGCCGGGTTTTTCGATCTTGATCACGTCGGCGCCCAGGTCGGCCAGGTTCTGCGTGCACCAGGGGCCGGCCAGCACGCGCGACAGATCGAGCACGCGCAGGTGGCTCAGGGCGCCGGCGGGGGTGGATGGGTCGGAGTGGGTCATGGACTGATGGTGTTGGAAGGGCGAAGGCGCGATGGTAAGGCGCAGCCCGCCGCCATGGCTTTGCTTTTGTGAAAGCTGACGTTCATGCGCACGGCGCGCAGGCCGCACTTTCTACAATGCCGCCATGGCCATGCATTTCGATCTTGTGGACCTGCGCCTGATGGTGCACATCGCCGACGCCAACAGCATGACGCGCGGCGCCGAGCTGTCCTTCATCTCCCTGCCCGCCGCCAGCACGCGCATCAAGAACCTGGAGGAGAGCATAGGCACCAAGCTGCTGTACCGCACCAGCCAGGGCGTGACGCTGACGCCGCCGGGCCAGGCCTTCGTGACGCATGCGCGCATGGTGCTGGGCCAGATCGAGCACCTGCGCGGCGACATGCAGGAGTACGTGCGCGGCATCAAGGGCCATGTGCGGGTGTTCGCCAATACCACCTCGCTGGGCGAATTTTTGCCGCCCGTGCTGCGCCACTTCCTGCGCCGCAACCCGGACGTGAACATCGACCTGCGCGAGCGCTCGTCACACGACATCGTGCGCGCCGTGACCGAGGGGCAGACCGACATCGGCATCGTCGCCGGCCTGGTGCGCACCGAGAACCTGGAGACCCTGCCCTACCACCGCGACCGCCTGGTGCTGGTGGTGCCGCGCGGCCACGCGCTGGCCGGCCAGATGCAGATCGACTTCGCCGATACGCTGGAGCTGGACCACGTGGGGCTGCACGAGGCCACCGCCATCCACGCCTTCCTGCGCCAGGCCAGCGACCAGCTGCACCGCCCGATCAAGCAGCGCATCCAGGTCGGCAACTTCGAGACCGCCTGCCGCATGATCGAGGCTGGCGTGGGCGTGGGCGTACTGCCCGAATCGGCCGCCAGCCGCCATGCGCACGCGATGGACATCGCCATTGTGCCGCTGTCCGACGCCTGGTCGGTGCGCGAGATGCAGATCTGCGTGCGCAGCCTGGAGGCACTGCCCAGCTTCGCGCAGGAGCTGGTGGAGCTGCTGGTGGCGGATGCGCAGGGGCGGCTGCGGCTGGAGTGATGCGCTCCTGAAAAAAGAGCTTATAGCGAACGCACCTGGCGCGCATTGCAGACGCACTCATGCCATGAGACGCCGGCGTGCCAGGTAGATGTCGGCCAGGTTCAGGGCTACAAACGAGCGCATGACGCTCTTGAGCAGGCCGCTGAAAGGCCCTGCGACTCGGCAGTCTGGGCCGGGCCTATTCCTTCAGCGCAATTTCCTTGGCCAACGCACGGAACTGCACAAAACTCTCCTGGTAGAACTTTTCGGCCTCCGCACTCGACAGCAGCCTGGGCACCTTCTGTCCCTGCGCCTCGAGGCTTTCACGGACGCTGGGCGCATGCAGGACTTCGGAGATCGCCAGATGGAGCTTTTTCACGACTGGCTCCGGCGTGTCCTTCCTGACGAAGTATGCGCTCCAGATCGAGAAGTTGAAATCCTTGAGGACCTTTCCTTCGTTGACGCTTGGGATCGGCTGTAGCGCCGGGATGCGCTCCTTGGACAGGGACCCGAGAATCTTCACCTGCCGCTGCGCCGCGAACTCTGCCAGGCTCTTGCTGTAAGGCAGCATGGCAAAGTCCACGCGCTGGCCGATCAAATCCTGCATGAGCGGCGTGATGCCCTTGTAGGGCACGTGAACCGTCTGGGCGCCGATGACCTTGGAGAAGCGGTTGCCGATCAGGTGATGGAACGAACCCGTCCCGATGCTGCCGTAGCTGAGTGGCTGCTTCACCCCGTTGGCGCGTGCCAGTGCAGCGAGATCGTCCGCCGTCGTGACGGGCAGGTCCTGGCGCGCGACGAGCAGGAAGTCCGATTCAACGACAACCTGCAGCATGCGCAGGTCATCGCTCTTGTACTTGATTGCCGGATTGACCAAGGGCGAAAGCACCAGCGAGCTCGGCGAGCCCTGCAGCACGTAGTAGCCGTCCGCCGGCGAGGCCAGCACTTTCTGCACGCCAATGGCGCCCGCGGCCCCGCCGCTGTTCTCCACCACCACCGGTTGCCCCAGTCGGTCGCCCAGCGGCTTGGCTACGATCCGCGCCACGACGTCGGAGAGCCCTCCTGCCGGGTAGGGCACCAGTATCGTCACAGGCTTGCTCGGATACGCATCGGCTCCGAACGCTGCACAGGCCAAGGTCAGGCCGGCCATGAAACAAAGGAGATGCTTGGGTTTGTAGAGGCGCAGCATAAAGGTCCTTCTGAGTTCCGGAATCTTCGAATCGAAAAGGGGAGTGGCTGTATTCAGGCCAGGAATCGCTCGGTCAGGCAGGCCCAGTAAGCCGCACCGCGCACCAGCACCTCATCGTTGAAGTCATAGCGCGGGTTGTGCAGCATCGGGGTGCTCTTTCCTGTGCCGTTGCCGATGAACAGATAGCAGCCTGGGCATTCCTCGAGCATGTAGGCGAAGTCCTCGCTGCCGGACCGGCCCGCACCCTGTTCGATCACCTCGTCGGGGCCGAGCAGTGCCAGCGCCGTCTCGCGCGCGAACTGCGTTTCCCGGGGGGTATTGACCAGCACCGGGTAGCCTCGCCGGTATTCCACCTCGGCCTGCACGCCAAAGCTGCGGGACTGGCCGTCGATCAGTTCCTTGATCCGCTGTTCCAGCAGCGCGCGCACCTCGGCAGACATGGCGCGCACGCTGATCTCAAGCGTGACCTTTTCGGGGATCACGTTGCTTGCAGCGCCGCCGTGGATGGCCCCCACCGTGACCACGCCCAGGTCAAACGGATTGACGTTGCGCGACACGAGCGTTTGCAGTGCCATCACGATTGATGCTGCCGCCACCACCGGGTCCCGGCCATGGTGCGGCGAGCTGCCGTGTCCGCCGACGCCGGTTACCGTGACGGTGACGTAGTCGGAGGACGCCATCATGGCTCCGTCACGGAACACCAGTTTCCCCGTTGGGTATCCGGGCATGTTGTGCATGGCAAACACCGAATCGCAGGGATAGCGCTCGAACAGCCCCTCGTCGAGCATGCGCCTGGCGCCACCGAAGTTCTCTTCGGCAGGCTGGAAGATCAGATTCAAAGTGCCGTTGAACCTGCGCGTTTGCGCCAGGTACCGGGCCGCTCCCAGCAGCATGGCCGTGTGCCCGTCGTGCCCACAGGCATGCATGACGCCAGGATGGCAGCTGCTGTGCGGCACGCTGGTGCGCTCTTCGATCGGCAGTGCGTCCATGTCTGCACGCAGGCCCAGGCGCTTGGGCCCGTCGCCGCACCGCAACCGGCCAACGAGGCCGGTCTTCCCGATACCGCGTTCAACCTGAAAGCCCCAGGCCTCGAGCCTTTCGGCCACCAGATCGCTGGTGCGGTCTTCTGCAAAACCCAGTTCCGGGTGATGGTGGATGTCACGCCGTATGGCCACCAAATCGGCAGCGTAGCGTTGTATTGCGTCCAGATAGTGTTGAGTATCGGTTTGCATAGGTATGACGGTCAGGCAAGCTGTGACGAGATCAGGCTCCTTCGATGGCATCTCCCATCCGCGCCTGAAGAACAACGATTCCGAGCAGTCGCCAGCGAAGCGCAAGCACACTGATCGATCGTCAGCCGCGAAGCCATACGCTGCCCGCGCAGCGCTTCTTCATCTACGGGGATGCGTCTCGCCACCGACATCGGAATCTCCTGACCGATCAGTCCAATTCAAGATACTACTGAGTATCCTACAATTGGAATGGTACTCGGTCAAGGGGGCTGGATGCGATGGTCGGTGCATTTCCGATGTCAACCGTCGCGATCCTCGGCGGGTGACCTTGGTCGGGCAGCACCAGGCAACGCTTGCCCATGGAATGCTCCCGATTGGTTGCCAAGCACTCCGCAGCCGCCGAGAAAAGTTGCACGACTCGCCGCTCAACGGACGAACGAACAGGTGAGGTATTCGGATTCAGCGATCTGCCGCTGGCAGGTTGCACGAAGCGACAAGCAGTGGTCGCAGCAGCGCGACTGAGGTCTGCATAGGGACAGCCTTGCAGCCGCGCATCGCAGGCGCACTCATGCCATGAGCCGCTGGCGTGCCAAGTAGATGCCGGCCAAGCCCAGGGCCATGAACGAGCGCGTAGCGTTCTTGCGCAGGCAGCAGCACCTTGGTGAAGCCCACAGCCGCTTGACCAGGGCGAAGATGCTCAACGCGGGCGCACCCTGGACTCGTTGCGGTTCTTCGAGCGTTCGGCGTCGTCGATCTCGCCGCCCTTGCGTACCCGCTGGTCCGTGAAGTCGTGCGCCCGCGTGGCCTTAAATGATGGCGCGCTCGCGCAGCCCGGCCAGCTCGCCCGCAGACAGGCCCAGCACCTGCGCCAGGACCTCCTCGCTGTCCTCGCCCAGCATCGGCGCCGCGCTGTAGCGCATGGGCGTGGCCGAGTAGCGGATGGGGTTGCGCAGGCTGGGCACCTCGGCACCGCGGCTGTGGGGCAGGGTGAAGGCGAGCTCGCGGTGGCGCGTCTGGGGGTCCTCGAACACCTGCGCCATGTCGTTGATCGGCCCGCAGGGCACACCGGCCTGCTCGAAGGCAGCCAGCAGCCCGGGGCGCGCGCGCCCGTGCAGCATCGGCGCCAGCAGTTCGCGCAGCTCGGCGCGGTGGGCCACGCGCAGGGCATTGGTGCGAAAGCGCTCGTCCTGCGCCAGCTGCGGACAGCCCAGCACGCCGCACAGGGCCTGGAACTGGCCGTTGTTGCCGACGGCGACGATGAGCTGGCCGTCGGCGCAGTCGAACACCTCCGAGGGCGAGGCGATGGGGTTGGTGTTGCCCACGCGCGCCGGCACCTTGCCCGTCATCAGGTAGCCCAGCGCCAGGTGGCCGTTCAGCGCCACCGAGGCGTCCAGCATCGCCGCGTCGATGTGCTGGCCCTCGCCCGTGGCGCGCCGGTGGTGCAGCGCGCCGAGCACGCCGATGGCGGCGTACAGGCCGGTGACGACGTCGGCGATCGGGATGGCGGTGCGCATGGCGCCGGCGCCGGGCGCGCCGTCGGGCTGGCCGCAGGTGCTCATCACGCCGGCCAGGCCCTGCAGGATGAAGTCGTAGGCCGGGCGTGCCGCATAGGGGCCGTCCTGGCCGAAGCCGGTGACCGAGCAGTACACGATGTCGGGCCGCAGCGCGCGGATGCTGGCCTCGTCCAGGCCGTACTTGGCGAGCGAACCGACCTTGTAGTTCTCCACCACCACGTCGCAGCGCGCCGCCAGCCGGCGGGCCAGCTCGGCGCCCTCGGGCGTGGCGATGTCCAGGGTGACGGAGTGCTTGCCCCGGTTGTAGGCCAGGTACAGGGCCGAGTCGTTGCTGTCCTTGCCGGTATCGGCATCGGGCAGGAAGGGGCCCATGCGCCGTGTGTCGTCGCCCTCGCCGGGTTTCTCGATCTTGTAGACCGTGGCGCCCATGTCCGCCAGGATCTGCGTGCACAGCGGGCCGGCGATGACGCGCGTCAGGTCCAGTACCTTCACGCCTTCGAGGATGGAAGCCATGGCGTGCTCACTCCAGGTGGATGTTGGCCTTCTTCACCACCTCCGCCCAGCGCTTGGCCTCGGCGTGGATGAAGGTGTCGAACTGCTCGGGCGTGCCGCCCACCGGGTCGATGCCGTACTCGATCAGCTTGGCGTGGATCTCGGGCGAGTCGATCACCTTCTGCATCTCGGACGACAGCTTGCGCACGATGTCGTTCGGCACCTTGGCGGGTGCCAGCAGGCCGATCCAGCTGCCGCCCGTGAGGCTGGGGTAGCCCTGCTCGGCCATGGTCGGCACCTCCGGCGCGGCGGGCCAGCGCTTGGCGCTGGTCATGGCCAGCGCATGCAGCTTGCCGGAGCGCACATGGGGCATCATGGTCTGCACCGAGTCGAAGGCCATGGCCACCTGGCCCGAGAACAGGTCCGGCAGCGCCGGCGCCATGCCCTTGTAGGGCACGTGCGTCATGCCGACACCGGCGGTCTGGGCGAAGAGCTCGGCCGACAGCTGCGCACCCGAGCCCGTGCCGCTGGAGGCGAATGTCGCCCTGTCCGGGTTGGCCTTGGCCCAGGCCACGAACTCCTTCAGAGTCTTGGGCGGCAGCGCGGCGCTGGACACCATCAGCAGCGGAATGGCGCCGAACTCGCTGACGCCGCGCAGGTCGGTGAGCGGCGCATACGTCATCTTCGTGTACAGGCTGGGGTTGATGGCATGCGCCGCCACCACGACCAGCAGCGTGTAGCCGTCGGGCGCGGAGCGCGTGACCATGGCCGAGCCGATCTGCCCGTTGGCGCCGCCCTGGTTGTCCACGATCACCGGCGTCTTGAGCCGGTCGCTGAGCTTTTGCATTACCAGGCGGGTGACGGTGTCGGACACGCCGCCCGGCGTGTAGGGCACCACCACGCGGATGGGCTTGGAGGGGTAGTTGTCCTGCGCCCACGCGGGCATGGTGGCGAGCGCAAGCGCGCCCAGGCCGGCGGCGCACAGGCAACGGCGGATCATCGATGGCATGGTTTGTCTCCTGGAGTTGGTTGTCAGAGGGAAGGGAAGTGGTGGGGCGCCAGCAGGCCGTCATCGGCCCAGCGCCGGGGCACGCGCACGGGCAGGTCCAGCAGCATCTGCGCGAAGGACTTGCCCAGCGGGTCGGAACGCAGGCTGGCGACGCCGCCGCCGGCCAGCGCCTGGTGCAGCACCAGGTTCAGCGCATGCAGGCCGGGCACCTCGAAGCGCTCGACCTCGCCGCGCACCAGGTGCACGAACCAGGTTTTCACGCGCTCGGGCGTGAGCTGCGCGCGCAGCAGCGGCAAAAACTCGGGCCGCCGCGCGATCACGCCGATGTTCTCGTCGTCGCCCTTGTCGCCGCTGCGCGCCCAGGCCAATGCCACCAGGGGCACATCGATGCCGTCGTCCACGGCGGGCGCGGCATCGGGCGGCGCGGGCAGGGGTGCAGCGGCCACGGCGGGCGCGGCGGCGGGCAGGGCCACGGGCTCGGCCCGTTCGCCCAGCGCCACCTGCAGCGCCACCTGGTCCTTGGACACCAGGAACGAGAACACCTTGATCACCGGCTGCACGTCGGCGCGCCCGGCGAAGGACGAGCGCGTGCCCGGCCCCATGGAGGTGCCGGCCGAGGCGCATTCGCGCTGCAGGAAGGCCAGCGCCTTCGGGTCCGCATGGCGCGCTCCGATGCGCAGCACCACCTCGCGCGTGGGCAGCGCCCTGGCATGGGGGCCGTACAGCGCCTCGCAGCCCAGCAGCTCGACGCAGGTCGCGCTGTAGTCGGCCAGGCCGCGCTGGCGCAGCTGGGCGCGGGTGCGCTCCAGCAGCGCGTCGGCGGTCTTGCGTGCCTTGGCGGGCGCGTCGATGCCGCGGATGGCCATCATCAGCTGCAGCTGGTAGCCGTCGCGCCAGGTGCCGTTGGCCTTGTAGCTATCGGTAGGCGGGCGCCCGCGCGCGCCGCTCACGTGCACGTGGCCGGCGTCCAGCGCCTGCACCTGCACCTGGCGGAAGTCGCAGGTCACGTCAGGCATCAGGTAGTTGGCCGGGTCGCCCACTTCG
The DNA here is from genome assembly GCF_054512775.1 of Alicycliphilus sp. T452. NCBI lineage: Bacteria > Pseudomonadati > Pseudomonadota > Betaproteobacteria > Burkholderiales > Comamonadaceae > Alicycliphilus > Alicycliphilus sp. T452. The sequence continues at coordinate 25,355 of NZ_JBTNEH010000007.1, forward strand.
TACAGCACCTGCTCGGACACCGCGCCCGGGTGGATCAGGCCGCCCGTACCCTCGGGCTTGGAGAGCACGAAGCTGCCGTCCGGCGCGCAGTCGATCACCGGGTAGCCCATGTCGGCCCAGCCGGGCACCTGCTGCCAGTCGGTGAACAGGCCGCCCGTGGCCTGCGCGCCGCACTCGACCACGTGGCCGGCCAGGGTGCCGGCGGCGATGCGGTCCCAGTCGTCCCAGCGCCAGCCGAATTCGTGGGCCAGCGCGCCCACCACCACGGCGCTGTCCACGCAGCGGCCGGTGATGACGATGTCGGCGCCCAGGGCCAGGGCCTGGGCGATGCCGCGCGCGCCCACGTAGGCATTGGCCGAGTACAGCTCGGCCGGCGGCGCCTCGCCCGTGTGCAGGTCGCGCAGGCCGGCGGCACGCAGCTGCTCGAACTGCGGCATGACGTCATCGCCCGTCACCACGGCGATGCGCGGCGCCAGCCCCTGCTGCGCGGCCACCGCCGCGAGCGCGTCGCGGCAGGCCTGCGGGTTCAGGCCGCCGGCGTTGGCGATCACGCGCACGCCCCGCTCGCAGATGGCGCGCAGATTCGGCGCCATGGCGGCGTGGACGAAGTCGGTCGCGTAGCCGAGCGATGCGTCCTTGGCGCGGGCGCGCGCCAGGATCGACATCGTGGTCTCGGCCAGGTAGTCGTAGACCAGGTACTGCAGGCCGGGAACCTGCAGCAGCTGCGGGGTGGCGATGGCCGAGTCGCCCCAGAAGCCGCTGGCGCCGCCGATACGGATCGTCTTCATGCCACAACCTCGATGCGCAGCAGCAGCGCGCCCTTGGCGGACTGGCCGCCGGCCTGTGCACAGAGCTCGACGACCACGCCGGACAGCGGGGCGGTGAGCGTGTGCTCCATCTTCATGGCCTCCAGCACCAGCAGCCGCTGGCCGGCCTGCACCGTGTCCCCCTGGCGCACGGCCACGTCGGCGATGCGGCCGGTGAGCGGCGCCGTCACCGCGCCGTCTCCGCACTCGGCGCTGCGGCCCTTGCGCTCGCTCACGCGCTCGAAGCTCCAGGCGCGGCCTGCGTGAAAGATCTGCAGCATGTCGTCCTGGCAGGCGACGACGATGCGCTCGCTGACACCGTCGCATTCCACGCGCAGCGTGCTGCACGCATCGTCGTCCCAGGCGGCGTCGCGCAGGGCGAAGGGAGGCGCGGCGGGTTCGCCCGGCATCAACAGCTGCCAGCCGGCATCGTCGGCCGCGAGCCTCATGTCCCAGCGCGCCTGGCCTTGCGCCAGGCTGATGCGTGCCGCCTGCCGGCCCAGCGTGGAGGGGCGGATGCGGCCACCCTGCTGCGGCATGGCGAGCGCCAGCGCCGCGAAGGCGGCCAGCGCCAGGGTGCGCGCCGGCGGCTGCGCCCGCTCGGCCAGGCGCGGGCCGAAGCGCTCCTGCACGAAGCCGGTGTGCACCGCTGCTCCTTGAGCGAACACCGGGTCCGCCAGGCAGTCGGCCAGGAAGCCCTGGTTGCTCGGCAGCCCCAGCAGCACGCATTGCTGCACGGCGCGCAGCAGCTTGCGCCGGGCCTCGTCGCGCGTGCGGCCATGGGCCACCAGCTTGGCGATCATCGAGTCGTAGTGCGGGGACACCGCGCCGCCTTCAGCCAGGCCATGGTCCACGCGCACGCCCAGGCCTTCCGGCGGCGGGCGCCAGCGCAGCACCGGGCCGGTCTGCGGCAGGAAGCCGGCCGGCACGTCCTCGGCCGTCAGCCGCACCTCGATGGCGTGGCCATCGAGCCGCACGTCCTGCTGCGCCAGCGCCAGCGGCTCGCCCGCGGCCACGCGCAGCTGCCACTCCACCAGGTCCAGGCCGGTGATGGCCTCGGTCACCGCATGCTCCACCTGCAGCCGGGTGTTCATCTCCATGAAGTAGAAGCGCCCCTCGCGGTCGAGCAGGAATTCCATGGTGCCCGCGCCGATGTAGCCGATGGCCCTGGCCGCCTGCACCGCCGCCTCGCCCATGCGCTCGCGCAGGGCGGCATCGACGGCGGGCGAAGGCGCTTCCTCGATCACCTTCTGGTGGCGCCGCTGCACCGAGCAGTCGCGCTCGCCCAGGTGGATGACATTGCCGTGGCTGTCGGCCAGCACCTGGATCTCCACGTGCCGGGGCGCGACCACGGCCCGCTCCAGGATCAGCTCGCCGCTGCCGAAGGCGACCTCGGCCTCCGAGCGCGCCGAGGCCAGGGCCGGCGCCAGGGCTGCCGCGTCCTGCACCAGCCGCATGCCGCGCCCGCCGCCGCCGGCGGCGGCCTTCACCATCACCGGAAAGCCGATGTCCGCCGCCGCCCGGAGGAAGGCGGCCTCGCTCTGGTCCTCGCCCTGGTAGCCGGGAATGCAGGGCATGCCCGCCGCGATCACCAGCCGCTTGGCCTGGGCCTTGTTGCCCATGGCGCGGATCGCCTCGCCCGCGGGGCCGATGAACACCAGGCCGGCGGCGTCCACCGCATCGGCGAAGTCCTCGTTCTCGGCCAGGAAGCCGTAGCCCGGGTGGATGGCGTCGGCGCCGGCCGCGCGGGCGGCGGCAACGATGGCCTCGATGTTCAGGTAGCTCTCGCGCGGCGCGGCGCCGCCGATGCACACCGCCCGGTCGGCGGCGCGCACGTGGGGGCTGTCGCGATCGGCTTCGGAGTACACCGCCACGGTGCCGTAGCCCAGGCGGCTGGCACTGCGCATGATGCGGATGGCGATCTCGCCGCGGTTGGCGACGAGCACGGTGTGGAAGGGACGGATCTGTTTTTGGGGTGTCATGGAACGGGTCTCCTCAGGGGCGCACGGCATCGGCGGTGAATTCGCGGCGCCAGGCGGCCGGCCGTTTGGCACGGAAGGCGGCGATGCCTTCGGCGCCTTCGTGGCGCATGCAGGCGGCGAACAGGCGCGCGGCATCGTCGAGCAGCGCGCCGTCGTCTTCCCGGCCGCAGCGGCGCAGCAGGGGCTTGAGGGCGCGGTTGGCGCCCGGGGCGCAGGCGCACAGGCGCGTCAGCCACTGGGCCAGCAGGGCATCGAGCCCGGCGCCATCGGCGGCCAGCTCGTCCACCAGGCCCAGCGCCTGCGCCGCACCGCCGGCCACGCGCTCGCCGAACAGGCCCAGCCGCAGCGCCGCGCGCCGTCCCAGCCGCGCGGCGACGAAGGGCGCGATCTGCGCCGGAATGATGCCCAGCGAGGTCTCGCTGAGCGCGAACTTCGCGTCCTGCGTGGCCAGCACCAGGTCGGCCGCGCAGGCCAGGCCCATGCCGCCGCCCATGGCCGCGCCCTCGACGACGGCGATGACCGGCACGGGCAGCGCGGCCAGGCGCTGCATGAAGCGGCCGAACTCGCGGTTGCGCGCGGCCACGGGGTCTTCGCCGGCCGCATCGGCATCGAGACGCGCCTGGAAGTTGCCGACGTTGCCGCCGGCACAGAAGAAGCCGCCCGCGCCGCGCAGCACCAGGGCGCGCACGGCGGCGTCGGACTCGGCCTGGGCCACGGCCTGCATGAGCGCGGCCACCACTTCGGGCGCGAGCGCGTTGCGTGTTTCGGGACGGTTGAGCGTGGCGAACAGCACGTCGTGTTCGCGGCGCAGCAGCAGGGCTGGGGTGTCGTTCATGGTGGAGATGCGTTGCGGTTCAAGGTGTACTGGTCAGGCCCAGGCGCTTCACGAGCTGGCCCTGCGTGGCGTGGTGCTCGCGCGCGAAGGCGTCGTAGGCGGCGCTATCGAGATAGGCGGCCTCCTGGTCGAGCCGCTCAAGGGTGGCGCGCACGGCAGGGTCTTCGAGCGCTGCGCGGAAGGCGGCGCTGAGCTGCCGCACCACCTTCGCATCCATGCCGCGCGGACCGGCCACGCCCACGGGCGAGGTGGCGTCCATGTCGATGCCCACGTCGCGCAGCGTGGGCACGTCGGGCCAGCGCCTGGAGCGCTGGTTGAGCCACAGCACCAGCCAGCGCGCCTTGCCGCCGTCCACGAAGGTGCCGATGGAGGCTGCCGTGATCCCCATGTCCAGGTGGCCGCCCATCAGCGCGGCGATGATTTCGCTCTCGCCCTTGTAGGGGACGTGGTTGAGCTTGATGCCCAGGCGCTGGCAGATGTCTTCCATCGTCACGTGGATGGTGCCGTTCACGCCCGTGCTGCCGTAGCTGATGGCGCCGGGGCGCCTGCGCGCATCGGCCACGAAGTCGCCCCAGGTCTTCCAGGGCGCATCGGCGCGCACGGCCGCGCCGAGCAGGTAGCCGAACAGGCGCGCGACGTAGGTGAAGTCCTTGAGCGGGTCGAAGGCCGTCTTCTGCAGGTAGGGCATGCGGAAGGTGGCCTCGGGCATGATGGTCAGCGTATGGCCATCGGGCACCGCGCGCATCACCGTGTTGGCGCCCAGCACGCCTGCGGCGCCGGGTCGGTTTTCCACCACTATGCGCTGGCCCAGCACCTTGGCCGCGGCCTCGGCAATGGCGCGCACCAGCACATCGGTGGCGCCGCCGGCGGAATACGGCACGATCAGCGTGACGGGCTGGCTCAGGAAGTCGGCGGCCCGCGCCAGGCGCGGCGCGCACAGCACGGCGAGCATGCCGGCGAGCCAGGTGCGGCGCGGCGATGCGTTCATGACCCCATCTCCATCAGGCCCATCTTGCGCGCAATGACCATCATCATCACCTCGTCGGCGCCGCCGCCGATGGAGCCCAGGCGGTAGTCGCGGTAGGCGCGCGAGACGCGGTTGTCCCAGGTGTAGCCCATGCCGCCCTGGAACTGCATGCACCAGTCGGCGATCTCGCGGCCCAGGCGGCCGGCCTTGAGCTTGGCCATGGACGCGAGCTCGATCACGTCCTCGCCGTTGATGTAGGCCAGCGTGGCGCGGTAGGTGAGCGAGCGCAGCGCCTCCAGCTCGGTCTTGAGTTCGGCCAGCTTGTACTGGATGAACTGGTTGTCCAGGAGCGGCCTGCCGAAGGCGATGCGCTGGCGCAGGTAGTCCGCGGTCTCGTTGATCAGCTCGATGCTGGCCAGGCGCCGCGCCGCGCCGTCCAGGCGCTCTTCCTGGAACTGCTTCATCTGGTAGATGAAGCCCATGCCTTCCTCGCCGATGCGGTGGCGCACCGGCACGCGCACCTCGTCGAAGAAGATCTGCGCGGTGTCGGACGACCACATGCCGAACTTCTTGATCTTCTGCACCTCCACGCCCTTGGCGCGCTTTCCGTTCTCCTTGAGCGGCACGATGATCAGCGACTTGTTCTTGTGCACCGGGCCATCGGAGGTGTTGCACAGCAGGCAGATCCAGTCGGCCTGCGTGCCGTTGGTGATCCACATCTTGCTGCCGCTGATGACGTAGTCGTCGCCGTCGCGGCGCGCGCGGGTCTTGAGCGAGGACACGTCCGAGCCCGCGCCCTGTTCGGAGACGCCGATGGAAACCACCACGTCGCCGGCGATGGCCGGCGCGAGGAACTCGCGCTTGAGCTCGTCCGAGCCGAAGGCGGCGAGCGCCGGCGTGGCCATGTTCGACTGCACGCCGATGCCCATGCCCACGCCCTGTGCCCTCGCCGAGCCGATGGCCTCGGCCGCGGCCAGGGCGTAGGAAAAATCGAGCCCCATGCCGCCATAGGCCTCGGGCTTGGTGATGCCGAGAAAGCCGAGGTTGCCCATCTTCTTGAACAGCTCGTGGGCCGGAAAGATCTCGTTGGCTTCCCATTCGTCGATGAAGGGATCGATCTCCGCCGCGATGAAGCGGCGGATGCTGGCCATCAGCTCGTGGTGTTCCTGGGTGTAAAGCATGGGTGTCTCCTTGAGAATTGGGTTAGGGGCAGGCCCTAGAAGCGGGCCACGCCGAACTGCACGGCGTGCGGGCGGCGCTGCGCGGCCTCGCGCACGGTGGCCAGCACGAAGGCCAGCACCTCGCGGGTGTCGCGCGGGTCGATCACGCCGTCGTCCAGCAGGTGGCCGCTGGTGTAGAAGGCGCTGGACTGGCTTTCGAAGTGGGCGATGATTTCGGCCTTCTGCGCGGCCAGGCGCGCCTCGTCCACGGGCGCGCCCTTGCGCTCGGCCTGGCGGCGCGCCACGATTTCCAGCGTGGTGGCGGCCTGCTCGCCGCCCATCACGGCGGTGCGCGCATTCGGCCATGAGAAGCAGAAATTCGGCCGGAAGGCGCGCCCGCACATGCCGTAGTTGCCGGCGCCGAAGGAGGCTCCGCAGTAGATCGTGATCTGAGGCACCTGTGCGTTGGCCAGCGCCTGGATCAGCTTGCTGCCGTGCTTGATCATGCCGGCCTCCTCCGAGGCGCGGCCGACGATGAAGCCGGTGGTGTTCTGCAGGAACACGAGCGGCGTGCCCGACTGGCTGCACAGCTGGATGAACTGGGCCGCCTTGGTGGCGCCGGCCGGGTCGATGGGGCCGTTGTTGCTGATGAAGCCCACGGCATGCCCCTCGATGCGCCCGTGGCCGCAGACGGTGGCGGCGCCGTAGTCGGGCTTGAAGTCCATCCAGCACGAATCATCCACCAGGCGGGCAATGACCTCGCGCATGTCCACCGGCTTCCTGTGCTCCAGCACCATCACGCCGGCCAGTTCGTCCGGGACCAGCCGCGGCGGCTGGAAGGTGGGCGCCAGCGCGTGCGCGGCGGCGTTCCAGTCCAGGTTGGCCAGGATGTCGCGCGCCAGGGCGATGGCGTGCGCGTCGTCCTCGGCCACGTATTCGGCCAGGCCGCTCACGCTGGCGTGCATGTCGGTGCCGCCAAGCTCCTCGTCGGTGGCGATCTCGCCGGTGGCGGCCTTGAGCAGCGGCGGGCCGGCCAGGAAGGCCTTGGCCTGGCCGCGCACCATCACCACGTAGTCCGACAGGCCCGGCATGTAGGCGCCACCGGCGGTGGAGGAGCCATGCACCACCGTCACCACCGGCAGCCCGGCTGCCGACAGGCGCGCCAAGTTGTAGAACATGCCGCCGCCGCGGATGAACTTGTCCACCCGGTACTTGCGCAGGTTGGAGCCGGCCGACTCCACCAGGTGCACGAAGGGCAGGCGGTTCTCCAGCGCCAGCTCCTGGCAGCGCATCAGCTTCTGGTTGCCGGCCTCGGTCAGCGCGCCGGCGTCGATGCCCGAGTCGGTGGCCACCACCATGCAGCGCACGCCGCTGACGAAGCCGATGCCGGCGATCTGCGAGCCGCCGGGCACGCAGGCGTCCAGGTCGGGGTTGTCCATGCCGTAGCCCGCGAGGTTGGCGATGGGCAGGAAGGGACGGCCCGGGTCGAGCAGCCGCGCCATGCGCTCGCGCGGCAGCAGCGCGCCGCGGCGCTCGAAACTCCCCGCGGCACGCGCGGACAGCTGCTGCGCGCGCTGCTCGAGCGCATGCAGCTCGTCGACCAGCGCCAGCATGCCGGCGCGCTGGGATTGGAAGCCTTCGGAGGCAGGATGGATGCGTGTCTGAAACGGAGTCATGGATGAAGTCTTGGGGTTGGGCACGCCGATTCGGGGTTGGCGCAGGGGGTCTTTTGGCGCGGCATGGTGTGCAATCGGTGGGAGGGCAGGGCCCGGTCAGATGCCGATGCGCTTGGCGATGAGGTCCTTCATGACCTCCTCGGACCCGCCGCCGATCATCATGACCTTGACCTCGCGGTACAGGCGTTCCACGCGGGTGCCGCGCATGAAGCCCATGCCCCCCAGGATCTGGACCGCCTGGTCGGCGCAGAACTGGAAGGTCTGCGTGGCGAAGTTCTTGGCCATGGCGATCTGGGCGGCGGGCGACTGGCCATCGTCCAGCCGGGCAGCCAGGTCGTCCAGCATGGCGCGGGTGGCTTCGATGCGGGTAGCCATGTCCACCAGCTTGTGGCGTATCACCTGCCGCTCGGACAGCGGCGCGCCAAAGGTGCGCCGCTCGCGTGCCCAGGCCACGGCATCGTGCAGGCAGACCTGGGCATAACCGCAGGCCGCGGCCGACAGCGCCAGGCGCTCGTGGTTGAAGTTGCGCATGATGACCGCGAAGCCGCGCCCCTCCTCGCCGATCAGGTTGCCCACCGGGACGCGGCAATCCGTGAAGCCGATCTCGGCAGTGTCGGATGCCCACCAGCCCATCTTGCGCAGCGGGCTGCGCGTGATGCCCGGCGTGTCGCCTTCGATCAACAGCAGCGACACGCCGCCGGCGCCGGCGCCGCCGGTGCGCACGGCCACCGTGAAGTAGTCGGCTCGCATGCCGGAGGTGATGAAGATCTTGCTGCCGTTGACGACGTAGTGCTCGCCGTCGCGGCGCGCCGTCGTCGTCAAGTGGGCCACGTCGGAGCCACCGCCGGGCTCGGTGATGGCCAGCGCGGCGATCTTCTCGCCAGCCAGCACGCTGGGCAGCACGCGTGCCTTGAGCGCCTCGCTGCCGGCGTTCGCGATGTGCGGCGCACCGATCGTGTGCGAGAACAGGCCCGAGGCCACGCCGCCCGAGCCGCCCCAGGCGCGCTCTTCGCAGAGAATCAGGCGATAGAAGGCATCGCACTCGACGCCACCGTAGGCCTCAGGGAATCCGACCTGCAGCAGCCCGGCGTCGGCCGCCTTGCGGTAGAGAGCGCGCGGGAATTCGCCGGCCTCGTCCCAGGCATCGGCATGGGGCGCGACCTCGGTGTCGAAGAAGCGCCGCACGCTGCGACGGAAGGCTTCGTGGTCGGCGCTGTAGTAGCGTGGGTTGGGGGCTTGCAGCATGGGCAGCGACTCAGTGTGAGGTCAGGAAATCCGGCGTGCGCGACAACGCGAAGCCCTCGTAGGGTTGCGACCGGCCGTGTTCGGGCAGGGCCCAGGTGTGCTTGGCATTGGGCACGCCGCCGTCGACGCGCAGCGTGCTGCCGGTGATGAAGGCGGCCGCCTCGCTGAGCAGGAAGACCACCGCCGCGGACACCTCGGCCTCGTTGCCCAGGCGCTGCAACGGCACCTTGCGCGCCAGCAGCCGGATGCGGGCTTTCATCTCGTCGGGGTAGGTGTCGAGCCCGCTGGAAGCGATCCAGCCCGGCGCCACCGCATTCACGCGTACGCCGCTGGCAGCCCACTCGCAGGCCGCCGTTTCGGTCAGGTTGAGCATGCCCGCGCGCGCCGCGCCCGAGTGGCCCATGCCCGGCATGCCGTTCCACATGTCGGCAATGATGTTGACGATGGCCCCGCCATGCGCCTCCAGCCATTGCGTGAAGCACTCGCGCGCCATCAGGAAGCCGCCGGTCAGGTTGTTGCGCACCACCGCCTCCCAGCCCTTCTGGGTGATGTTGCGCAGGTGCGATGGATACTGGCCGCCCGCGTTGTTGAAGAGCCCGTCGATGCGCCCATGGAACGCCAGCACGTCGCGCACGGCGCTGCGCACCGCCGCTTCCTCGCGGATGTCGCAGGCGTGGATGCTGATACGGCCTTCGGCCTGCGGCACCGCCTGGCCGATCTCCTGCCGCACCGCCTCCAGCTTCTCGGGCGTGCGGCCGATCAGGGCCAGGCGGGCGCCCAGGCTGGCCAGCTCATGCGCCGTGCAGCGGCCGATGCCGCTGCCGCCGCCCGTGACGACCACCACCTGCCCCTCGAAGAGACCAGGACGGAACACCGATCGGTAATGCATGTCGGCCCCGCTCATTGGTTTGGCACCGTGCCCATGCGCTCGACCTGCTTGCGCGACAGCTCGAAGCGCTCATGCGCGAACGCCGTGTAGGCCTTGCTGTCGAGGTAGGCGCTCTCCTGGTTCAGCTCTTCCAGCCGCTTTTGCGTGCCGGGGCTGAGCAGCGCCTTGTGGAAGGCGTCGTGCAGCGTCTTGACCACGGCCGGCGGCATGCCCTTGGGGCCGGCCACGCCAAAGGGCGAGTTGGCCACCATGTCCAGGCCGATCTCGCGCAGGGTGGGCACGTCCGGCCAGCGCGGAACGCGCTTTTCCGTCCACACGACCAGCACGCGAGCCTTGCCGGCTTCCGCCATGGGGGCGATGGAGCCCGCGGTGACGGCCAGGTCGATATGTCCGCCCATGAGGGCGGAGATGATTTCCGCCTCGCCCTTGTAGGGCACGTGGTTGAGCTTGATGCCCTCGCGTTGCGCCATCTCCTCGACCGTGACGTGCATGGTGCCGTTCACGCCGGTCGTGCCATAGCTGATCTGGCCCGGCCTCTTTTTGGCCTCGGCCACCACGGCCTTCCAGCTGCGCCAGGGCGAGCCGGCCAGGGTAGCGATGCCCAGCGCGTAACCGGACAGGTGGATGACGTAGGTGAAGTCGCGCAGCGGATCGTATTGGACTTTTTGCAGGTGCGGCACGCGGAATACCGACTCCGGCAGGATGGACAGCGTGTAGCCGTCGGGCGCCGCGCGCACGAGCTGGTTGGCGCCGAGCACCCCCGCCGCGCCGGGCTTGTTCTCGATCACCAGGGGCTGGCCGAGTTCCCGGCCCGCGAGGTCGGCGATGGTGCGCACCAGCGAGTCGGTGGCGCCGCCGGCGGGAAAGGGCACGATGAGGGTGATCGGCCGGGCCGGGAAGTCGGCCGCAAAGGCCAGGCTCCAGCCTGGCAGTGTGGCGCCTGCGGCCAAGAGCGAGAGCAGGCGCCGGCGTGGAAGGGATGAATGCATGTGAATGTCTCCTGGGTTGACGGTGTGGCGCCCCCCTTCTACCGGATGGGTCGCACATATGCATTGAATTTCAAGCCGGAACGCGTCGCAAACACCAAGTGCTCATGTGCTCATAATATGCACATGTCATCCTCGCCATCCACCTCGGGCACCCAGAGCATCGACCGCGCAGCCGCCATGCTGCGGCGCATCGCGGCGCGCCACGAACATGGCGTGGCCCTGCGCGAACTGGTCGAAGGCATGGGGCTGGACCGCACCACGGCCTGGCGCATCGCGTCCAGCCTGGAGCGGCAGGGGCTGGTGGCCCGGGATGCACGCACGCGCCTGTATCACCTGGGCATCGAAGCGCTCGCCCTGGGCGCGGCGGGCATGGTGCGCTCACCGCTGGTGGATCTGTGCCGGCCGGCCATGAAGGCGATGGCCCGGCTGACCGACGAGAGCGTTTTTCTGGTGCTGCGCTCGGGCGACCACAGCCATTGCGTCCACCTGGAGGAGAGCGGGCGCCCTGTGCGCTCGTTCGCGCTGAACGTCGGCGCCACCCGGCTGATGGGCCTGGGGGTGGCCAGCATCGCGCTGCTGGCCACGCTCGACGCACACGAGCTGGCAGAGCACTTCCAGCGCAACGAGGCGGAATACCGCATGCATGAGGTGGGCCTGGCCAAGCTGCAGCGCTGGGTCGCGCAGACCCGGTCCGTCGGGTTCTCGCACGTCACCGCCACCGGCATGGCAGGCGTGGGCCTTCAGTTCCGCATGGGCTCATGCGGCAACGCGGCGGTGAGCATCGTGGCGCCGCGCGCGCGCCTGCCCCGCACCCGCGTGGGCGAGATCATCCAGGTGATGCAGGGCCAGATGGCCCGGGTGCTCCCGCAGCTCGCCGTGCCCATGCCGTGAGCGCGGGGACTCAATCCTGGCGCCGGCTGACGGAACTACTCCGCCGCATCCAGCGTGGTTGGCGCCAGCCAGTACTTGAAGGTGCCGCTGGCGCTGGCCACCAGACGCCCCTGCTCGTCCAGCAGCTGGGCCGTGCAGCTGCACAGGCTGCGCGTGGTATGCACCACCCAGCCCTCGGCCAGCAGCGCGCCGCGTGCGGGGCGGTGGAAGCGGCTGCTCATCTCCACCGTCACGGCAGTCCGCGAGGGCGCGCCGGGCAACTCGCCCGCGGCACGCGACATCACCGAGTCCAGCAGGGCCATGAGCACGCCGCCATGCGCGGCGGGCAGCTGGTTGAGCAGTTCCTCGCGCATCTGCGGCAGGCGCACGTGCACCTTGCCGGGCGGAGCCGGCACCTGGGCCGCGCCGATCAGGCGCATGAAGGCGCTGCGGTCGGGCGGCACCTGCGCTTCGCTCATGCCTTGCGCCCCCACGCTCGGCACAGCGTGTCCTTCGCTGCCCCCCAAGGGGGCGTTCGCTTGCTTGGGACGGCCCGGCGCTTCGCTCATGCGCCGCGCGCCGCGCGCACCATGTTGCGCGCGATGATGATCTGCTGGATCTGCGTCGTGCCCTCGTACAGGCGGAACAGGCGCACGTCGCGGTAGAAGCGCTCGATGCCGTACTCGGCCATGTAGCCGGCGCCGCCCAGGATCTGCACCGCGCGGTCGGCCACGCGGCCGCACATCTCGGTGGCGAACATCTTGGCGCACGAGGCCTCGGTGGACACGTTCTGCCCATCGTCGCGCCGGCGCGCGGCGTCGATGGTCATGCACTCGGCGGCGTACAGCTCGGCCTGGCTGTCGGCCAGCATGGCCTGCACCAGCTGGAAGTCGCAAATGGCCTGGCCGAACTGCTTGCGCTCCAGCGCGTAGGCCAGCGCGTCGCGCAGGATGCGCTGGGCCACGCCCACGGCCACGGCGGCGATGTGGATGCGGCCCTTCTCCAGCACTTTCATCGCCGTCTTGAAGCCGCGCCCCTCCTGCAGGCCGATCAGGTTGGCGGCCGGTACCCGGACGTTGTCGAAGATCACGTCGCAGGTGTGGGCCCCGCGCTGGCCCATCTTCTTGTCGTACTTGCCGAAACTGATGCCGGGTGACTTGGCATCGACGATGAAGGAGGACACTCCGCCCGCGCCCTTGTCCTGCGGATTGGTGCGCGCCATCAGCGTGAACATGCCGGCGTGCGGCGCGTTGGTGATGAAGCGCTTGGTACCGTTGACCACGTAATGGTCGCCGTCCCGTATGGCCGTGGTGCGCAGCGAGGCGGCATCCGACCCCGCCTCGGGCTCGGTGAGCGCGAACGAGGCGATGACCTCGCCCGTGGCCAGCTTGGGCAGCCACTGGGCCTGCTGTTCGGGCGTGCCGTCCATCAGGATGCCCTGCGAGCCAATGCCCACCGTGGTGCCGATCACCGAGCGGAACGCGGGCGCGGTCTGGCACAGCTCGAAGAGCACACGGGATTCCTCCTCCATGGTCAGCTCCAGGCCGCCGAAGCGCTCGGGAACGGTCATGCCGAACAGGCCAAGCTCGCGCATCTCCTGCACGATGGATTCGGGGATCTCGTCGGTCTCGGCCACTTCGTTTTCGGCCGGCACCAGGCGCTCGCGCACGAAGCGGCGCACGCTGTCGAGCAGGGCTTCCAGGGTTTCAGGGTCGCGGATCATCGTTCGCTCTTTCTACAGGGTTTCGGCCGTGCCGAGCACGGCGGTGGATTGGCTCGACAGCGTGCCGCCGTTGCCGTGCACTACGGCCGTGCGGTGGCGCGCGAGCTGGCGCTGCCCGGCCTGGCCGCGCAGCTGGCGCACGGCCTCGATGAGCGCGAAGATGCCGTACATGCCCGGGTGCACGCACGACAGGCCGCCGCCGTTGGTGTTCACGGCCAGGCGCCCGCCGGGGGCGATGCCGCCGTTCTGGACGAAGGCGCCGCCCTCGCCCTTGGCGCAAAAGCCCAGGTCCTCCAGGAACAGCAGGGTGTTGATGGTGAAGGCGTCGTAGACCTGGGCCATGTCCATGTCGGCCGCCTTCAGGCCCGCCATGGCGAAGGCCTGGGCGCCGGACTGCGCGGCGGCGGTGGTGGTCAGGTCGGGCATGCACGAGATCTGGCGGTGCCAGATGGCCGTGGCGCTGCCGAGCACGTAGACCGGTGGCTGGGGCAGCTCGCGCGCACGCTCGGCGCGCACCAGCACCAGGGCGCCGCCGCCGTCGGTGACCAGGCAGCAGTCGCGCACGCCCAGGGGGCTGGCGATGGTGCGGGCCGAGAGCACGTCCTCGATGGACAGCGGGTCGCGCATGAAGGCCTCGGGATTTTGCTGCGCCCAGGCGCGCGCGGCCACGGCCACCTCGGCCAGCTGCTCGCGCGTGGTGCCGAACTCGTGCATGTGGCGCGCCGCCGCCAGCGCATAGGCGGTGACCGGCAGCACGGGCTCGTACGGGTGCTCGTAGGGCTGCGGGTCGAGGAAGCGCCGCGCGGCCACGCTTTCCTTGCGCCCGAAGGTGGCCGAACGCTGCGCGCTGCCGTAGCACACCAGCACGGCCTGGCACTGCCCGGCCTCGAGCGCGCGGATCGCCGGCAGCAGATGGGCGATGAAGCTCGAGCCGCCGATCATGGTGCCGTCCACGTAGGTCGGGTTGATGCCGAGGTGCTCGATCACCGGCATGGTCCACATGCTGGCGTTGACGCTGCAGGTGGCCAGGCCGTCGATGTCCTGCATGGTCAGGCCCGCATCGGCCACGGCCGCATGCGCGGCGCGCACCAGCAGGGTCATGTCGTCCATGCCGGGCGCCTCGCCGCAGCCGTAGGTGGCGGCGCCGGCGATGGCCACTCGGCCGCGCAGCGGGCGGTTCACGGCGGCGGCGTCCAGGCGGGATTCGGGAACGCGGCTCATGCGGCACCTCCTTGCGCCTGCGCCGGGGTGAACAGCACCAGGCCGCGACCGTCCTTGTGCGCCACGTGGGCCTGCACGCGCTGGCCGATGGCCACGGACTCGGGCGCCACGCCCTCCACGCGGCTCATCATGCGAACGCCTTCGTCCAGGTCGATCAGGGCCACGTTGTAGTTGCCGCCGGCATCCTGCTTGCGCAGGATCGTGCTGGTGGAATAGACCGTGCCCAGGCCGCTGGGACGCACCCAGCGCAGGGGGCTGGCGCCGCAGTGCGGACACAGCTCGCGCGGGGTGAACACGTGTGTCTGGCACTGAGGGCAGTGCTGTATGCAGAAGCGGCCAGCGTCGAGCTCGGCCTGATAGTGGGTGTGTGCGCTCAGATGCATGGCTGCCAGCATGCCTGCACAGGCCCGGCGCTTCAATTCGCCAATCTGGAAGGGTGTCTTCAGGGACGATGGGGCTCGTACTGCGTGAAAACCCGGCTTCGCGCGGATGGAACCCCAGCTTTCACAAACGCGCATAGGCGCTCGTACGGGGGCTTCATAGCATGCGTCGCAGTGCTCATGCCATGTCGCACGCCGCCGTGCGAGCCTCTTTTCCAACAGGTTCACGACCAAGGAGTGTCTCAATGGGTTACTTCCCCCTGCGATTTTTGCTGCCCCTTGCTGGGGCTCTCTGGGCCGGCAGCGGTACCGCCCACTCCCAGGTGATTTCCGACGACGTGGTGCGCATCGGGGTGCTGAGCGACATGTCGGGCCTGTACGCCGACACGGCGGGCAAGGGCTCAGTCGAGTCCGCCCGCATGGCCGTGCAGGACTTCGGCGGCCAGGTGCTCGGCAAGAAGATCGAGGTGGTCTGGGCCGACCACCAGAACAAGGCCGACATCGGCTCCACCCGCGCGCGCGAGTGGTTCGACCGCGAGGGCGTGGACCTGATCATCGACATCAACAACACCTCGGTGGCCGTGGCCGTGAACAACCTCGCGCGCGAGCGCAACAAGCTCGTGATCAACACGGGCGGGGCCTCCGACATCCTCACCAACGAGCACTGCGCGCCCACGGCCATCCACTACACCTATGACAGCTACGCGCTGGCCAACGGCGCGGTGCGCGGCATCCTGGCCCAGGGCAAGAAGGACTGGTTCATCGTCGGCGTGGACTATGCCTTCGGCAAGGCCATGACGGCCAACCTCACCGAATTCGTGCAAGCCGGGGGCGGCAGGATCGTGGGCAGCACCTTCCACCCGCTCAACGCAAGCGACTTCTCCTCGTTCCTGCTGCAGGCCCAGTCGTCCAAGGCCCCGGTGATCGCGCTGGCCAATGCGACATCGGACACGGTCAACACCGTCAAGGCGGCCAATGAGTTCGGCATCACGCGCAAGCAGACCATGGTGCCCAGCCTCATGTTCATCAACGACATCCACGCGCTGGGCCTCAGGCACGGCCAGGGCATGGTGTTCACCACGGGTTTCTACTGGGACCGGACCGACGAGACGCGGCAGTGGGCGCGCCGGTTCTTCGAGAAGATGAAGAAGATGCCCTCGATGATCCACGCGGGCGCCTACTCGGCCGTGACGCAGTACCTCAAGGCCGTGCGGGCGGCGGGCACCGACGACGGCCTTGCCGTGGCGCGCCAGCTCAAGGCCGCTCCGCTCAAGGACTTCTTCGCGCAGAACGGCCGGGTGCGCGAGGACGGGCGCATGGTGCACGACATGTTCCTCGTCGAGGTGAAGAAGCCCGACGAGTCCAAGTACCCCTGGGACTACTACAAGGTGCTGTCCACCATCCCCGGCGACCAGGCGTTCCGCCCCCTGTCCAAGAGCACCTGCAAGCTGGTGAAGGCACCATGAAGACGCGCGCCGCCGTACTCACGCGCACGGGCGCGCCCGCGCCCTACGCGCAAAGCCGGCCCCTGGAGATCTGGGAGGTGGACCTCGCGCCCCCCGGCCCCGGCGAGGTGCTCGTGCAGGTGGCCGCAGCGGGCATCTGCCACTCCGACCTGTCCATCATCAACGGCGACCGCCCGCGCGACACGCCCATCGTGCTCGGCCACGAGGCCTCGGGCGTGGTCCAGGCGCTGGGCGAGGGCGTGGACGACCTCGCGGTGGGCGACCACGTGGTGCTGCTGTTCGTGCCCGGCTGCGGCAGCTGCCTGCCCTGCGCCGAGGGCCGCCCCGTGCTGTGCGAGCCCGCCGCCCAGGCCGGCGTGGCGGGCACGCTGCTGTCGGGCGCGCGGCGCCTGTCGCGCGGTGGGCAGCCCATCGCGCACTTCGTGGGCGTTTCGGCCTTCGCCGAGCACGCGGTGCTCTCGCGCCGGGGCGTGCAGAAGATCGACAAGCGCATACCGCTGGACGTCGCGGCCCTGTTCGGCTGCGCCGTGATGACCGGCGTGGGCGCCGTGGCCAACACCGCGCGCGTGCAGCCGGGGCAGAGCGTGGCCGTGGTGGGGCTGGGCGGCGTGGGCCTGTCGGGCATCATGGGCGCGGTGGCTGCGGGCGCCGCGCGGGTGGTGGCGGTGGACCTGAGCGACGAGAAGCTGACGCTGGCCCGCCGCTTCGGCGCCACCGACACGGTCAATGCCGCCGACCCCGACGCGGTGCAGACGCTGCGCGACCTCACGGGCGGCGGCGTGGACCATGCGTTCGAAATGGTGGGTTCGGCCAAGGCGCTCGAACTGGCCTACCGCGTCACGCGGCGCGGCGGCAGCACGGTCACCGTGGGCCTGCCGGCCAACGCCCAGGCGGTGAGCCTGCCCGTGTGGCACCTGGTGGCCGAGGAGCGCACACTCAAGGGCAGCTACATGGGCAGCTGCATCCCGCGGCGCGACGTGGCGCGCTACATCGCGCTGTACGAGGCGGGGCGCCTGCCCGTGGACCGGCTCGTCACCGGCACGCTGGCGCTGGACGAGATCAACGAAGGCTTCGACCGCCTCGCGCGCGGCGAGGCCATCCGCCAGATCATCCGCATGGGGGCTTGAACGATGCAACACGAATCCGCCGACACGCCGGCCTATGCCCAGCCGCAGCTCTACATCGACGGCCGCTGGCTCGACGCCGGCGGCCGCGCCACCGGGGAAGTGCTGAACCCCGCCACCGGCCAGGCGCTGGCGCGGCTGCCCCACGCCACGCGCGCGGACCTGGACGAAGCGCTGGGTGCCGCCCGCCGCGCCTTCCCCGGCTGGCGCGCGACCGCGCCGCTGGAGCGCTCGCGCATCCTGCGCGCCGCCGCCGCGCTGGTGCGCGAGCGCGCCGACGCCATCGCGCGCACCATGACGCTGGAGCAGGGCAAGCCGCTGCGCGAGGCGCGCCTGGAGGCGCTGGCCAGCGCCGACACCTTCGACTGGTACGCCGAGGAGGGCCGGCGCAACTACGGCCGCGTGGTGCCGGGGCGCACGCTCGCGCAGCGCATCACCGTGCTGCACGAGCCCGTGGGCGTGTGCGCGGCGTTCACCCCGTGGAACTTCCCGGCCGTCACGCCCGCGCGCAAGATCGCCGGGGCGCTGGCCGCGGGCTGCACGCTGATCCTCAAGCTCGCCGAGGAGACGCCCGGCACAGGGCTGGCGCTCGTGCGCGCGCTGCACGACGCGGGCCTGCCGCCCGGCGTGCTCAACGCCGTGTTCGGCGTGCCGGCCGAGGTATCGTCCTACCTGCTCGACAGCCCCATCGTCGCCAAGTTCTCGTTCACGGGCTCGACGGCCGTGGGCAAGCTGCTGGCGCAGCAGGCGGCCAAGGGGCTCAAGCGCGCAACCATGGAGCTGGGCGGCCACGCGCCGGCCATCGTCTGCGCCGACGCCGACGTGGAGCAGGCGGCCAGCCTGCTGGTGGCCGGCAAGTACCGCAACGCGGGGCAGATCTGCATCGCGCCCACGCGCTTCTACGTGCATGCGCAGGTGTACGACGCCTTCGTGCAGGCTTTCGTGGAACGCACGCGCCGGCTGGTGCCCGGCGACGGCCTGCAGGAGTCGAGCAGCATGGGCCCGCTGGCCAACCCGCGCCGGCTGCAGGCCATGCGCGCGCTGATCGACGACGCCGTGCGGCGCGGCGCGCGCGTGGAGTGCGGCGGCCAGGCCATCGAAGGGCCGGGCTTCTTCTGGCAGCCCACGGTGCTCACGGGCGTGCCCGAGGACGCGCGGCTCATGAACGAGGAACCCTTCGGCCCGCTCGCACTCATCAACCGCGTGGACAGCGTGGAGGAGGCGATCGAGCGCTCCAACCGCCTGCCCTACGGCCTGGCGAGCTACGCCTTCACGCAGCACAGCGCCACGCGCATGCAGCTCGCGCGCGGGCTGCAGACCGGCATGCTGGGCATCAACAGCCTCAACGTCTCGATGCCCGAGGCGCCGTTCGGCGGCGTCAAGGAAAGCGGCTGGGGCTCGGAATGCGGCATCGAGGGCCTGCAGGCGTATTGCGACGTCAAGCTCGTCAGCGAGGATTGAACGGCCACCAAGAACATTGCTTTCAGCGCTTACAACGAACTGTCGCCACACCCATGGATTCATTGGTATCTACTGCATTGCTGCACGCCATGCGCGCCCTGTCGCCGGAGTTCATCGCCATCCGCCGCGACCTTCATGCACACCCGGAACTGGCCTTCGAGGAACGCCGCACCAGCGACCTTGTCGCCGAGCGGCTGGCCGCCTGGGGCTACCAGGTACATCGCGGCCTGGGCGGCACCGGTGTCGTCGGTACGCTGCGCAAAGGCGGCGGCAGCCGCCGCCTGGGCATCCGCGCCGACATGGATGCGCTGCCCATCCAAGAAAAGACCGGCCTGGATTACGCCAGCCGCCACGCGGGCAAGATGCACGCCTGTGGCCATGACGGACATACGGCCATGCTGCTGTGCGCCGCCCGCTACCTGGCCGAGTCGGCCAACTTCAGCGGCACCCTGCACCTGATCTTCCAGCCTGCCGAGGAGAACGAGGGCGGCGCGCTGCGCATGGTGGATGAGGGCCTGTTCACGCTGTTTCCCTGCGACGAGGTCTATGCGCTGCACAACTCGCCGGGTTTGCCTGTAGGCCAGATGGCCATCAGTCCCGGCCCGCTGATGGCGTCCTTCGACCGCGCCACGGTGACGCTGCGCGGGCGCGGCGCCCATGGCGCCATGCCCCACCACGGCATAGATCCCATGCAATGCGCAGCCAGCATCACGCTGGGCCTGCAATCCATCGTCTCGCGCGAGATCGATGCGCTCAAGTCGGCAGTGATCACCGTGGGTTCGATACAGGCCGGCGAGGCCTACAACGTGGTGCCCGAGAGCGCGCAGCTCAAGATCGGCGTGCGCACGCTCGATCCCAGGGTACGCACGCTCGTGGAACAGCGCATCCGTGAGTTCATCGCCGCACAGGCGCAAAGTTATCAACTGCAGGCCGAAG
The DNA here is from genome assembly GCF_054512775.1 of Alicycliphilus sp. T452. Taxonomy (NCBI): domain Bacteria; kingdom Pseudomonadati; phylum Pseudomonadota; class Betaproteobacteria; order Burkholderiales; family Comamonadaceae; genus Alicycliphilus; species Alicycliphilus sp. T452. Next base: position 45,085 of record NZ_JBTNEH010000007.1, read on the forward strand.
TGGTCTACGAGCGCAAATACCCGGTGCTGGTCAACCACGCCGCGCAGACGGAGGTACTGCGCCAGGCCGCCATGCGCCTGGTGGGCGCCGACAACGTCGTGGACCGTCCTCCCGTCATGGGCAGCGAAGACTTCGCCTACATGCTGGAGCACCGCCCCGGCGCCTACATACGCCTGGGCAATGGCACCGGCGAAGACGGGGGCTGCAACGTGCACAACCCGCTGTACGACTTCAACGACGACGCCTTGCCGATAGGCGCGGCGCTTTGGGTGCATCTGGCTCAAAGCAGCCTTGTCTGATCTTTGAACCAGGAGACCTCATGCGTACTTTCACCCGCCGTCATTTTCTGCAGTCGGCCGGCGCCACTTGCACCCTGGCAGGGCTGCCGGCCTGGGCCGCCGACACCTTTCCCGCCAAGCCGCTGACCCTGGTGGTGCCCTACCCCGCCGGAGGTGCCAGCGACGCGTCGGCGCGCATCTTTGCCGAGTCCTTCACCCACAGCCTGAACCAGCAGGTGATCGTGGAGAACTACGGCGGCGGCACCGGGCTGATCGGCGCCAACAAGGTATTGAGCGCACCGGCCGACGGCTACACCTTTCTGCACGGTTCCCCCAACGAGGTGATCCTGCCGCCCATGCTCAACCCGGCGGCACGCTACAAGCCCTGGGACTTCGTCTTCGCAGCGCCCATCACGACGGCGTCCATCGTGCTGCTGGTGCGCAACGGCATCCCCGTGAACACCATGGACGAATTCCTGGACTATGCCCGCCAGCAAAAGGACAAGCCGCTAACCTACGCATCGGTGGGCATCGACTCGCTCTACCACCTGATGGGCGATGCGCTGGCGACGCGCTTGAGCCTGCCGTTCCTGCACGTGCCCTATAAAGGGGCGGCGCCCGCATTGCAGGATCTGGCCGGCGGGCAGGTGGACTTTGCCATCCTGGCCTACCAGACAAGTTTTGATGGCATGCGGGAACAGGGCCGATTGAAGATCATCTCCAGTTTCTCCAAGGACATGGCACCGGGCCTGAAGCACCTTGCCCCCATCACCCAGAGCAAGCAGATACCCGATTTCGTGCACGAGATCGGTGGCGGCTACTTCATGCGCAAGGGCACACCGGCCGACCGCGTCGCCGCCCTGCGCAAAGCCATCGGAGAGGCCGTGGTCAAGCCCGAAATCCGCGGCCGCCTGGAGGCCGAGGGACGCAAGGTCGCCCAGCCCACGGAGACCCAGGCCCAGGCGGACGCGGCCTTCCAGGAAATGACCGACCGCGTCGCCGCCTTGCTGAAAGTGCTGGGGCGCAAGAATCTGGCGGTTTGACAAAAACCGGCTTCCCGCCCCGTTTGACTGCTTCCAAGAAAAGAGCTGCCGACGCCTGAAATACGGGCCTCAGCAGCCTTTTCTACTCACCCCGCCGTGATTCCCGCCGTCTTGATCACCTTGGCCCACTTGGCAATCTCGGCGCGCAGGAACTGGCGCATCTCCTGCTGTGTGCCGGGGGCCGCCTCGGCGCCTGCGTCCAGCAGGCGCTGGCGTATCGCGGGGTCCTTGAAGGCGGTGTTGAAGTCGGCGTTGATCTTGTCCAGCACGGCCTGGGGCGTCCTGGCGGGGGCGAACAGCGCGGTCCACGAATAGGCCTCGTAGCCGGGCAGGCCGGCCTCGGCCGCGGCGGGCACGTCGGGCAGCATGGCCGAGCGCTTGCGGCTGGCCACGGCCAGCACCTTGATGCGGCCGCTCTTGATGTGCGGTAGCGCGGTGGGTGCGTCGCTGAACATGAGCTGCACCTGGCCTCCCAGCAGATCGTTCATGGCCGGCGCGCTGCCCTTGTAGGGCACGTGCTGCAGGCGGGTAGAGGCCTCCATGTTGAACAGCTCGCCCGCCAGGTGGGTGCCGCCGCCGTTGCCCGAGGAGCCATAGCTCAGGTTGCTGCCCGGCTTCTTGGCCAGGGCGATAAGCTCCTGCAGGGTGTTGGCCGGAACCGACTGGTGCGCCACGATGAACACGGGGAACATGGCGGCGAAGCTGACGGGTGCGAAGTCCTTCTCGATGTCGTAGGGCAGGTTGCCCATCAGCGTGGGGTTGACCGAGTGGTGGATGGCTCCCATGAACAGCGTGTAGCCGTCGGGCGCCTCGCGCGCCGCGGCCTGGGCGCCGACCACGCCGCCGGCGCCGGCGCGGTTGTCGATGACGGTGGGCGTCTTCCAGATCTCGGACAGCTTCACGCTCGCGGCGCGGGCCGTGGTGTCCACGGGGCCACCCGGCGGAAAGGGCACGATGAAGCGCACGGGCTTGGCGGGCCATGCATCGGAGGCCAGTGCGGCGAAGGGCTGCGTGGCAGCGGCCAGCAGGCCACCTGCGACCAGGCTGCGGCGTGTCATTTGGATGGGCATGGTGTGTCTTCCTTGATTCAAAGTTTGGCGGCCTGCTCTTGCAGTCGGCGCTTGAGCACCTTGCCGTTGTGGCTGGTGGGCAGCTCGGCCACGACGGCGATGCGGCTGGGCTGCTTGTAGGGCGCGAGCTGCTCGCGCAGCCGCTCGCGCGCGGCGGCCTCGTCGAAGGTGGCGCCGGCGCTCAGCTCGACGAAGGCGATGACCTCCTCGTTGCCGTCTTCTATGGGGCGGCCGACGACGGCGCTGCGCTGCACGCCGGGCAGCTGGTTGAGCGCCAGCTCGACCTCGGCCGGATAGACGTTGAAGCCGGAGCGGATGATCATTTCCTTCAGGCGCCCGACGACGAACAGCGCGCCGTCGGCACGCAGTTCGCCCAGGTCGCCGCTGGCGTACCAGCCGCCCGCGCGCATCACGGCCGCAGTGGCCTGCGGGTCGCGGAAGTAGCCGCGCATCAGGCCGCGCCCGCGCAGCCACAGCTCGCCGCGCTGGCCTACGGGCATGGGCTGGCCGGTGACGGGATCGGTGACCTGCACCTCGGCGTCCGGCACCACGTAGCCCACGCTGGTGTCGGGGCGCTGCTCGCCCAGGCGCGTGAGGTGGATCGAGCCGGCGTATTCCGACAGGCCGTAGCCGTGGTGCAGCGCCTGGCCGAAGGCCGCCTCCACACGCTGTTTCAGCGTCAGATCGAGCGGCCCCGCGCCGGTGTAGACGTAGCGCAGCACCGGCGCCTCGGGGCGTGCGATGCCCTGCGCGTGCAGATGGGCCAGCAGGCGCGAGAACAGCGCCGGCGGGCCCTGCAGCTGCGTCACGCCGTGGTGCGCCAGGGCGTCGAGCAGGTCGGCCGGGTCGAACTGCGGGCGCAGCACCAGCTGCGCGCCGGCGTGCAGCGAGGTCAGCAGCACCGTGGCCAAGCCGAAGATGTGCGTCATGGGCACGAAGGCGTAGCAGCGGTCCTGCGGGCCCAGGCCGCGCGATGCGGCGGACACGCGGGCGAAGTGGATCAGCGCCTCGTGCGTGACCATCACGCCCTTGGGTGCGCCCGTGGTGCCCGAGGTGAAGATGAGCGCCGCCACGTCGCCCTGCAGCGGCGGCGGCTCCACGGTGGCCTGCGCGCGCACGGCGCCGCGGCGCATGCCGGGCAGCACGCTGGCGACGGCGGCATGGCGGTCGGCATGGGCGGCGGCGGCGCGCGAGCTGCTGGCGGTGAAGTAGAGCACGCGCACGTCGGCCTTGGCGGCAAAGGCATCGACCTCGCCCGGCGCCATGCGCGCATTCACGCCGCACGACCAGGCGCCGACGCGGCTGCAGGCCAGGATCAGCGCGGCGTGCTCGGGGCAGTTCTCGGCCGCCACCAGCACGCGGTCGCCGGCGCGCACGTCCAGCCGGCGCAGCTCGGCCTCGGCGGCGTCGGTGAGCGCGCCCAGGTCGACAAAGCTCAGGCTGCGGCCGTCCGGCAGGTGGATGAAGGGCTGGCCGGGCGCCTCGGCCAGCCAGCGCTCCAGCAGTTGGTGGATGCGTTCTGCCATGCGGCCCGGCTCAATCGACCACGATGCCCTGGGTCACCGTGGCCCACATGGCGCGCTCCTTGGCGGCGCGCTCGGCCAGCTTCTGGGGGCTGCCCGTCCATTCGTCGTAGCCCAGCTCCTTGTAGCGCTTCTTCAGGTCGGGCTGCGCCAGGGCGGCATTGATGGCCTTGTTGAGCTTGGCCACCAGTTCAGGGCTCATGCCCTTGGGACCGTAGACGCCGTACCAGCCGCCCACGTCGAAGCCCTTCAGGCCCTCGATGCCCGACTCGGCGAAAGTGGGCACGTCGGGCAGCGAGGCATTGCGCTGCGGCGAGGTCACGGCGATGGCGCGCACCTTGCCGCTGTGGATGTAGTTGCTGGCGGTGCTGATGATGTCCAGCATCATGTTGAGCTGGCCGCCGATGACGTCGGTCATCGCCGGTGCGTTGCCCTTGTAGGGGATGTGGTTCATCTCGATGCCGCTGCGCTTGGCGAACAGCAGCGCGCCCAGGTGGTTGGAACCGCCCACGCCGGCCGAGCCGTAGGCCAGCTTGCCGGGGTTGGCCTTGGCGTAGGCCACCAGATCCTGCACGGTTTTGTAGGGTTCGTTGTTGTTCACCACCAGCGCGTTGTAGTAGCTCAGCACCGGCGCCACCGGAGTCAGGTCCCTGGCCGGGTCGAACGGCATCTTGCTCATCACGTTGGGGCTGATGGTGATGGTGGGGCTGGCGGCGTACCACAGCGTCAGCCCGTCGGGCTTGGAGCGCACGACCTCGTTGCCGGCAATGGTGGCGTTGGCGCCGGTCTTGTTTTCCACCATCACCGGCTGGCCCAGCTCCTTGGCCAGCACCGGGGCGAACAGGCGCGCGCCCTGATCCACGGGGCCGCCGGCGGCATAGCCCACGATGAGGCGCACGGGCTGCGCGTCCTGCGCGGCGGCGGGCAGCGCCGCAAGCAGCGACGGGGTGATGGCCAGGGCGGCAAGGGCCAGGCGGCGGGTGGGTGTGGACATGGGCATATCTCCTGCAAAGACTCTCGGGAAACAGCGCGGCACCGCCACGAAGGCAGACGTGCCCGCATGGCGCGAGATGGTGCGGCTTTGCCCGCCCCCTGGGAATCTCCTTTTGCCGAAGCGGGGGTTTTGGTGCCGTTAGAGAGGGTTTACCCGGGGGTGCGGCTGACGACCCCTGCGTCAACACAGGAACCGCTGCGCCAGCTGGCTCCAGAAGGCCGCGCCGTAGGGCAGGTTGCAGTCGTTGAAGTCGTACTTCGGGTTGTGCAGGCCGCGTCCGCCATCGGCGGGGCCATTGCCGATGCGCACGAGCGCGCCGGGGCAGCGCTGCAGCATGTAGGCGAAGTCCTCGCTACCCATGAGCCGGGGGTGTTCGAGGACCACGGCGTCGGCGCCCACCAGGTCGGTGGCCACCTGCGCCGCGAGCGCCACGGCCTCGGGGTCGTTCACCAGCACCGGGTAGCCCTCGACGTAGTCGATCTCCGCGCGCGTGCCGTGCGCCTGCGCAATGCCGTCTGCGAGCGCCGTGATGCGCTCCTTGAGCAGGGCCCGCACCTGCGGCGTGAAGGAGCGCACGCTGATGCCGATCTCGGCGTCGGCGGGTATGACGTTCAAGGCGTCGCCGGCGCGCAGGCGCCCCACCGTGACCACGGCCGATTCGGCCGGGTCCACGTTGCGCGCCACCACCGTCTGCAGGCCCGTGACGATGGCCGCGGCAGCCACCAGGGGGTCTGCCGCCAGGTGCGGCCGCGCCGCATGCCCGCCCACCCCCACGACCTTGATGAACACGCGGTCGCCCGCGGCCATGAAGGCGCCGCTGCGCAGGAGAAAGCGCCCCTGGGGCACGCCCGGGTGGTTGTGCATGGCGTACACCGCGTCGCAGGGGAAGCGCTCGAAAAGGCCATCGTCCACCATCGCCTTGCCGCCGCTGTCGAAGCCGCGCTCCTCGGCGGGCTGGAAGATCAGGTGCAGCGTGCCGCAGAAGTTGCGCTGGCGCGCCAGGTACTTGGCGGCGCCCAGCAGCATGGTCATGTGCCCGTCGTGCCCGCAGGCGTGCATCAGCCCCGGCGTGCGGCTGGCATGCGCCGCGCCGGTGGCCTCCTGGATGGGCAGCGCATCCATGTCGGCGCGGATGCCCAGGCGGCGGCTGCCGCGCCCCTGGCGCAGGGTACCCACCAGGCCGGTGCCGCCGATGCCCTGCGCCACCTCGTAGCCCCACTCCTGCAGCTTGCCCGCGACGAAGTCGGCCGTGCCATGCTCGGCAAAGGCGAGCTCCGGGTTCTGGTGCAGGTGGCGGCGTATGGCCACCAGTTCCTGCTCATAGGGCAGGAACTGGTCGATCCGGGCATACGCCGCCCGGCGGTCTGGGGTATCGCTCATTCGATGACGATGTTGTTGGCCTTGGCGATGCGTTGATAGAACTTGATGCGCTCCACGATCTCCGCCTGGTAGGCCTGCGGTTTCACGTCTTCCGGCACCATCATGCCCTTCTCCACCCAGGTGGCCTGCGTGGCCGGGTCCTGCAGCACCTTGCGCACGGCCGAGTACAGGCGCCCGACGATGATGTCGGGGGTGTGGGCGGGCGCCGCCAGGCCGGTCCAGGACGTGAGGTTCAGGTCGGGCAGCTTCAGCTCGGCGAACGTCGGCACGTCGGGCAGCTGCGGCACGCGCTGGGGAGCGGCCACGGCCAGCGCACGCAGCTTGCCGTTGCGGATGTTGGACAGGTTCGAGGACAGGTTGTTCCAGGCCAGATGGACCTGGCCGGCGAGCAGGTCCGTCAGGGCCACGCCGGCGCCGCGGTACGGAATGTGGGTCACGTGTATCCGGGCCTGGGTCTTCAGCAGCTCCATGCTCAGGTGCGACACGGAGCCGACCCCCGCGCTGGCGTAGTTCAGCTTGCCGGGGTGGGCCTGGGCGTACTTCACCAGGTCGGCGAACGTCTGCACGGGCACGCTGGCGTTCACCAACAGCACGTTCGCCAGGCGGTCGATCAGGGTGATGGGCATGAAGTCCTTCACCGCGTCATAAGGCAGGTTGGGGTTCACGGCGGGGTTCACCACATGCGTGCTCTGCGAGGCCACGACGAGGGTGTAGCCATCGGGCTTGGCCTTGGCGACGAAGGCCGACCCCAGGGTGCCGCCGGCCCCGCCCTTGTTGTCCACCACCACGGGCACGCCCAGCTCGCGGCTCAGGCGGTCCGCCATCAGGCGGCCGGAATTGTCCACCGAGCCGCCGGGCGTGAACGGCACCACGAGCATGATGGGCTTGGACGGATATGCGTCCGCGGCATGGGCATGCACCCAGGGGGCCAGGCTGCCGGCGGCAGCCAGGCCAACGAATTCGCGTCGGTTGATTTGCATCTCTTGTCTCGGTGAAAAGCGGGGGAAAGCCAAAGATTACGGACGCAGGGCACCGCTGACAAACGACAATTTCGTCCTTCGCGATAACACGGTGTAATACCCCCCGGCATGAAGATCCTCTCCCCGTCACTGATCGAGCTGCACGCCTTCCTGGCCGTCTGCCGGCAGGGCAGCTTCCGCCGCGCGGCGGACGACCTGTGCGTGACCCAGGCCGCCGTGAGCCGCGCGGTGCAGCGCCTGGAAGAACACCTGGCCGCCGGGCGGCTGTTCGAGCGCTCCCCCGCCGGGGTGGTGCTCACGCCGCGCGGGGCGCAGTGGCGCAAGCTGGTCGAGCGGCATGTGCTGGCGCTGGAATCGGCGGCGGAAACGCTGGGCCGGGCATCGCGGCCCCAGCTCGTGCGCCTGAGCGCCATTCCCACGCTGAGCATCCAATGGCTCATGCCGCGGCTGCCCGGGTTCCACGAGCGCAGCCCCGGCGTGAAGGTGGAGCTCAGGCAGTTCAGGCACGACGAGGACTTCACGCGCGACGACGTCGACCTGTGGCTCGACGTGAAGCGCCCCAGCCGCCGCTGGCCCGACCGCATACAGACCCGCTACCTGGTCGGCCGCGAACTCATCCCCGTGTGCACCGCGCGCCTGGCCAAGGCGTACCGCACGCCGCGCGACCTGCAGGACGCAACCCTGTTGCACCACACGAACTTCCCGGACAACTGGGCGCGCTGGTTCGCCAAGGCCGGCGCGCCCTGCACGCCGCGCCTGGGGCCCGGCTTCGACCTGACGATGCATCTCATCGTCGCCGCCAAGGCCGAGATGGGCGTGGCCGTGGTTCCCGCCTGCCTGGTGGAGCGCGAACTGCAGGCCGGCGAGCTGGTCATGCCGTTCGACATTGAGGTGTCATCCGGGCGCGGCTACTTCTTATGCTGGAAGCGCGACGTCGCCGCCTTCTCGGCGCGGGAAGAATTCTCCAGCTGGCTCCTGGAGCAGGCACACGCCGATGGCGGCCCGGGGCCAGGCTGACAGGGGCTTCGAACTTGAAAAGGAGGGCTCCTAGTCCGCCTTGGCGCCGGACAGCCGCACGATCTCGGCCCACTTCTTCTCTTCGGATTTCATGTAGGCCTCAAACTCCTGAGGGCTGGAGCCCACGGGCTCGGCCCCCATGCGCTGGTACTGCGCCGCGATCTCGGGTTTCCTGAGCGCCTCCTGCGCTGCCTTCGCCAGTATTCCCACCACGTCCGCAGGCGTGTTCCTCGGCGCCCACAGCCCGTACCAGGTGCTGGTTTCGAAGCCGGCGACCCCCGCCTCCTGCATGGTCGGTACCTGTGGCAATGAGCTGGAGCGTTTTTTGGTCGTGACGGCAAGCGCCTTGAGTTTTCCCGACGTGATGAACGGCATGGCCGAAGGCATGGAGTCGAACATCAGCTGCACCTGCCCGCCCATCAGGTCGGTGAGCGCGGGCGAGCTTCCCTTGTAGGGCACGTGCTGCATCGCAATGCCCGTCCGTATCTTGAACAGCTCGCCCGAGAGGTGCTGCGACGAGGCGTTGCCCGCCGACGCGAAGTTCACCGCGCCCTTGCTCTGCTTCAGGTAGGCGATCAGCTCCTGCACGCTGGACACGGGCATGTCGCTCTTGACGACCAGCACCAGGGGCACGTCGACGATCTGGGTGATGGGCGCGAAGTCGTTGAACGCGTCGTACGGCACCTTGTCGTACACGGCGGGGTTGATGACGTGCAGCGAGGCGTTGCTCAGCAGCGTGTACCCGTCCGCCGGGGCTTTCGCCACCATGGCCGAGCCCACCATGCCGCTGGCTCCGGGCTTGTTGTCGACGAAGATGCTCTGCTTCAGTATGTCGCCCATCGCGGCCGCCACCACGCGCCCCACCAGGTCCGTGGGGCCGCCCGGGGGATAGGGCACGACCAGCCTGATCGGCGCCTTGGGATAGTCCGTCGCCGCCCGTGCCACCGCCGGCGCCAGGGCCGCCGCGCCGAGCGCCGCCGCAGACGCCAGTGCCTGCAACGCCTTGCGCCTGCTGCCATGCCACGCGGGGGTGGCGTGATGGGGGTGCTGCTTCATGGTATGTCTCCTTTGATTGCGAGTGCGACTTTCCCCACCACGTTGCGGCCGTGCAAAGCACTCAATGCCTGGCAGAGTTGGTCCATGGGAAAAACCTGGGTGACGGCCGGATGGATGGCCCCGCGCCGGGCCAGCGCGAAGAGCTCGGCCATCATGGCCTGCATCTGCGCCGCGTATTTCGCGCGCTCGTTGGCCGGTGTCCAGCCTATGTATTGGCCATAGAAGAAGCCGAACACGGTGAGGTTCTTGACCAGCAGGATGTTCATGGGAACCTGGGGGATCGTTCCGCTGGCAAAGCCTATGCTGACGATCTTTCCGTTCTGCGCGGTGCAGCGCAGCGCCTGCAGCAGCAGGTCGCCGCCAACGGGGTCGAACACCAGGTCCGCGCCCCGCCCCTGCGTGAGCTGCTTGACCTGCCCGGTCAGGCCGTCCGGCCCGACTGCATGGTGCGCCCCGCCCTGCAGCGCGGCCTGGCGCTTCTGCGCGCTGCTGGCGCAGGCGATGACCGTGACGCCTTCGACAAGCCGTGCCAGCTCGACCGCCGCGGCGCCGACCCCTGAGCCCGCGCCCAGCACCAGGACGGTGTCGCCCTGGCGCAGCTGCGCCCGCCAGTGCAGCGCCGCATAGGCCGTTCCGTAGGAGATCGGCACGGCGAGCGCCTGCAGCGCATCGAGCCCGGCGGCGACGGGATACACGGTGGCGCCATGCACCACGATCTGCTCGCCGTAAGCCCCCCAGTCGCAGATGAAGGCCACCAGGTCCCCCGGCCTGACGTGGCCGACGTTGCCGCCGCAGGCAAGCACCCGGCCCACGCCTTCCGTGCCGGGCACGAAGGGAAGCGGCGGGGTCTTTTGATAGCGGCCCTCGATCAGCAGCCCGGTGGCGTGGCTCACCGTGGCGTAGTGCACTTCGACCAGCACTTCGTCCATGCCGGCCCGGGGGGCTGGCGCGACATCCTGCAGCGCGACCACGTCCTGCGGCGGGCCGAATTCCCGGCAGACGAGAGCTTTCATGGTGTTCATCCCTGACCTCCGGTTCAAACCGCGACGACCTGCTGCGCGACAAGCGCAGCGATTTCCTGTGCAGCCAGGCCAAGGCCGTGCAGGATGGCCCGGCTGTGCTCGCCTATGCGCGGCGCCGGCTGCGCGGCGCCCGCATGGCAGGCCCACGGCGCCGCGGCCCACAGCAGCGGCCCGAAGCCCGGCTGCTCGATGGTCTGGAACGTGTGCAAATGCCTGGCCTGCGGATGCTCCACCACGCCCCTGCCTTCCCGGACACGGGCGTGCAGCACCTGGTGCTGCCCGAGCAGCACCTCCAGCTGCGCCAGCGATTGGGGCGCGACCTTTCGGGACAGCTCGGCATGCAGCAGCGCCTTGTGCTCCAGGCGCAGCGCGTTGCTGGCAAAACGCGGGTCGGTTTCCCAGTGCCGCAGGTCGAAGGCCTTGCAGATCCTCAGGAACTGCTCGTTGTTCAAGGCCAGTATGGTCAGCTTGCCGTCCGCGGCGTCGAATATCCCGTTGGGCGCGCTGACGGGCTGCCGGGCGGCCTGCGCGCCGGCCAGCTCCTCGGAAAAGACCGTGGACTGCAGCGCGCAGCAGACGTTGAACAGGCTGATCTGCACGTGGCTGCCCTCCGCGGTACGGGTCCTGTGCAGCAGCGCCGCGGTGCATGCCTGCGCCGCGTACACGCCGGCGGCTATGTCGGCCAGCAGCAGGCCTATGCGCTGCGGCGTCCCGCCGGCATCCCGGTTGGTGTGCATCAGGCCCGAGTCCGCCTGCATGACGGAATCGGTGGCCGGATGGTCCGCGAACGGCCCGTCCGGCCCGTAGCCGCTGATGGACACGTACACGGGCCCGAGGCCGCGCGCCCGCAGGCTTTCGTAGTCCAGGCCCAGGCGCTCCACGACCTGGGGGCGGAAGTTCTGCACGATGACGTCGGCCCGTTCCGCCAACCGCAGGATCACCGCCCTGCCTTCCGGGCGCCTGGCATCGATGGCCAAGCTTTGCTTGCCGCTGTTGTAGGTGCTGGAAATGGTGCTGTGCCCTTCGCTGGCGACGCCGACGTGGCGCCCCCAGTCGCCCTGGGGCGGCTCGACCTTGATCACCCTCGCGCCCTGGCCAGCCAGCAACTGCGCGCAGTAAGGGCCTGCCACACCCTGGCTCAGATCCAGCACGGTGAATCCCTGCAGCGGCATGAGCCCCTGGACCGGCGTCGTATCCACTCATCGTCTCCTTCGCCGGGAAGGCCGCGGCGCTGGCCGCCGCCTGCCCTTCCCGGTCGTCATGTTCGCAGGCATGGTAGGCGGCGCAGCCAATGCTGGGAATCCGCAAAAAATAGCCAGTGATGTTGATTCGTGCTCAACAATCAGCGCATCGAACGAACGGCCCGGGGAGGCTGCATGGATCTGAATCTGGTGCGCATGTTCATCGCGATCGCGGAGTCCAGGAATCTCACCGACGCCGCAGGGCGATCGGGCATGACGCGCTCCAACGTCTCGCGCCGCCTCAAGGCGCTGGAGAGGGAATACGGTGCGCAGCTGCTGCGCCGCACGACGAAGCACGTGGAGCTGACCCAGGCCGGGCGCATCCTTTACGGGCACTGCCAGCAGGCCATGAACGAGCTGCAGGATGCGCAGCGCAAGATCGAGCAGATGCACCGCACCGTGAGTGGCGAGATACGGGTGCGCATCCCCACCGGGCTAGGGCACTTCTACCTCAAGCCCTTGATCCTGGAATTCTGCAAAAGCCACCCGGAACTCCAGCTGCGCCTGGTCATCAACGACCAGATCCACGACCTGGTGGCGTCCAAGGTCGATCTGGCGATCCACATCACTTCCGCACCCCTGAACGACCATGTCGCGACCAAGGTGTGCGACATCCGCTGGTGTCTGGTCTGTACGCCGCAGTACCTGCAACAGCACGCACTGCACATGGACCAGCCCGCGGACCTGAAGCAAGCCAGGCTGATTGCGCCCTTGACGCTGGGCCAGCGGATGGAATTCACTGGCCCGGGCGGCTCGGGCAAGGTACTGGTGCAGCACGGCGCATCTATCCAATCGGGCGACTACCAGTTCCTGTTCAACGCGGCATCGCAAGGCCTGGGCATCGCCTTGCTGCCCAGCTACGCCGTATGCGAAGCGCTCAAGCGCGGCGATCTGGTGCGGGTGCTGCAGAACCATGAAGTCGCCGGCGTCGGCAATGCGCTGTACGTCGTGCGAGCGTCCAATCGCCAGCCCTCCGCCGCCACCCTGGCTTTCATAGACCTGCTCACCACGTCCATCCGCGCCATGGCGCGGCACTGGGATCTGCACGATGCGCCATGACCGGGCGCATCAGGTCACACGCGCTCGAACACCGCAGCGATGCCCTGCCCGCCGCCGATGCACATGGTCTCCAGGCCGTAGCGGCCCTGGCGGCGCTGCAGCTCGTGCAGCAGCGTGGCCAGGACGCGCACGCCGGTGGCGCCGATGGGGTGGCCCAGCGAGATGCCCGAGCCGTTGACGTTGAGCTTTTCCTCGATGGCGCCCTGGTCCTGCCAGTCCCAGCCCTTGAGCACGGCCAGCACCTGGCAGGCGAAGGCTTCGTTGAGCTCCACCAGGTCCATGTCGTCGATCCTGAGGTTCAAGCGCGCCAGCAGCTTCTTGACGGCCGGCACCGGGCCTATGCCCATGTGCGAGGGCTCGCAGCCCGCGGCGGCCCAGCCCACCAGCGTGGCCATGGGGGTCAGGTTCAGCTCGGCCAGCTTGTCCTCGGCCACGATCAGGCAGGCGGCCGACGCATCGTTCTGCTGGCTGGCGTTGCCGGCCGTGACGGTGCCGCTGGGCATCAGCACGCGCAGCTTGGCCAGGGTGTCCAGCGTGAGGTCGGGGCGAAAGCCTTCGTCGCGGGCGAATGCCACCGGCTCGCCCTTGCGCTGGGGCACCGGCACGGGGACCACCTCGTCGGCAAAGCGCCCCGCGGCCCAGGCGGCGGCAGCCTTCTGGTGGCTGCGCAGGGCGTAGGCGTCGGCCTGCTCGCGGGTGATGTGGTAGTCGCGCGCCAGGTTCTCGGCGGTTTCGATCATTCCGGAGATCTTGCCGAAGCGCTCCACGGGCTGCGAGCGCTCGCGGCCGCGGTCCAGCCGGTCGTAGAAGCGCACGTTGCCCGAGCGCGCGCCCCAGCGCATGTCGGTGCTGTAGTACTCGATGTTGCTCATGCTCTCCACGCCGCCGGCGATGACCACGTCGGCCGCGCCGCTTTGCACCATCATGGCCGCCGTGACGATGGCCTGCAGGCCGCCGCCGCAGCGCCGGTCCAGCTGCATGCCGGGCACGCTGACCGGCAGCCCGGCCTGCAGCGCGGCCCAGCGGCCGACGCAGGGCACCTCGCTGCTGGCGTAGGACTGGGCCATGACCACGTCGTCGATGCGCTCCGGGTCGATCCCGCTTCTCGTGACGACGGCGCGCACGGTGGTGGCGGCCAGTTCCTCGACGGACACGGGGCGCAGGCTGCCGCCGAAGGTGCCGACGGGGGTGCGAAGGGGGGTGACGATGGCGGCTCTGCGCATGGTGGATCTCCTTGAAATTTGAATGAAATGGGCCTGTAGCGCTTATCTTTAAAGCACCTATAGCTATTACTTTTGATTGAACACAGCGCCACAGCGGCGGAGCAGTTCGTGGGCCTGGCGCTCCAGGTCCTCGCGGTGTTCGGGCGCGGCGATGTCGATGAGCCGGCGCACGCGGCGCGACAGCGGCTGGCCGCGCAGGTCGGCCACGCCGTGCTCGGTGACGACCAGCCCCGCGTCGCTGCGCGGCGTGCTCACGGGGCCGGAGAGTTGCGCCACGATGCGCGTGGCGCCCCGGGCCGTGGCGGGCAGTGCCATGATGGGCAGGCCGCCCCGGCTCCTCGCCGCGCCGCGCAGGAAGTCCACCGCGCCGCCCACGCCGCCCACGTAGGCGCCGCCCGCCACCTCGGCATTCACCTGCCCGGTCAGGTCCACCTCGATGGCGGCGTTGATGGCCACGAGCTGGTTCAGGCTCGCCAGCACCTCGGGGTCGTGCGTGTAGTCGGTGCCGCGCAGGGCAAGCTGCGGGTTGCGGTGCGCCCAGCGGCGCAGGCGCTCGGTGCCCATGAGGATGCCCGCGATGCCCACGCCCGCGTCGCGCCCCTTGCGCGCGTTGGTCAGCACGCCCGCCTCGGCCAGGGCCACGATGCCGTCGCCCGCCGCGCCCGTGTGCAGGCCCAGGTCGCGCCGGCCGTGCAGGGCGGAGAGCACGGCCTCGGGCAGTTTGCCGATGCCCACCTGCAGCGTGGCGCCGTCCTGGATCTGGCTGGCGATGTGGCGCGCGATGGTCTGTTCCACCGGGCCGGGCTCGGCGCGCTCGGCGTCCAGCGGCGGGTGTTCGGCATCGACGAGCAGCGCGAAGTCGCCGGCCCGCAGGTGCACGCTGCCGTGCGTCCAGGGGATGGCGGGGTTGACCTCGCCGATCACCACGCGTGCCTTCTCCAGCGCGGCGGTGAGGTATTCATGCACCAGGCCCAGGCTGTGGCGGCCCTGCGCGTCGGGTGGCGAGACCTGCAGCAGCACCACGTCGGCCGGCAGCACACCCGCGCGGATCAGGCCCGGCAGGTGCGAGTAGTGGCTGGGCAGCGCGTCCAGCACGCCGGCCTGGGCCAGCGCCCGGTGCGTGCCGCCCGCGATGTAGCCGAAGAAGTCGATGGCGTCGGCCTGCTCGGGGCGCAGCGTGTCGGAGTTGCCGATGCCCACGAACACGCGCATGCGCCCGCCCTGCGCGAGCGCATGGCGGTGCTGCACGACAGCGCGCGTGAGCGTGAGCGGCTCGGCCGTGGCCTGGCCCCACCACAGCGTGTCGCCGGGGCGGATCAGCGCCTGCAGTTGCTGCGCCAGTGCAGCGCTCATGCCGGCCGGTCCCAGTCGAAGCGCAGCGGCTCTTTGGCCTTGAAGCGCCGCACCGCATCCTGGTGGTAGGGCGAGCCGCGGCACATGGACTGGGCGTAAGACTCCATTTCGGCGATGGTGCGCGCGTCGCTCTCGAACGACTGGTTCATGATGGTCTTGGCCATGCCGATGGCGGCCGTGGAGGCCAGGCCGAAGCGCTGCGCCAGCGCCTGGGCCGCCTGCTGCAGCGCGGCGCCGTCGGCCACGATGTCGTAGACGATGCCGAGCTGCCTGGCCTCGTCGGCATCGACGGTGCGGGCGCTGAAGACCAGCTCCTTGGCCTTTTGCAGGCCGACGATGCGCGGCAGCAGGTGCAGGGCGCCCAGGTCGGGCACCAGGCCGATGCGGCCGAACACGGCGCAGAACTTGGCGCGGCGCGTGGCCAGGATGAAGTCGGCCGCCAGCGCCAGGCTCAGGCCGGCGCCGAAGGCCGGGCCATCGACGGCGGCGATCACGGGCTTTTCCAGGTTCACGAGTTCGGGAAACCACTGGTGCAGCTCGCGCATGCCGGCGCGAAAGCTCAGGCCGGTGCGGCTGGCGTCGAGCATGGCCGAGATGTCGCCGCCCGAGCAGAACGCGCCGCCCGCGCCGGTGAGGATCACGGCATGGACCTGCGGGTCGTCGCGCATCTGCGCGATGGCAGCGGCCAGGGCCGGGCGCATGTCCATGCTGAGCGCGTTGCGCGCCTCGGGGCGGTTCAGGGTGATGGTGCCGACGCCATCCTGCACGGCGGTCAACACGGGGGATGCGGTCATGGTGACTCCTTGTGTTTTCTCCCTCGCCCCCTTGGGGGAGAGGGTGCGCTTCAGGCCAGCTCGGCGTAGCCGTGGCTCAGCACCACCTTGTCGCGCTCCACGGCACGGGCGCGCAGCTGCAGCTGGCCCGGCTGGCCGGGCACGCGCCAGATCTCGGTGGCCAGGGTCTCGCCGGGGTAGACCGGCGCGGCGAAGCGGATGTCCAGCGCCTTCAGGCGCGCGGGGTTGCGGTCGCCGCACTGGCGCAGCACCGCATGCGCCAGCAGGCCGTAGCTGGCCAGGCCGTGCAGGATGGGGCGCTCGAAGCCGGCCTTGCGCGCCACCTCGGGGTCTGCGTGCAGCGGGTTGTAGTCGCCCATCAGGCGGTACAGCAGCGCCGCCTCGGGGCGTATGGCCTGGGTGTCGGTGAAGTCGGGCGCGCGGTCCTGGGGCGTGGGCTGCAGCGCGGGCAGCGGCGCATCGCTGGGCTGGCCGCCATTCTGGCTGTAGCCGCCGTCGCCGCGCAGGAAGGTCACCTGCTGCAGCGTGGCCAGCAGTTCGCCGGCCTGGGTCTCCAGCAGCCGCTCGGTCACCAGGATGGCGCCCTTGTCCTCGCCCTTGTCGATCAGGTGGGTGATGCGGCTCTTGCCCACCACGGCGCAGTCGGCGGGCAGCGGCCGGTGCCAGCGCACGCGCTGCTCGCCGTGCAGCAGCTTCACCCAGTCGATGCCCGTGTCCGGCTCGCGCGCCCAGAAGCCTGGGTAGCCCAGCACCACGGCCTGCGTGGGCAGGGCGCGCAGGCCGCCGGGCAGGCCCTCGTAGACGAAGGGCAGTGCGGCGGCGTCCAGCGGGTCGTTGCCCAGCCCCAGGCTGAGCGCGTAGAGCATGGTGTCGCGCTCGGTGTAGTGCTGCTGCACGGGCGCGAACGCCCGGTTCTTCAGGTGGTGGTAATCAATGGCCATCTCGTTCCTTCATGTCGCCGTGCGTCGCACGCACTGCATAAAACTGGCGCGCCCCAAGCCAGCGGCCGCCCCGCCGCGCTGGCGGCGTCCCCCTTCCCGCAGCGCGCAGCGATGCGAGAGAAGGAGGGAAGCGGCGCAAGCCGCTCAGGGGGTTGCCCCTTGGTTACACCGGATCCCAGCTGAAAACGTCGCCCGAGCGCTCCATGGGCACGAAGCTGGCCTTGAGCGCCGGCATGCCGTGCTCGGCGATGAACTCGGGCGTCCAGCCCTCGCTGCGGTGCACCGAGCGCAGGGGGCGCGGCTGGCTCATCAGGAAGATCTCGTTGTTGCGCACGGCGAACACCTGGGCGTTCACGTCGCGGGCCTGGTCGGACAGCAGGTACACGGCCAGCGGCGCGATCTTGTTGGGCGTCATCTGCTGGATCTTGGCCACGCGCGCCTGCTGCTCGGGCGTGTCGGTGGGGATGGAGCCGATCATGCGGCTCCAGGCGAAGGGGGCGATGCAGTTGGAGCGCACGTTGAATTTCTGCATGTCCAGCGCGATGGACTTGGACAGCGCCACCAGCCCCAGCTTGGCGGCGCTGTAGTTGGCCTGGCCGAAGTTGCCGATCAGGCCCGAGGTGGAGGTCATGTGCACGAAGGCGCCGCTCTCCTGCTCCTTGAAGTGGTTGGCGGCCGCGCGCGCCATGTAGTAACTGCCGTACAGGTGCACCTTGAGCACCGCGTCCCACTCGTCCAGGCTCATCTTGTGGAAGAAGCGGTCGCGCAGGATGCCGGCGTTGTTGACCACGCCGTCGATGCGGCCGAAATGATCGAGCGCGCACTGCACGATACGGCCGGCCGCCGCGGCGTCGGCCACGCTGTCCATGTTGGCCACGGCCTGGCCGCCGGCGGCGCGGATTTCCTCGACCACCTTCTGCGCGGGGCCGGCGTCCGTGCCCTCGCCGGTGGTGGAGGTGCCGATGTCGTTCACCACCACCTTGGCACCCGCCGCCGCCAGGGCCAGCGCCATGTCGCGCCCGATGCCGCCGCCGGCCCCGGTTACCACCACCACCTTGTCCTGCACCATCTTTTGCGCCATTTCCGTCATCCTTGGTTTGCGTTATCGAGAAGCGCCCGAGCATGAACGCAAAGGCGCGGCGGCGCCATTCGGCAATCCCGAGGCCGGGCTTTGGCTGCATGAAAGCAGCCCCGGGGGACTTCATGGGCACCAAAGACACGCTTTCACAAACGTGGATTGCGCGCCCGCACGCCAGCCCCGACGATGGCGGCCATGACAGACATCACCCTGGACCCCGCCGCCCTGGCCCACCTGCAGACCTGGCAGGGCAGGAGCGAGACCCTGAGCGACAGCTTCACGGCCGTGCCCGTGGCCGCGCTGTCGGCCACGCTGGACCGCGACGACCCGGCGCCCGCCATGGGCACCGTGGTGCCGCCGCTGTGGCACTGGCTGTACTTCCTGCCGCATGCGCGCGCCAGCGAGATCGGGCCCGATGGGCATCCGAAGCGCGGCGGCTTCCTGCCGCCCGTGCCGCTGCCGCGGCGCATGTGGGCCGGCGGGCGCCTGCGCTGGGAGCCGGCCAACCCGCTGTGCGTGGGCCAGCAGGTGCAGCGCCGCTCGACGATCCAGTCGGTCAAGCACAAGGCCGGCCGCTCGGGCGAGCTGCTGTTCGTGCTGGTGGAGCACCAGTACCACAACGCCCGCGGCCTGGCGCTGACCGAGGAGCACGACATCGTCTACCGCTCCGCAGCGCAACCCGGCGATGCCGCGCCGCCGCCGCAAAAGCCGCCGCTGGCCGGCCAGCAGGCCTGGTCGCGCAGCGTCACGGCCGATGCGGTGATGCTGTTCCGCTACTCGGCGCTGACCTTCAACGGCCACCGCATCCACTACGACCGCCCGTACGTGACCGAGGTCGAGGGCTACCCCGGCCTGATCGTGCACGGCCCGCTGATCGCCACGCTGCTGCTGGACCTGCTGCGCCGCCAGCTACCCGATGCGCAGGTGGCGTCCTTCGACTTCCGCGCCGTGCGCCCCACCTTCGACCTGCACCCCTTCAGCGTGCACGGCAAGCCCTCCGCCGACGGCAAGACCATCGAGCTGTGGGCCCAGGACCACGAAGGCTGGCTGACCATGCAGGGCACGGCCACCCTGGCCTGAAACGCTATTAAAAAAATAGCTTCCAGCGCTTGATGGACGGGCGCTGGAGGCCGAAAACCTTTGAAAGACCACCATGATCGAACACACCGGCTCCAACAACCACCACGAGATCCGCGACGCGATCCGCGCGCTGTGCGCCGAATTCCCCGACGAGTACTTCCGCAAGGTGGACGAGAGCAGGGCCTACCCGGAACAGTTCGTCGACGCCCTCACCAAGGCCGGCTGGATGGCCGCGCTGATCCCGCACGAGTACGGCGGCTCGGGCCTGGGCCTGACCGAGGCCAGCGTGATCATGGAGGAGATCAACCGCTGCGGCGGCAACTCCGGCGCCTGCCACGGCCAGATGTACAACATGGGCACGCTGCTGCGCCACGGCTCGACGGCGCAGAAGGAGAAGTACCTGCCAAAGATAGCCTCCGGCGAATGGCGCCTGCAATCCATGGGCGTGACCGAGCCCACCACCGGCACCGACACCACCAAGATCAAGACCAGCGCCGTCAAGAAAGACGGCCGCTACGTGGTCAACGGCCAGAAGGTCTGGATCAGCCGCGTGCAGCACAGCGACTGGATGATCCTGCTGGCGCGCACCACGCCGCTGGCCGAGGTGAAGAAGAAGAGCGAGGGCATGTCCATCTTCATGGTGGACCTGGCCGAGGCGCAGAAGAAGGGATTGACCGTGCGCCCCATCCCCAACATGGTCAACCACGAGACCAACGAGCTGTTCTTCGAGGACCTGGAGATCCCCGAGGAGAACCTGATCGGCGAGGAGGGCAAGGGCTTCAAGTACATCCTGGACGGCCTGAACGCCGAGCGCACGCTGATCGCCGCCGAGTGCATCGGCGACGGCTACTGGTTCCTGGACCGCGTGACCAAGTACGTGAAGGACCGCAACGTGTTCGGCCGCCCCATCGGCCAGAACCAGGGCGTTCAGTTCCCGATCGCCGACGCCTTCATCGAGGTCGAGGCCGCCAACCTCATGCGCTGGAAGGCCTGCGAGCTGTTCGACAAGCACGAGCCCATGGGCGCCCAGGCCAACATGGCCAAGTACCTGGCGGCCAAGGCGAGCTGGGAGGCGGCCAATGCCTGCCTGCAGTTCCACGGCGGCTTCGGCTTCGCCTGCGAATACGACGTGGAGCGCAAGTTCCGCGAGACGCGCCTGTACCAGGTGGCGCCCATTTCCACCAACCTGATCTACTCCTTCGTGGCCGAGCACATCCTGGGCCTGCCGCGCTCGTTCTGACGTGGAACAACCCCCTGAGCGGCTGCGCCGCCTCCCCCTTCTCTCGCGCTTCGCGCGGGAAGGGGGACGACGCCAGCGCGGTGGGGCGGCCCTTGCGCGGCGTCTGCTG
This sequence comes from Alicycliphilus sp. T452, assembly GCF_054512775.1. Lineage (NCBI taxonomy): Bacteria > Pseudomonadati > Pseudomonadota > Betaproteobacteria > Burkholderiales > Comamonadaceae > Alicycliphilus > Alicycliphilus sp. T452. The sequence goes on from NZ_JBTNEH010000007.1 coordinate 65,566, forward strand.
GCTTGGGTTGCGCCAGTTGCAAGCGCCGTTCACCGAGCCAATCCAGGGAATGACTGATTCATGACCAAAACCATCCGCCCCCTCGACGGCATCACCGTCATATCGCTGGAACACGCCGTCGCCGCCCCCTTCTGCACGCGCCAGCTCGCCGACCTGGGCGCACGCGTCATCAAGGTGGAGCGCCCCGGCAGCGGCGACTTCGCGCGCGGCTACGACCAGCGCGTCAAGGGCCAGTCCTCCCACTTCACCTGGATCAACCGCAGCAAGGAAAGCCTGGCGCTGGACGTCAAGCAGCCCCAGGCCAAGGCCGCGCTGATGCAGCTGCTCAAGACCGCCGACGTGCTGGTGCAGAACCTGGCGCCCGGCGCCGCCGCGCGCATGGGGCTGTCCTACGAGGCATTGAAAGAGCACAACCCGCGCCTGATCGTCTGCGACATCAGCGGCTACGGCGCCGACGGCCCGTACCGCGACAAGAAGGCCTACGACCTGCTGATCCAGAGCGAGGCGGGCTTCCTGTCCGTCACCGGCACGCCCGAGACGCCCTCCAAGTCCGGCATCTCGGTGGCCGACATCGCCGCCGGCATGTATGCCTACAGCAACATCCTGTCGGCCCTGCTGCTGCGCGGCAGGACCGGCGAGGGCAGCCACATCGACGTATCCATGCTCGAAGCCATGGGCGAGTGGATGGGCTACCCGATGTACTACGCCTTCGACGGCGCGCCGCCGCCGCCGCGCACCGGCGCCAGCCACGCCAGCATCTACCCCTACGGACCATTCACGGCCGGCGACGGGGGCACGGTGATGCTGGGCCTGCAGAACGAACGCGAGTGGAAGACCTTCTGCGACGCCGTGCTGCAGCGCCCCGAGGTGGCCACCGACGCGCGCTTCTGTTCCAACGCCCAGCGCAACCAGCACCGCGCCGAACTGCAGGCGCTGATCCTCGAAGTCTTCTCCCGCCTCAGCGCCGCCCAGGTGGTCGAGCGCCTGGACGCGGCGGCAATAGCCAACGCGCGCGTCAACGGCATGGCTCAGCTATGGGCGCACCCGCAGCTGCAGGCACGCCAGCGCTGGCGCAGCGTGGGCACGCCCGCGGGCGAAGTGCCGGCGCTGCTGCCGCCGGGCGTGAACAGCGCGTTCGACTACCGCATGGATGCCGTGCCCGCCGTGGGCCAGCACAACGCCGCCATCCTGGCCGCGCTGGGCTGGACGGCCGGGCAAATCGACGCGCTGCAGGCGCCGCAGGCCATTTGAGCGACGAGCGGCATACCTGCGATTCACAAAATTAATAGCTGCAAGCGCTTGACCCGCCTGCGATGGAGCCCTCAATGAAGCAAGAAACCCACGTCAGCATCCACCCCCTGGCCCAATTCGCCGCCCAGCTCCAATGGAGCGACGTGCCCGCCGCCGTGCAAGACCGCACCGTGGACCTGTGGGTGGACTGGTTCGGCTCGGTGCTGGCCGGCTGCAAGGCGCGGCCCGTGGCCAGCATCACGCGCTTCGCGCTGTCGCAGGGCCCGGCGCAGGGCCCCAGCGAGGTGATCGGCCATGGCGCCAGCAGCTCGCCCATGATGGCGGCGCTGGCCAACGCCGCGGCCTCGCACTTTGCCGAGCAGGACGACGTGCACAACGGCTCGGTGTTCCACCCGGCGGCCGTGGTGTTTCCGCCGGCCCTGGCCGTCGCGCAGCAGATCGGCGCCAGCGGCGCCGACCTCATGGCCGCCTGCGTGGCGGGCTACGAGGTGGGCATCCGCGTGGGCGAGTTCCTGGGCCGCAGCCACTACAAGGTCTTCCACACCACGGCCACGGCAGGCACGCTGGCCGCCGCCGCCGCCGTGGGGCGCCTGCTGGAATTGACGCCCGCGCAGATGCAGCACGCCTTCGGCTCGGCCGGCACGCAGTCGGCAGGGCTGTGGGAGTTCCTGCGCACCGCCGCCGACAGCAAGCAGCTGCACACGGCGCACGCCGCCGCCGCCGGCCTGATGGCCGCCCACCTGGCCAGGGACGGCTTCACCGGCGCGCAGGACATCTTCACCGGGCCGCAGGGCATGGCCGCCGGCATGTCCACCGATGCCAACCCCGCCAGGCTCACCGACGGCCTGGGCACCCGCTGGGCCACGGCCGAGACCAGCTTCAAGTGGCATGCCTCGTGCCGCCACACGCACCCGGCAGCCGACGCGCTGCAGCAGGTCATGCGCGAGCACGGCCTCACGCCCGCCGACATCGCCCAGGTGACCTGCCACGTGCACCAGGGCGCCATCGACGTGCTGGGGCCGGTGGTCTCGCCCACCACGGTGCACCAGAGCAAGTTCTCCATGGGCACGGTGCTGGCATTGGCCGCGCATTTTGGCCATGCGGGTTTGACCGAATTCGACGCGCAGTTCCTGGCCCCGGACACTGTCGCCCTGCGCGAGAAGGTGCGCATGGAGCTGGACGCCGAGGTGGACGCCGCCTACCCGCAGCGCTGGATCGGCAAGGTCACCGTGCAGACCACGGACGGCCGCACCCTGCAGGGCCGCGTGGACGAGCCCAAGGGCGACCCCGGCAACACCCTCTCGCGCGAGGAGATCACCGCCAAGGCCCTGCGCCTGGCCGCCTATGGCGGCGCCGCAAGCGCTGCCCAGGCCACGGGCGCCGTCGCGTCCCTGTGGCAGGTGGCGCAGTGGCCGCGGGTGGGCGGCCTGCTGGCCGCCGGCGCGTGACTTCGGCACCGCCGGTTTTCATTTCCAACCAAGAAGTCGCATCCGCGTCCATGACCCTGGAGACAACAAGCATGAAGCCTTCCACCTTCACCACCCGCCGCGCCATTGCCGGCGCCTGCGCCCTGCTGGCCCTGGGCCTGGCCGGCGCCGCCCGGGCTGCCTGGCCCGACAAGCCCGTCACCCTGGTCGTGCCCTACAGCGCCGGCGGCCCCACCGACGTGGTGGCGCGCCTGCTGGCCGTGCCCATGGGCCATTCGCTCGGGCAGACGGTGGTGGTGGAGAACACCGTGGGCGCGGGCGGCACCATCGCGCCCGCCCGCGTGGCCAAGGCGAAGAACGACGGCTACACCATCCTGATCCACCACATGGGCATGGCCACGGCGCCGGCGCTGTACAAGAAGCTGCCCTACGACCCGCTCAAGGACTTCGAGTACATCGGCCAGGTGCTGGACGTGCCCATGACCCTGCTCTCGCGCAAGGACTTCCCCGCCAACACCTTCCCCGAGCTGCTGGACTACGTGAAGAAGAACCAGGACAAGGTGACGCTCGCCAACGCCGGCACCGGCGCCGTCTCGCAGCTGTGCGGCATGCTGTTCATGCACCAGGCCGGCGTGAAGCTCACCACCGTGCCCTACAAGGGCGCGGGCCCGGCCATGAACGACCTGATGGGCGGCCAGGTGGACCTGCTGTGCGACCAGACCACGCAGACCGCCCCCGTGATCCAGGACGGCAAGCGCGCCAAGGTGTTCGGCGTGACCACGCCCAAGCGCCTGTCGTCCATGCCGGGCATCCCCACGCTCGACGAGCAGGGCTTCAAGGGCTTCGACGTGAAGGTGTGGCACGGCATGTACGCTCCCAAGGGCACGCCCAAGGAGGTGATCGAGCAGCTCACCAAGGCGCTCAACGTGGCGATCAAGGACGATAACGTGAAGAAGCGCATCGCCGAGCTGAGCTCCGACCTCGTCTCGCCCGACAAGGCCACGCCCGAGGGACTGCGCAAGCACCTGGAAGCCGAGGTCGCGCGCTGGGACAAGGTCATCAAGGCCGCCGGCGTGAGCGCCGACTGACCCGCTTCCCGCCCCGGACCCGCCCCGGACCCGCCCCGCGCGGGCCCGGGACCGGACGCACCCATGATCGCCGCCTCGACCACCACCTCGCCCCCATACGCCTGACCGCCTCCCCGCCATGACCGATCCCGTGCGCAACGCCTGCTCCTTCCTGTTCGTACCCGCCACCCAGCCCGAGCGGCTGCCCAAGGCCCTGGCCAGCGGCGCCGACATGGTGATCGCCGACTGGGAGGACGCCGTGGCGCCTGCCGACAAGGAACGCGCGCGCCGCGCCCTGGCCGAGGCCGTGGCCGCGCTCGACGGCGCGCAGCGCGCGCGCCTGCTGGTGCGCATCAACGCCGAGGGCACGCCCTGGTTCGCCGCCGACCTGCAGGCCCTGGCGCAGCTCATGGCGCAGGGCCTGGCCGGCGCCGTGGTGCCCAAGGCCGAGAGCGCGCAGACCCTGCAGGCCGTGGCCCGGGCCGCGGGGCCGCAAGCCGCGCTGCTGGCGCTGGTGGAGTCCGTGGCCGGGCTGCATGCCGTGGACGCGCTGGCGGCGGCGCCTCAGGTGGCGCGGCTGGCCTTCGGCCATCTGGACTTCCAGGTGGACGCCGGCATGGCCTGCGGCGCGGACGAAGCCGAGCTGCTGCCCATGCGCATGGCCGTGGTCCTGGCCGCGCGCCGCGCCGGCATGGCCGCGCCGCTGGACGGCGTGACCGTGGACACGCGCAACCCCGAGCGCATGGCCGGCGACGCCGAGCGCGCGCGGCGCATGGGCTTCGGCGGCAAGCTGTGCATCCACCCGGCGCAAGTGCCGGTGCTGCACGCCGCCTTCGCCCCCGGCGAGGCCGCCGTGGCCCATGCGCGCCGCGTGCAGCAGGCCCTGCAGGAGGCCGGCGGCGGCGTCTGCGTGCTCGACGGCCGCATGGTGGACGCGCCCGTGCTGGCGCAGGCGCGGCAGACCCTGGAGCGCCACGCGCACGCGCAGCGGCGCAGCACCTGAATCCGCACGTCCGCACGCGCCCGCCGGCCCCGGCCGGCGCGTGCCACAATTTCCCGTGACCGTTCCCGCTTCGACCTCCACCCACTCCCGTGCGCAACCGCTGTGGGTCATGCTGCTGGCCCTGCTGTCGGGCTTCGCGCTGAGCCAGTCCTACCGCACCATCACCGCCATCGTGGCCCAGGGTCTGCAGGCGGACTTCGGCCTGTCGGCGCAATCGCTGGGCGCATTCGCCGGCCTGTTCGGCCTGTCGTTCGGCGTGGCGCAGCTGCTCATGGGCATCGCCCTCGATCGCTACGGCCTGCGCGCCGTGGTGCTGGCCTCGGCGCCGCTGTCGATCGCCGGCGCCACGCTGTCGGCCCTGGCGCCCAGCCATGGCTGGCTCATGGCGGGGCAGTTGCTGATAGGAGTGGGCTGCTCGCCCGCCTTTCTGGCCTGCACGCTGTTCATCGCGCGGCATTTCCCGGCGGAACGCTTCGCATTTTTCTCGGGCCTGAGCCTGGGCGTGGGCGGCCTGGGCCTGCTGTTCACGGGCACGCCCATGGCCTGGGTGGTGCAGCACTGGGGCTGGCGCGCGGGCTTTGGCCTGCTGGCCGTGTTGAGCGCGCTGTCGTGGCTGCTGATCCTGGCACTGGTGCACGAGCCGACGCAGCCCGGCGCGCAGCCGCGCGCGCAGGAAAGCTGGGGCCAGGCCCTGCGCGGCTTCGCGGCCCTGTTCGCCGTGCCGCACACCTGGGGCATCCTGGCGCTGGGCATGTCGTCCTACGCCGCCTTTCTGTCGCTGCGCGGCCTGTGGCTGGGGCCGCTGCTCATCGAGCGCCATGGCTTCTCGCTGGTGGACACGGGCAACGTGGCCCTGGTGCTGTCCTTCATCGCGCTGTTCACGCCCGGCGCATTCGGCCGCGTGGACCCCGGCCCCGTACGGCGCCGCGCCTGGGTGGCGAATGGCTCGCTGCTCATGGCGCTGCTGTTCGTGTCCATGGCCTTCATGCACCACGCCAGCGGGACCGTGGCCTTGATGATCGCCATGAGCCTGCTGTCGGGCTACAGCGTGCTGCAGTACACGGACGTGCGCACCTCCTACCCGCCGCAGCTCACCGGGCGCGCGCTGTCGCTGTTCACCATGGCCATGTTCCTGGGCGTGGCGCTCATGCAGGCGGCCACCGGCGCCGTGGCCGCCTGGGCGGCGGGCCGTGGCATCGAACCCTACCTCGCCGTGCTGCTGGCCATCGCCGGCTGGCTGGCGCTGGCCTCGCTGGCGTTCCGGGTGCTGCCGGCGTCGCCGCTGCTGCGGCGCTGATCGCCGGCGCGCGCGCAGGTCACAGCACCGGCGCCAGGAAGCTCGGCGCCAGGCCGGACAGCTGTTCGGCCGCGGCCCGCAGGGACGGCAATATCTCGCGCTGCGCGCGCGCGCGGTCGAAATCGGACGTCAGCAGACTCGCGCCCAAGGCCGCCACCACCTTGCGGCGCTCATCGTAGATGGGCAGCGACAGTCCGCTGACATGCGCGTCATATTCCCCCTCGACCCAGGCATGGCCCTGCTGGGCAATGCGCGCCAGCTCGTGGCGCAATTCGGCAGGGTCCGTCTGCGTCTGCCCGGTGAGCGGGCGCAACGGGGTCTGGCCGAAATACTGGTCCTGGTAGCCGGCATCCTGGTAGGCGAGCAGGACGCGGCCGGGCGCCGTGGCGTAGGCCGGCAGGCGGCTGCCCATTCCCAGATGCGGCGACATCACCTTGGCCGATGGAATGCGCAGCACGAACACTACCTCGTTGCCCTGCATGACCGCGACCGCGCAGGACTCGCGCAATTGCAGGCACACGGTCTCCAGCACGCGCTGCGCGTGCCCCCAGAAAGGCTGCGACGTCAGATAGGTCAGCCCCAGGCTGAGCACCTTGGGCGTGAGCCGGAAGCCCTTGTCCGGCGTCGGGCAGGCGTAGCCCAGTTCGCACAGCGTGAGCAGGATGCGCCGCGCCACGGTGCGCGGCAGCTCCGTGTCCTGCGCGACCGAGCTGACCGTGTGCGCGCCGGTGCGCCCCATTGCTTCGATCACGCGCAGGCCGCGCGCGAATGAGCGGACAAAGCCCTCACTGTCTGGAGTGGCCATGGTGGTGCTTCTTTCTATGACTCAAGGAGAGAGGGAGTTCACGGGATACGAACCCCTCAGGCTCTGAAAAACGGGGATTTTATGGTTGACATGGCAATTCTTTCGGCCTGTAATGACCGTTAGGCGATTTTATAAGTCCGCCTAGCGGACAAATCAAGCCGTAGTTCAACAAACAAGGAGACAAATCATGTGGAGCAGGATTTTTCGGATCGGCGCGCCGGTGGTTGCGGCCGTGTCGCTGGCCTTGCCGCTGTCCGCGCACAGCCAGGGTGAGGTTTTCAAGGCCGCCAAGCCCATGCACATCGTGGCGCCCAGTTCGCCCGGGGGCATCCTGGACCAGACCAGCCGGCTGGTGGCCAAGGCGCTCACCGACATCGTCGGCCAGCCGGTCATCGTCGACAACCACCCGGGCGCCGGCGGCACCATCGGCATCCAGACCATGCTGCGCGCCGAGCCCGACGGGCACACCCTGGTGATGGGCAGCCTGGGGCCCAATGCCGCCAACTACACGCTGCAGGACAAGCTGCCCTACACGGCCGCCGACATGACCGGGGTGATCCGCGTGCTGACCATGCCCGACGTGGTCGTGGTCAACCCCAAGCTGCCGGTGAAGAGCATCGCGGAGCTCAAGGCCTACGCGCAGAACAGCCCCAACGGCGTGTCGATGGCGGTGTCCACCAGCGGCTCGTCCGGGCACCTCGCGGGCGCGATGCTGAACCAGCGCGCGGGCATCAAGGCGGTCGAGGTGGTGTACCGCGGCGCATCGCCGGCACTCACCGACCTGGTCGGAGGGCAGGTGGACTACATGGTGGACAACCTGATCACCGCCCTGCCCCTCGTGCGCGCGGGCAAGCTGCGCGCCATCGCGGTGACGACGCGCGAGCGCAGCGCGGAGCTGCCCGACGTTCCCACGCTGATGGAGCTGGGCTACAAGGATTTCGACGTGTCGGTATGGCTGGGCCTGTTCGTGTCGTCCAAGACGCCGGCGGCCACGGTGCAGGCCCTGAACGCCGCGCTCAACAAGGCGCTGTCCGACCCCCAGGTGCAGAAAACCATAGCGCAGCAAGGCGGCTCGGCCACGGGCGGCAGCACCGAGGAATTCGCCCAATTCGTGCGCAATGAAACCACGCGCTGGGCCGAGGTGATCCGCGCCGGCAACATCAAGCCCTGAACCGCGGCGCACAGGAGGACCGAAGATGAATGCACAAGCACGCCCCATGGACGGGAAGGTGGTCGTGGTCACGGGGGCCGGCAATGGCATCGGCCGGGCCACCGCCCTGCTGCTGGCGGGCCAGGGCGCCAGCGTGGTGGTCAACGACCTGGGGGCCAGCGGCAGCGGCGAGGGCAGCGATGCCGGGCCGGCGCAAAAAGTGGTCGACGAGATCACGGCCGCGGGCGGCGTGGCCGTGGCCAACACCGACAGCGTGGCCACGCCCGAGGGCGCCAACGCCATCGTCCAGACGGCGATCACGCGTTTTGGCCGCATCGACGGCGTGGTGAACAACGCCGGCATCCTGCGCGACCGCATCTTCCACAAGATGAACCGCGAGGAATGGCAGGCCGTGATCGACGTGCACCTCAACGGCAGTTATTACGTCAGCCGCGCCGCGGCGCCGTATTTCAAGGACCAGGAAAGCGGCGCCTACGTGCACATGACGTCCACCTCGGGCCTGGTCGGCAACTTCGGCCAGGCCAACTACGCCGCAGCCAAGCTGGGGATCGCCGCGCTGTCCAAGTCGATCGCGCTGGACATGGCGCGCTTTCACGTGCGCTCCAACTGCATCGCGCCCTTCGCGTGGAGCCGCCTGATCGGCACCCTGCCCAGCGAGACCGAGGCCGAGAAGAAGCGCCTGGAGCGCATGCAGTCGATGAAGCCCGAGCAGGTGGCGCAGGTCGCGGCGTTCCTGCTCGGCGACGCGGCCCGGGACATCAGCGGGCAGATCTTCGCGGTGCGCGGCAACGAGGTCATGGTCATGAGCCAGCCGCGCCCGGTGGCGTCGGTGCACAGCGGCGAGGGCTGGGACGCGCAGTCGCTGGCCGGCCGCGCCATGCCCGCGCTGCGGCGCGCATTCACGCCGCTGGAGCGCTCGCCCGAGGTGTTCAACTGGGACCCCGTCTGACCGGGGGGAGCACATCCATGGCCATCGACTACGACACCCTGCGCCAGTGGCAGATCGCCGACCAGCGCGACCGCTACGGCGTGGATGACTGCATCCGCTACGCATTGAGCCTGGGCATGGGCGCCGACCCGCTCGACGAAGCCGACCTGCGCTACGTGCTGGAAGGCGAGAACATGTCCGTCATGCCCACGTGGCTGGCCTGCGTGGGCGCGCCCGGCGCCTGGGCGAGCGACCCCGGCACGGGCATCGACTGGATGCAGATCCTGCACGGCGAACACCGCATGCGCTTTCATGCGCCGCCGCCGCCCGAGGGCGAGGTGCTGAGCCAGACGCGCATCAGCCGCGTGGTGGACAAGGGGGCCGGCAAGGGCGCCCTCGTCGTGACCGAGCGCCGCGCCAGCAACGCCGCCACGGGCCAGCTATTGGCCACGGTGGAGCACGTGTCCTTCTGCCGCGCCGACGGCGGATTTTCCTCGCCCGCGCAGCCCGGCGACTGCGCGCCGCAGGCCCTGCCCGCGGTGCCCGAGCGCGAGCCCGATGCCACGATGGACATGGCAACGCTGCCCGGCGCCGCGTTGCTGTACCGCCTCAACGGCGACCGCAACCCCATCCACGCGCAGCCCGGCGCGGCCAGGGCGGCGGGGTTCGACCGGCCCATCCTGCACGGCCTGTGCACCTTCGGCATGGCCGCACGCGCCCTGGTGCGCATGGCCTGCGGCAGCGACCCCGCACGCCTGGCCAGCATTGCGGCGCGCTTTTCGGCGCCCGTGTTCCCGGGCGACACCCTGCAGGCACGCCTGTGGTTCGAGCGCAATGGCGATGCGGGCCAGGCGCGTTTCTCGGTCTGGGCCAAGGAGCGCGGCCGCATGGTGCTGAGCCACGGCGTGGCCGACATCCGCAAGCCCCTGGCCAGCGCCGGCACCGCACGAGGACAAGCCCATGTCACCGCTTGAGCAATGGGCGCGCGAGCGCCCCGAGGGCATCGCCTACCGCATGGTGCCCTCGGGCCATGCGGTGAGCTGGCGCGAACTGGAGCTGCGCTCGCGCAAGCTGTCCGCCGCCATGGTGCAGGCCGGCCTGCGCGCGGGCGACGGCATCGCGCTGATGCTGGAGAACCACCTGCGCTATTTCGAGATCCTCTGGGCCGCGCACCGCATCGGGCTGTACTACACGCCCATCAGCCGCCACCTGAAGACCGAGGAGATGAGCCACATCGTGCGCGACTGCGAAGCCAAGTGGCTGTTCTGCTCGGCCCGGACCGCGGGCGAGCTGGATGCGCAGGTGTTGCGCGGCCTGCCCGTCAGGCGCGTGATGCTGGATGGGCAGGCCGATGGCTTCGATGAATATGAGGCGCTGATCGCCGCATACGCCGACGACGTGGCCTTGCCCGAAACGCCTGAAGGCATGGACTTCTGCTACTCCTCGGGCACCACGGGCCTGCCCAAGGGCATCAAGCGCGCGCTGGCCGATGCGGGCAAGCACTTCGCCAGCAAGAGCGACCCCCGCACGCACTGGAAGGACTTCGACGCCCGCTCCGTCTACCTCTCGACCGCGCCCTTCTATCACACGGCCCCCGTGCGCTGGAACATGGCCGTGATGCGCGCGGGCGGCCACTGCGTGATGATGGAAAAGTTCGATGCCGAGCTGGCATTGCAGGTGATCGACCGGTTCAAGGTCACGCATGCGCAGTTCGTGCCGACGATGTTCATCCGCATGCTGCGCCTTCCCGACGACGTGAAGGCGCAATACGACCCGGGCAGCCTGCGCTATGCGGTCCACGCCGCTGCCCCGTGCCCGGCCACGGTCAAGCGCGCCATGATCGACTGGTGGGGCCCCATCCTGTACGAGTTCTACAGCGGCACCGAGCTGGTGGGCCGCACCTCGCTGGATTCGCACGAATGGCTGGCGCACCCCGGCTCCGTGGGCCGCGCCGAAGTCGGCCAGATACACATCGTGGACGAGGCCGGGCGCGAGCTGCCGCCGGGCGAGAACGGCGTCATCTACTTCTCGGGCGGCCCGCGCTTCGAATACCACAAGGATCCCGCGAAGACCCGTTCGGCCTACAACGATAAGGGCTGGGCCACCTATGGCGACATCGGCCACGTGGACGAGGAGGGGTATCTCTACCTGACCGACCGCCTGGCCAACACCATCGTCTCGGGCGGCGTGAACATCTACCCGCAGGAGGCTGAGAACGTGTTGCACGAGCACCCGGCCGTGCTCGACGTGGCCGTGGTCGGCGTGCCCGATGCCGAGTTCGGCGAAGCCGTGAAGGCCGTGGTGCAGCTGCAGCCGCCGCACCAGGCATCCCCCGCGCTGGCGGCCGAGCTCATCGCGTACTGCCGCGAGCGCATTTCGACCCTCAAATGCCCGCGCAGCGTGGATTTCGTGGACGCCCTGCCGCGCGCCGAATCGGGCAAGCTGCTCAAGCGCCTGGTGAAGGCACGGTACTGGGGCGGCGGCCGGGGCATCGCGCATTGAGGGCCCCCATGACGAATCCAACGAGAGAGCAGCCATGCCCATGACTTCCGTTTCCGAAACGCCGCGCCCCATGTTCGGCGCCGAGCACGCGCTGTACCGCGCCAGCGTGGCGCGCTTCATCGCCAACGAGATCACGCCGCACCACGCCGGGTGGGAGCGCGAAGGCCGGGTGCCGCGCCAGCTCTGGCGCGACGCGGGCGCGGCCGGGCTGCTGTGCCCCAGCATCGCCGACGAATACGGCGGCGGCGGAGGCGACTACCTCTACAGCGCCATCGTGGTGGAAGAAATCGCGCGCGCGCTGGCCACGGGCGTGACGGGTTTCACCACGCACTCCGAGAACGTGGCTCCGTACCTGCTCGAATTCGGCTCCGAGGTGCAGAAGCGCGAGTTCCTGCCCAAGATGGCCAGCGGCGAGGTCGTCGGCTCGCTGGCCATGACCGAGCCCGGCGCGGGCAGCGACCTGAAAGCCATCCGCACCACGGCCAAGGCCGTCGATGGCGGTTTCGAGATCACGGGCCAGAAGACCTTCATCACCAACGGCGCGCATGCCGACCGGGTGATCGTCTTCGCCAAGACCAGCCCGGAAGCGGGCGCGCGCGGCATCAGCCTGTTCTGGGTGGACACGAAGACCCCCGGCTTCGCCGTGGGCCGCGTGCTGGACAAGATCGGCCAGCTCGCGCAGGACACGGCCGAGCTGTTCTTCGACAAGGTGTTCGTGCCGCGCGACGCCTTGATCGGCGAGCCGAACGCGGGCTTCGGCTACGCCATGAGCGGGCTGGTCCGCGAGCGCCTGCTGATCGCGCTGCGCTGCGCGGTGGCGCTCGAAGTGGCGCTCGATTGGACGATCGACTACGTGAAGCAGCGCCAGGCCTTCGGCCATGCGCTGATCGACAACCAGTACATCCGCTTCCGCCTGGCCGACATCAAGACGCATGCCGCCGCCACGCGCGCGTTCGTGGACAGCTGCCTGGCGCAATACCTGCAAGGCCAGCTCACGGCCGACGGCGCGGCCATGGCCAAGCTGTGGGCCAGCGAGGCCACGCGCGCCATCGATGACCTGATGCAGTTCTTCGGCGGCAATGGCTACATGCGCGAGTACCCCATCGCCCGCGCGTATGCGGACGTGCGCCCCAACCGCATCTATGGCGGCTCGTCGGAAATCATGCGCGAAGTGATCGCGCGCGGCCTGTGAACTTTTCAAAGAGAGATTGCGCATGAATCCATCGCTGTCCAGATCCGTGGCCATCGTCGGCGTGGCCGAATCCGACCTGGGCAAGGTGCCCGGCAAATCGGCGCTCGAACTGCAGGCGCAGGCGGCCATGCGGGCGCTGGCCGACGCGGGCCTGAAGCTGGCCGACGTGGACGGCGTGTTCGCCCACACGGACGACCGCTTCTCCAGCCTGCAGGTGTCCGAGTTCCTGGGCCTGCGGCCGCGCTTCGTCGACTCGACCAACGTGGGGGGCATGTCCAACCTGCTGCACGTGCAGCGCGCCATGGCGGCCATCGCGGCCGGCATGTGCGAGGTGGCGCTCATCACCTACGGCAGCACGCAGCTGTCCGATGGCTCGCGCAAGGGCGGGGCCGTGGCGGCCGACGTGCCGCACACGCCGCGCGGCCAGTTCATCCTGCCCTATGGACACCTGAGCCCCATCGGCTACTACGCCATGGTGGCGCAGCTGCACATGCACCGCTATGGCACCACGCCCAGGGACCTGGCCGAGGTGGCCGTGGCCGCGCGGCGCTGGGCGCAGCTCAACCCCAAGGCCTACCGGCGCGAGCCCACCAGCATCGAGGAGGTGATGGCCTCGCCCCTGGTGGCCGAGCCGCTGCGCCAGCGCGACTGCTGCCTGGTGACGGACGGCGGCGGCGCCATGGTCGTGGTGTCCGCCGGGCGCGCCAGGGACCTGCGGCAAAAGCCCGTCTACGTGCTGGGCGCGGCCGAAACCCACGCGCACCACTACACGCCCTTCAACACCGGCGACTGGCTGGACACGGGGGTGGCCTCCACGGCCGAAGCCGCCTTGCGCATGACCGGCGTCACGCGCGCAGACATCGACGTGGTGCAGATCTACGACCATTTCACGATCGGCGTCATCCAGTCGCTCGAAGAGCTGGGCTTTTGCAAGCGCGGCGAGGGCGGCGCCTTCGTGGCCGATGGCGCGCTGGCGCCGGGCGGGCGCCTGCCCGTCAACACATCGGGCGGCGGGCTGTCGTATGGCCACCCGGGCATGTTCGGCATGTTCGTGGCCATCGAGGCTGTGCGCCAGCTGCGCGGCGAATGCGGCGAGCGCCAGCTGCCCAAGGCCGAGCTGGCGCTGTGCCACGCACCTGGCCTGGTCTTTTCCTGCAACACCACGATGATCCTGGGAGTCTGACATGAGCGAAGCACCCGCACGCCCCCTGCCGCAGCCCACGGACCTGACCCGTCCCTACTGGCAGGCCGCCGCACGTGGCGAGTTGCACATGCAGCACTGCGGCGCCTGCGGCCGCTGGCAGTTCTACCCGCGGCCGTTCTGCATCCATTGCGAAGCCGAGGCCTTGCAGTGGCGGCCCGTGGCGGGAACGGGCAAGGTCTACACCTATACCGTGAACCACCGCGCGCCCAATCCGTTCATGAAGGCGCGCCTGCCCTATGTGGTGGCGATGATCGAACTGGACGAAGGCCCGCGCCTGATGGCCAACGTGCTGGATGCGCGGCCCGGCGACATGGCCATAGGCCGGCGCGTCGAAGTGGCGTTCGAACGCGTGTCCGACGACATGGCGCTGCCGCAGTTCCGGCTGCTGGCCGAATAGCCTCCAGTCTCTCGCCGTTTGTGTTCTTCAGGAGATGAATGCCATGTCCCATCCGTTTCGCCATACCGCGCCCCTGCGCCGGCGCTCCGTGCTGCTCAAGGGCGCTGCCATGCTGGGCATGCTCTCCGGGCCGGCCTGGAGCCAGGAGGTCGCGCGCATCTATGTGGGCTTTGCCGCTGGCGGCGTGACCGATCTGGCGGCCCGGCTGCTGGCGCCGGCGCTGTCGGCGGAGCTGGGCCAGACCTTCATCGTGGAAAACCGGCCGGGCGCATCGAGCGCGCTCGCCATCAAGGCCGTGGAGGGCAGCGCGCCAGCCAGCCACACCTTCGTGCTCTACCCCACGCTGGCGCTGCTGGGCTTTCTGCTGAACGGGCAGCAGCCCGCGCTCGACAGGATCACGCCGATCTCGCTGCTGTACGAGCAGTTCGCCGTGCTGGCCATCAACCCGCAGGTGGCCGGCCTGGAGCACGTGCGCACGCTGCAGGACCTGCTGCAGGTGGCCAAGGCGAAGGCGGGCACGCTGACCTATACCAGTTCGGGCGTTGGCAGCACCGGGCATCTGGCCATGGAATGGGTCTGCAGCCTGGCCGGCGTCAAGATGCAGCATGTGCCCTACAAGGGCGGAGCGCCTGCGGTGACGGATGTGCTGGGCGGGCATGTCGGCACGATCTTTGCCGATTCCACGATCATTGCGCCCCATGTCAAGTCGGGCAAGGTGCGTGCCCTGGCCATCAACTACCCGGTGCGCGTGCCGGGCTTCGCCGAGGTGCCCACGGTGGCGGAGCAGGGCTTCAAGGAGGTCTCGGCCGTGCCCTGGGTCGTTCTGGCCGGCCCGCCCGGCATGTCCGATGCTGCGGCCGACCGGATGGCCGCCGCCGTGAGCCGCGTGCTGGCCAAGCCCGACATCGCCCAGTCCATGCAGGAACAGAACATGGTGCCCAGGCATTCGACGCCGCAGGAAACCCGGCAGCTCATGCAGCGCGACATGCTGGCCTGGCGCAAGATCATCGAGGACAACGGCATCAAGCTGTGAAGCCGGTGCCGCTCGGCAATACCGCCTGCCCTACCGTCGCCACACGGCCTTGGCGCCCTGCCCGGCCAGTTGTGCCAGCACTTGCCCGGTATGCGCGCCGGGCGCGCAACCATCGCCCGGAAGGTAAGGCGCGCCGTCAAAGCGCGGCGCCGGCATGGCTTGCAATACGCCGGCGCGCTCGGTGTACACGCCGCGCGCGCGCATGTGCGGGTGCTCGGCTGCCTCCACGGGGCTGAGCACGGCGCCGAAGCACACGTCGGTGGGTTCGAGCAGCGCCTGCCAGTGCGCACGCGGCTGGGCCAGGAACAGGGCGGCCAGGCGCGCGCGGCGCCCGGGCCAGGCGGCCTTGTCCCACTGGTCGCCGACAAAGTCCGGGTCGCCCGCAAGCCCCAGGATCTCAAGCAGCAGCGCGTAGAACTGGGGCTCGATGGCGCCGATGGTGATGCAGTGGCCGTCGGCGCAGACGTAGGTCTCGTAGAACGGGGAACTGTCGTGGATGCCGCGGCCGCGCTCGTCGGCCACCACGCCGCGCTGGCGCGCGCTCAGGTTCAGGTTGAGCATGTGGGCCGCGCCATCCACGATGGCGGCGTCCACCACCGTGCCGCGGCCCGTGGCACGCGCCTGGATGATGCCCGACAGCAGGCCCGTCATCAGGTACAGGGCGCCGCCGCCGATGTCGCCCAGCACGGCGAAGGGCGACACGGGCCGCGCATCGGCCGGGCTGCAGCCCCACAGCACGCCGGAGACGGCAGCATAGTTGGCGTCGTGCCCGGCGCGCGGCGCCAGCGGCCCGCTCTGGCCCCAGCCGGTCATGCGGCCATAGACCAGGCGCGGGTTGATGCGTTGGCACTCCCCGGGGCCCAGGCCCAGGCGTTCCATCACGCCGGGGCGCATGCCCTCGATGAGCGCGTCGGCGTCCTGCGCCAGCGCCAGCACCAGCTGGCGGCCCTCATCGGTCTTGAGGTCGGCGAACACCGAGCGCTTGCCGCGGTTGAGCAGGCTGCCGGTCGGGCCGTCGTCGCCCTGGCCCTTGCGCACCACGGAAATCACGTCGGCGCCCAGGTCGGCCAGGTGCATGGCACAAAACGGCCCCGGCCCCAGGCCGCCGATCTCCAGCACGCGCACGCCATCCAGTACTTTCATTGCAATTCTCCTTGTCGTCTCAGTCATCCGTTGCGCTGCGCGCCACCCTCATCCCATGAAACCGGCGGGCCCCAAGCGAGGGCCGCCGTGCAAGGGCCGCCCCGCCGCACTGAGCAAAGTCCCCCTGCCCGCAGCGCGCAGCGATGCGAGAGCGGGGGGAAGGCCCGAAGGGCCTCAGGGGGGTGTCGTTTCATCTCAGGGCACGCCCGCGCCCACCACGGCCTCGACCGAGCGTACCAAGGTGCGCAGACGCGGTCCCAGGTCGGACTCTAACTTGCTGTACAGCGGGCTGAACACCGGCACCGAGACCGCGAAGATCCACAGCTCGCCGTCCTGGGACTGGCTCATGGGCACGGCGATGGATTCGATCTCGCTGTGCAGGTCGCCGTGGCTGCGGCAAAACCCGTGGCGCTCCATGTCCTCGCGGGCATTGACCAGGCGCTGCGCCAGCCAGGCGGCGCGCTGCGGGTCGCTGGCCTGCAGGCCCTGCAGGTAGGCCTCGCGCGCATCGTCCGCCATGCCCAGCAGGTAGGCGCGGCCCGTGGCGGTGCGCGACAGCGACATGCGCACGCCGATCTCCTGGCGAAACACGGTGTTGCCCATGCCATTGGCCAGTTCCACCAGGCACAGCTGGTGCTTATGGCCCACGGCCAGCTGCACCTGCCCCTCGATCAAGTCCGCCAGCGCCTGCATCTGCGGGCGCGCAAACTGGCGCAGCGCCAGGCGCAACAGTACCGGCCAGGACAGCTGCAGCAGGCCCAGGCCCGGCACGTATTTGGACAGGCGCTCCGAATAGCGCAGCAGCCCGAGTTCGCACAAGGTGTCGGTGAGGCGAAACAATGTCGGCTTGGGCAGGCCCGTGAGCTCCATCAGCTCGCGCGCGCTCAGCTCCGTGCGCTTGTGGCCGAAGCAGCGCAGGATGGAAATGCCGCGCACCAGGGCGCTGACCAGTTTGCCGTCCGCATCCGTATTCACATGAACCTCTAGAAATCCGGGGATTTTCTCCTGATTCAGCGCCCGGGCCACTGGAAGGGCACCGGTCTTTTGTCCAGGAAGCAGTGCACCGCCTCGCGGTGCTCGGGCGTGCCCATGGCCAGCGCCTGGGCATTGGCCTCCTGCTCCAGCAGCGAGGGCAGGTCGTCGGCGGCCAGGGCGAGCGAGCGCTTGATCAGGCTCAGCGCCACCGGCGAGGCATGCACGAAGCTGCGCGCGATGGCCTGGGCGCGCGCCTGCAGCGCCTCGGGCGCGGCCAGTTCGGTGGCGATGCCCAGGTCCAGCGCCTCCTGGGCCGGGACCTCGCGCCCCGACAGCATCAGCTCGCGCGCACGCTGCACGCCGACGATGCGCGGCAGGGTGTAGAAGGCCGCGCAGTCCGGCACCAGGCCGACGCGGATGAAGGACATGGCGAAGCGCGCGCGGGTGCTGGCGATGATGAAGTCCGCCGCCAGCGCCAGGCTGAAGCCGGCGCCATAGGCCGCGCCGTCGACGGCGGCGACCACCGGCTTGTCCAGCAGCACCAGGTCCTTGAGCCAGTGGTGCAGGCTGGACAGGCGCCGGCGCCAGCCGCCGTTGTCCAGGCCGCTGGCGGCGATGTTGCCCAGGTCGCCGCCGGAGCAGAAATGCGCGCCCGCGCCCGTGAGCACCAGGGCGCGTATGGCGGGGTCGCCCTGCACCTGGCGCACCACATCGGCCATTTCCGCGCGCATGGTGGGGTCGAAGGCGTTGCGTTTGTCCGGGTTGTCCAGCACCAGGGTGGCAACGCCCTCCTCCACGCCGAAGCGTATGCGCCGGTAGCCACCGCCGCTCATGCCGCGCCCCGCGGGGTGTAGGAGGCGCGCATGTCCCGCCCGCCGCGCAGCGAGGAGCCGCCGTCCACGGGGATGACGGCGCCCGTCACGTAGCCGGCCTGCGGCGAGGACAGGAACAGCGCCATGTGGGCGATGTCGTCGAGCGTGCCCATGCGCTGCAGCGGCACGCTGGCGACCGCGTTGGCCAGCGCCTCGGGCGAGGGCGCGAGGCGGCGCATGCCTTCGGTGTCGGCGATCGGGCCGGGCGCGATGGCGTTCACGCGCACGCCCGCCTCGCCCCATTCCATGGCCAGCACGCGCGTCATCATGTCGATGCCTGCCTTGGCGGCGCAGGCATGGACCTGGTACATGGTGGGGTTGACGCCCTGGGGCGCCGAGATGTTGATGACGCTGGCGCCGGGCTTCCTCAGCAGCGGGTAGGCCAGGCGCAGCACGTGGAAGCTGCCGTTGAGGTCGATGTCGATCACCGTCCTGAAGCCGTTGGGCGACAGGTCCTTGGCCGGCGCGATGAAGTTGCCCGCCGCGCCGGAGACCAGCACGTCGATGTCGCCGAAGCGTTCATGGGACTGGCGCAGCGCCGCGTCCACGGCCACCGGGTCGCGCACGTCGGCGCTGATGCCCAGCGCCTGCGCGCCCAGCGCGCGCAGCCCGTCGGCCGCCTGCTGCACCTTCTCGGGCGATCGGCTCATGACCGTGACATGGGCGCCCGCACGCGCGAACGCCTGCGCGATGCCGAGATTGATGCCGCTGCTGCCGCCAGCCACGAACACATGGCGGCCCGCGAAGGAGAGGGTGTCAGTCATGGCGCGTCCTCAATCGAGCTGCAGCTTCTGGCTGCGGATCAGCTCGCCCCAGTCCTTGCTGTCGCGCTCCACCATCTGCGAGAACTGCGCGCTCGCCATGCCGCCGGGGCGGCCGCCGAGTTCGCGGTAGCGCTGGACCACGGCCGGGTCCTTGAGCACGGCGATCAGGTTGTCGGTGAGCTTCTTGACGATCTCCGGAGGCGTTTTGGCGGGCAGGAAGAAGCCCATCCAGCCCACCTTGTCGAAGTCCTTCATGCCCAGCTCGGTCATGGTGGGCACGTCGGGCAGCTCAGGCTCGCGCGTGGCGCCGGTCACGGCCAGCGCGCGCAGCTTGCCGTCCTTGACGTGGACCAGCGAGCCCGTGAGGTTGTCGAACATGAACTGGGTCTCGCCGGACACGATGGCCATGGTGGCCGGCGCGGAGCCCTTGTAGGGCACGTGGACCACGTCGACCCCCGTGCGCTGGCGGAAAAGCTCGCCCATCAGGTGCGTGGTCTGGCCCACGCCCGCCGACGAAAACGCCAGCTTGCCCGGGTCCTTCTTCGCGGCCGCGACCAGCTCGCCCAGGCTCTTGATGGGCGACTTCACCGGCACCACCAGCACGTTGGCGAACGAGATCATGTCGGTCAGCGCGATGAAGTCGCCCGGCTTGTAGCCGAGCTTCTGGTAGGCCGTGTAGTTGATGGCGTTGGAGCCGGTGTTGCCCACCAGCACGGTGTAGCCGTCGGGCTGGGCGCGCGCCACCTGGCCGGCTCCCAGCATGCCGCCCGCGCCGGGCTTGTTGTCCACCACGATGGGCTGGCCCAGGCGCTCGCCCAGCTTTTGCGCCATGAAGCGCGCCGGCGTGTCGGTGGTGCCGCCGGCGGCGCCGGGGATGACGAAGGTGATGGGGCGCGTGGGCCAGGCGGCGTCGGCCCGGGCGGCCGTGGCCGAGGCCAGGGCGCCCAGCCCCAGCAGGGCGCACGCCCCGGTCAGGTGGAGCGCGCGGCGGCGGTTGTACGGGGGCATGGTTGTCTCCAATGTATTATCGAAAATAAGAGCATCTCGCGCCCTATCCACGGGCGCTGAGGGCCGATTTCACCGTGGCTGCATGCGGATGGCGCCATCGAGGCGGATGGTCTCGCCGTTGAGCATGGGGTTCTCCAGGATGTGCAGCGCGGTCAGCGCGTATTCCGAGGGGTGGCCCAGGCGCGCCGGGTTGGGCACGCTGGCGGCCAGCGACTGGCGCACGTTCTCGGGCAGCTTGGCCAGGATGGGCGTGTCGAACAGGCCCGGGGCGATGGTGCACACGCGGATGAACTTGGACGCCAGGTCGCGCGCCGCGACGATGGTCATGCCGATCACGCCGGCCTTGGAAGAGGCGTAGGGGATCTGGCCGATCTGCCCTTCGTAGCCCGCCACCGAGGCGGTGAGCACGCAGGCGCCGCGCTCGCCGTCGATGGGCTCGTTCCTGGCCATGCTCGCGGCGGCCAGGCGCAACGTGTTGAAGGTGCCGATCTGGTTCACGCGGATGATGTTGATGTACTTCTCCAGCGAACCGGGGCTGCCGTCCTTCTCGACCAGGCGCACCGGGCCGCCGATGCCCGCGCAGTGCACCAGGGCGCGGAAGTTGCCGAAGGCTTCCGCCGCCGCGATGGCCTGCTGCATCTGGGCCTCGTCGGACACATCGGCCTTCACGTAGCGCAGGCGGCCGGCGTATTGCTTTTCCATGGCCTGGCCGCGCTCGTCGTTCAGGTCCACGGCGACCACTTGAAGGCCGCGCTCCAGCAGCGCGACGGCCGAGGCCTGCCCCAGGCCCGAGACGCCGCCGGTGACCAGGGCGGTCATTCCTTGTTGCAGTTTCATTTTTGCTCCTTTTTGCCTGTAGCGCTTACCCATCAAGCGCTGGCAGCTATCAAAATCAAAGTCGCTCGATGATGGTGGCGTTGGCCATGCCGCCGGCCTCGCACATGGACTGCAGGCCGTAGCGCTGGCCGCTGTCCTCCAGCGCGTGCAGCATGGTGGTCATCAGGCGTATGCCCGAGGCGCCCAGCGGGTGGCCCAGGGCGATGGCGCCGCCGCGCGGGTTCAGGCGCTCGCCGTCGGCCTGCAGTTCCTTCTGCCAGGCCATGGGCACGCTGGCGAAGGCCTCGTTGATCTCGTAGTGGTGGATGTCGTCCAGCTTCATCTTCGCCTTGGCCAGCGCGCGCTGCGTGGCGGGGATGGGGGCGGTGAGCATGTACAGCGGGTCGTCGCCCACCACGTCGAAGGCCACGAAGCGCGCGCGCGGGCGCAGGCCCAGCTGCAGGGCGCGCGCCTCGCTCATGATGAGCATGGCGCTGGCGCCGTCGGTCATCTGGGAGGCATTGCCGGCCGTGGTGCTCCACTGGATCTGCGGAAAGCGCGCCAACAGCTCCTCGCTCTCGAACACGGCCTTGAGGCCGGCGAGCTTTTCCACCGTGGTGCCGGCGCGGATGGTTTCGTCCGCCGCCACGCGGCCCGCGGGCGTATCGATGCCCACGATCTCGCGCACGAAGCCGCCGCCGGACTGCGCGGCGTGGGCGCGCTGGTGCGAGCGCGCGGCATAGGCGTCGAGCTCCAGGCGGCTCAGCCCCCACTTGGCGGCCACCAGGTCGGCCGACACGCCCTGGCCCACCAGGCCGGGCGCGTAGCGCGCATCGAAGCGCGCACCGGTGGTGTTCTTGCCCATGCGCGAGCTGCCCATGGGTACGCGGCTCATGGACTCCACGCCGCAGGCGATGACGATGTCCTGCACGCCGGCCATGATGGCCTGGGCCGCGAAGTGCACGGCCTGCTGGCTGGAGCCGCACTTGCGGTCGATGGTGGTGGAGGGCACGTGCGTGGGCAGGCCCGCGGCCAGCCAGGCCAGGCGCCCGGGGGTGTTGGCCTGCTCGCCGGACTGGCTCACGCAGCCGCAGATCACGTCGTCCACCTGGCCGGGATCGATCTTGTTGCGCTCCACCAGCTGCTGCAGCACCTGCGAGAGCAGGTCCACGGGGTGCAGCTCGGCCAGCGCGCCGTCGGGCTTGGCCCGGGCCATGGGGCTGCGGATGGCATCGACGATAACGGGATTTTCCATGTTCACTCCATATGTTTTATGAAACCTATGATCCATTAAAAGCATTTTTCTCACCGTTAGTTTGTGCTGAACACCGTATTTACCCGATGTTTAATCCATCTTCTGCCTGAAAGAATCATTGGAAGCTATTGTTTTGTGAGACTTATGTTTCGCATCTGACGGCGCGCCGCCGTCCTGGCGGCGCTCCTGGAGACCACGGGTGACAGGCATGCAGGATTTCTTTGGCCGCGCACAGGCGGCCCCCGGGCGGGTGGTGGTGGTCATGGCCGACCAGGGCCGCAGCTACACCGCCGGCGCGCTGGCGCAGATGGCGCAGCAGATGGCGCAATGGCTCGCGGCGCAGGGGCTGCAGGCGGGCGAGCGCTTCGCCGTGCTGCTGGAGAACCGCGTCGAGATCCTGGCCCTGGTGCTGGCCGCGCGCCAGGCGGGCCTGTATGCGGCCGTGCTCAGCACCCACCTGACGGCGGACGAGGTGGCCTACATCGTGGGCGACAGCGGTGCGCGCCTGGTGGTGGCGTCCGGCAAGACGCTGCCCCAGCTCCAGGGCATCGGCCTGCCCTGGTGGACCGTGGACGAAGCCCGGCCGCAGGCCCCGTCGCTGCACGCGGCGCTGGCGGCGCTGCAGGGCCCGCCGGTGGACTTCGCCGACCGGCCGCTGGGGCGCGACCTGCTGTATTCCTCCGGCACCACGGGCCGGCCCAAGGGCGTGCTCAAGCCGCTGTGGCCCGCCGGCCTGCGCGGCCAGGCCGACCCCGAGGCCCAGGGCACGGCGCGCCTCATGGGCATGGGCGAGGACACGGTGTACCTCTCGCCCGCGCCGCTGTACCACGCCGCGCCGCTGCGCTACACGCTGCGCGCGCTGGAGCTCGGGGGGCAGGCCGTGATCATGGAGCGCTTCGACGCGGAAAACGCCCTGGCGCTCATCGAGCGCCACCGCGTCACGCACAGCCAGTGGGTGCCCACCATGTTCGGCCGCCTGCTCAAGCTGCCCGAGCAGGTGCGCCAGCGCCACGACCTGTCGAGCCACCGCATGGCCATCCACGCCGCCGCGCCCTGCCCGGTTCATGTCAAGCACGCCATGCTCGACTGGTGGGGCGACATCCTGATGGAGTACTACGCCGGCTCCGAGGGCTGCGGCACGACCATGATCGATTCAAACGAGTGGCGCCAGCGCCCCGGTTCGGTGGGCCGTGCCACCACGGGCCTGCTGCACATCGTGGACGATGAGGGCCGGGAGCTGCCTGCGGGCGGGATCGGCCAGGTGTATTTCTCGGGCGGCGGGCAGTTCACCTACCTGAACGACCCCGAGAAGACGCGCCAGGCCATCGACGACCGGGGCTGGGTCACATACGGCGACATCGGCCACGTGGACGCCGAGGGCTACCTGTACCTGAGCGACCGGCGCGCCGACCTGATCCTCTCGGGCGGCGTCAACCTCTACCCGCAGGAGATAGAGAACGCCCTGGCCCGCCACCCCGGCGTGCAGGAGGTGGCCGTGGTCGGCGTGCCCCACCCCGACTTCGGCGAGGTGCCGCTGGCGGCCGTGGTGCTGCGCCCGGGCCAGGAGGCCACGCAGGAGACGGCGCGCGCCATCGCCACGCAGGCCGCGCAGGTGCTGGCCCGGCTCAAGCTGCCGCAGCGCATGGTGTTCGTCGATGCCCTGCCGCGCCTGGAGACCGGCAAGCTCCTGCGGCGCCAGCTCAAGGAGCGGTTCCGCGACCAGCCGCAGGCCGGCTTTGCCCTGCGCGACTCATAAAACAATAGCTGCCATCGCCCGTCCCATGGGCGTCAAGGCCATATTTCATTCGCAAACCTTGGGAATTACAACAGCCATGCAAGACCTGACCCAGCGCACCATCTACCGCGAAGACCACGAACAGTTCCGCGCGCAGGCGCGGCGCTTCTTCGACAAGGAAATCGTGCCCTTCCACGCCCAGTGGGAGCGCGACGGCATCGTGCCCAAGGAGGTCTGGCGCAAGGCCGGGCGCGAGGGCCTGCTCAACACCCTGCTGCCCGAGCCCTACGGCGGCGGCGGCGACTTCGGCCACGCGGCCATCCTGATCGAGGAGGTGGCGCGCACCGGCGCCAGCGGCCTGGGCTTTCCGCTGCACTCGGACATCGTCGCGCCCTACATCCACGCCTACGGCAGCACCGAGCAGAAGGACCGCTGGCTGCCGCGCATGGCCGCTGGCGAACTGATCGGCGCCATCGCCATGACCGAGCCCGGCGCGGGCAGCGACCTGAAGTCGGTGCGCACCACGGCCAGATTGGTCAAGGACAGCGAGGGCGACCACTACATCCTGAACGGCAGCAAGACCTTCATCACCAACGGCATCAACTCCGAGCTCGTCATCGTCGTCGCCAAGACCGCGCCCGACCTGGGCGCCAAGGGCGTGTCGCTGATCGTGGTGGAGGAGGGCACGCCGGGCTTCAGCAAGGGCCGCAAGCTGGAGAAGATCGGCCTGATGGCGCAGGACACCTCCGAGCTGTTCTTCGACAACGTCAAGGTACCTGCGGGCAACCTGCTGGGCGAGGAGAACATGGGCTTCAAGTACCTGATGCGCGAGCTGGCGCAGGAGCGCCTGGTGGTCGCCGTGCGCGCCGCCGCGTCCATCGAGACCTTCCTGCAGAAGACCGTGGACTACACGCGCGAGCGCAAGGCCTTCGGCCAGACGGTGTTCGAGTTCCAGAACACGCGCTTCAAGCTCGCCGAGGCCAAGGCCCAGGCCACCATGCTGCGCGTGTTCGTGGACGACTGCATGCGGCTGCACATGCAGCGCCAGCTCACGCCCGAGCGCGCCGCCATGGTCAAGCTCAACGCCACGGCGCTGCAGAACCGGCTGCTGGACGAATTCCTGCAGCTGCACGGCGGCTACGGCTACATGACCGAATACCAGGTGGGCCGCGCCTGGACCGATGCGCGCATCGGCCGCATCTACGGCGGCAGCGACGAGATCATGAAGGAAATCATCGCCCGCACCCTGTAACCATTCCACGACACCCAAGGAGACCCCGCCATGGCCATCACCCGCCGCAAGACCCTCGCTCAATGGCTGCCCCTGATCGCCCTGGCCGCAACCTGCGCCATGGGCGGCGCGCAGGCGCAGGACGGCTACCCCAACAAGCCCATCCGCCTCGTCGTGCCCTACCCCGCCGGCGGCGGCACCGACATCATCGCGCGCCTGATCGGCACGCAGCTGTCGCAGCGCTGGGGCCAGCCCGTGGTGGTGGAGAACAAGCCCGGCGCCAGCGGCATCCTGGGCAACGACATCGTGGCCAAGGCGCCGGGCGACGGCCACACCGTGCTCCTGGGCATCACCGCCCTGGTGCAGATCCCGGCGCTGTACAAGAAGGTGCCCTACAAGCTGGCCGACCTGGCGCCGGTGTCGCAGATCGCCAAGTCCGCCGACCTGCTCATGGTGCCGCGCAGCTCGGGCGTGACCACGCTGCAGCAGTTCGTGGACAAGGCCAAGGCCGCGCCCGGCACGCTCAACTACGGCACCTACGGCAACGCCACCTCGTCGCACATGAACGGCGAGCGCTTCAAGCAGCGGGCCGGCATCGACATCACCCACATCCCCTACCAGGGCTCGGGGCCGGAGATGGCGGCCCTGCTGGGCGGGCAGCTGACGCTGGCCTTCGTGGACGCCACGGGCGCCTACCCGCACATCAGGTCGGACAAGCTCAACATCCTGGCCGTCACCGGCGCCCAGCGCCACCCGGCCCTGCCCCAGGTGCCCACCATGACCGAGTCCGGCTACCCCGGCCTGGAGGCCAACGGCTGGTTCGGCGTGTTCCTGCCCGCCGCCACGCCCAAGCCCATCGTGGACAAGCTGGGCGCCGAGGTGGCGGCCATCGTCAAGTCGCCCGAGCTCAACAAGCGCCTGACCGACATGGGCCTGATTCCCGTGGGCTCGCTGCCCGACGACTTCAAGGCCCAGGTCGACAAGGACGCCGCCCACTGGAAGGCCGTGGCCGAGGCGGCCAAGATTTCCATGGACTGATACGGCTTCGCATCACCACCACGACACGAGGAGACACCCCATGACCCACGGCCCCCACCTTCCGCGCTGCAGCCGCCGCCAGCTGCTGGCCCTGGCCGCCGGCGCCGCGCTCCCCTTGGGCGCGCAGGCGCAGGAGGCCGGCTTCGCCACCCGCCCGGTGCGCGTGGTGGTGCCGTTCGCCGCCGGCGGCGCCACCGACGTCATCACCCGCGTGCTGGGCGAGCACATGGGCAAGCGCTTCGGCCAGCCCGTGGTGGTGGACAACAAGCCCGGCGCGGCCGGCCTGATCGCCGGCGAGATGGTGGCCAAGTCGCCGCCCGACGGCATGACGGCGCTGCTGGGCACCACCTCGTCCATGCTGACCAACAAGTACCTGTACAAGAAGACCGCCTACGACCCGCTGACCGACCTCACCCCTTTGGTGCGCGTATGCCTGGCGCCGATTGCCCTGGTGGTCACGGCCGACGTGCCGGCCCGGGACATGCAGGAGTTCATGGCCTGGACCCGCGCCAACAAGGGCAAGCTGTCCTATGGCTCCTACGGCATAGGCTCGCACGGCCAGCTGGCCTGCACCACGCTCAGCGACATTGCCGGCGCCGAGATGGCGCACGTGGCCTACAAGGGCGAGGCCCCCATGGTGCAGGACCTGCTGGGCGGCCAGATCAGGATCGGCATGGGCAGCCTGCTGTCGCTCAAGGCGCACATCGATGCCGGCAAGCTGCGCGCCCTGGCGGTGACCGGCCCGCGCCGCGTGCCGCTGCTGCCCGACGTGCCCACCTTTGCCGAGGCCGGCTACCCGCAGGACGCGCTGGCCCTCGTCGGCTGGCTGGCGATCGCCGGCCCCAAGGGCATGAGCGCCGACGTGGCCCGCCAATGGGCCGCCGCCGCCAACCAGGCTGTCGCCAGCCGCGACGGCATGGCGCGCATCATCGCCGCCGGCTTCGTGCCCGTGGACGACGACACGCCCGAGAGGTTCGGCAAGCTATGGGCGCAGGAAGGGCCCGTCTGGGGCCGCCTGTTGCAGGCCGCGGGCGTGCAGCCGACCTGAAGCGCCTACCCCTGCGCCTGCTGCCGCGCCACCAGCTTGAAGCTGCCGGTGGCCAGGGCCACCAGGGTGCCGTCCTCGGCGCGCACCTCGCCGCGCGCGAAGCTGATGGAGCGGCCGCGCCGCTCGCAGTGGGCGGTGGCGACCAGGTCGCCGCCGGCGGCAGCCACGAAGTGCAGCGTCAGGTCGATGGTGGCCACGCCGTAGGCGGCAGGAGCGTGCGAGCGCACAGCCGCCGCCAGGGTGCAGTCGAGCAGCGTGGCGATGGAGCCTCCATGCACGTCGCCGCGGCTGTTGGACTGCTCTGCCTGGAAGCCCATGCGCACCTGGGCCCGGTCGTTACCGATGCGCTCGCCGCGCAGGGCCATGGCGCGCGCCATGGCCATGGGCAGGCCGAAGAACATCTCGGGCGCCTCGCCGGCGAAGGGACTCGGGGGTATGTCGTTGCTGGTGCTGGAGTGGTGTTGCATGGGGTGATTGTCAGTCCACCTTGGCGCCGGTGGACTTGACCACGGCGGCCCAGCGGGCGATCTCGCTGTCGATGTGCGCCTGCAGCGCCTCGGGCGTGGAGCCCACGGGCTCGTAGCCGCCGGCGGCCAGCTGCGACTGCAGCTGGGGCTGGCGCAGGGCCGCGGCGATTTCCCGGGCGAGGCGCTGCCTGACCTCGGGCGGCGTGCCGGCCGGCGCGATGAGCGCGTACCAGCCCGTCACGTCGAAGCCGGCCACGCCCTGCTCCTGCACCGTCGCCACCTCGGGCGCCAGCGCCGAGCGCTGCGCGCTGGTGACGGCCAGCGCGTGCATGCGGCCGCCGCGGATATGCGGCATGGAGGTGGAGATGCTGTCGAAGGTCAGGTCGATGTCGCCGGCCAGCATGGCATTGACCACGCCGGCGCTGCCCTTGTAGGGCACGTGCGTCATCTTGATGCCGGCGATGCTGCTGAAGTATTCCGCCGCCAGGTGCCCGGCGTTGCCGTTGCCGGCCGAGCCGAAGGTGAGCTTGCCCGGCGCCGCCTTGGCGGCCTGCACCAGCTCCTGCATGTTCCTGGCGGGCAGCTTGCTGCTGCCGGCCACCACCATGGGCAGGTTGGCCACCAGCGACACGGGCGCGAAGTCGCGGCGCGTGTCGTAGGGCAGCTTGGGGTACAGGCTGTCGTTGATGGCGTGGGCCGCCAGCACCATGAGCACCGTGTAGCCGTCGGGCTTGGCGCGCGCCAGGTACTGCGAGGCCAGCGTGCCGCCCGCGCCGGGCTTGTATTCCAGCACCACGGGCTGGCCCAGCTGCTGCTGCAGCTGCACGGCCAGCGGCCGGCCCAGCAGGTCGGCGCTGCCGCCTGGCGGGTAGGGAATCACGAGCTGTATCGGCTTGGCGGGCCAGGCGTCCGCGGCCTGGGCGGCGGGGGCCAGCAGGGCGCCGGCACCCAGCGCCAGGCCGGCGAGCATGGCGCGGCGCAGCCGCGAGGGACGGATGGACATGTCGCTCTCCTGGTACGAGGGAATCAATGGGCCGCCTGCAGGTACTGCTCGCGCAGCTGGCGCTTGAGCACCTTGCCGATCTCGCTGCGCGGCAGGCGCTCCACGGTGCGCAGGTCGGCCACGCGCTGGGTCTTGCCGACGCGGGTGTTGAGCCATTCGCGCAGCTCGGCTGCCGCGGGCTGCACGCCGGCGCGCGGCACCACGTAGGCCACGGGTGTCTCGCCCCACTGCTCGGAAGGCACGCCGACCACCGCGCATTCGGCCACCTGCGGGTGCTGCTGCAGCACGCCCTCGATGTCGCTGGGGTAGACGTTGAAGCCGCCCGTGATGATCATGTCCTTCATGCGGTCGCCCAGCACGATGAAGCCGTCCTCGTCCAGCCGCCCCACGTCGCCGCTGCGGATGAAGCGCTGGCCCTGGGCGTCGAACCACTCGGCCTCGGCCGTCTTGCCGGGCAGGCGGTGGTAGCCGTTCATCATGCCGGCCGAGCGGCCCACGATCTCGCCCTGCGCGCCCGCGGGCAGCTCGCGCCCCTGCTCGTCGATGAAGCGGATGTCGGCGCCCTCGCCGGGGCGGCCCACGGTGTGCAGCTTGTCCGGGAAGTCGTGGCAATGCAGCTCGCAGCGCACGCCGCCCTCGGTCAGGCCGTAGTACTCGATGAGCCGGCCGGGCCAGCGCCGCAGCACCTCGGCCTTGAGGGCGGCACCGAAGGGCGCGCTGGTGCAGAACTTGTGCCGCAGCCGACTCAGGTCGGTGCCGTCGAACGCGGGGCAGGCCATCAGGCGCTGGTACTGCACGGGCACCAGCATGGTGTGGGTGGCGCCGTGCCGCTCGGCCAGCTCCAGGTAATGCGCGGCGTCGAACTTGCGCATCAGCACCAGCGTGCCGCCCAGCGCCAGCGTGGGCAGGGCCGCCACCAGCGTGGTGTTGGAATACAGCGGCGTGGCGCACAGCGAGACGGCGTCGGGCCCATAGCCATTGGTGATGGCGCGGCGCACATGGGCCCAGCGCATGGCCCAGGACTGCACGATGCCCTTGGGCACGCCCGTGGTGCCCGACGAGTAGATCACGTTGAAGGCCCAGTCGGGCGCGGGCGCGATCGGCACGGGCGCGCCGTCGCCCTGCGCCAGCCATTGCGACCAGGGCGCGCCGGCCTCGGGCGCATCGTCCAGCGCCACGCAGCGCAGGGCGGCGCCCGCGTGCAGGGGCCATTGCGCGGCGACCTCGCGGTCGCGCAGCACCAGGCGCGCGCCGCAGTTGTCCAGCATGGCGCTCAGGTGCTCGGCCGTGGCCGAGGGCGCCAGCGGCGCCACCGCCACGCCCGCGCGCAGCGCGCCGAGGTAGGCCAGCAGGTATTCGACCGAGGTGCCGGCGCAGACGGCCACCACGTCGCCGGGCCCCAGGCCATCGCGCTGCAGGCTGGCGGCCACGCGGTCCATGCCGGCGCGCAGCGCAGCGTAGTCCAGGCGCTGCTCCTCCAGGATCAGGGCCGTGTGGCCGGGGCGGTGCGCGGCCTGGCGCGCGATCAGTTCGGGCAGGGAGCCGAAGGGCTGGGTCAACAGGTGTTCGATGTCTGCTTGCATGGCCATGAAGGTTATTCCAGCGACAGGCCCGCGGCCTTGACGATCTGGGCCCAGCTCTTGCGTTCCTGGGCGATGAAGGCGTCGTACTCGGCCGGCGTCTCGCCGCCGGGCACGCCGCCCAATTCGGCGAAGCGCTGGCGCACTTCGGGCATTTGCATCGCCTTGCGCGCCGACTGCTGCAGGCGCAGGGCCACCGCGTCGGGCGTGCCGGAAGGCGCCAGCAGGCCGAACCAGGCCGTGACCTGCATGGGCACGCCGGCCTCGGCCATGGTGGGCACGTCGGGCAGCTGGGCCGAGCGCGCGCCGCTGGTGATGGCCAGCGCGCGGAACTTGCCCGACTTGATGTGCGGCATGGAGCTGGGCAGGTTGTCGATCATGAAGTCCACCTGCTGCCCGAGCAGCGCCGTCACGGCCGGGGCCGCGCCCGGAAAGGGCACCAGGGTGACCTCGATGCCGGCCTTCTGGCGGAACATCTCGGAGGACATGTGCGGCGACTGCCCCACGCCCGAGGTGGCCACGTTCAGGCGCTGCTTCTTCGCCAGCTGCACCAGGTCCTGCACGCTGCGCGCGGGCGAGTCGGCATGCACCACCAGGATGTTGGGCACGGAGATCACGTTGGTGATGCCGCGCAGGTCGGTTTCCTTGTAGCTCAGCTGCTTGTAGAGGCTGAAGTTGATGGCGATGGGACCGATGTTGCCCATCAGCAGCGTGTAGCCGTCGGGCTTGGCGCGCGCCACCTGCGCCGTGCCTATGCTGCCGCCGCCACCGCCCTTGTTCTCCACCACGATGGAGGTGCCCAGGTCCTTGCCCATCTTCTCGGCCAGCACGCGCGCCGCGATGTCGGTGGTGCCGCCCGCGGCGGCGGGCACGACCATGGTGATGGGCCGCTCGGGCCAGGCGGCCCAGCCGGCCAGGGGCAGTGCCATCAACAGTGCGGCCAGCAGGCGGCGGCGCGTGGACATGGGGCTTTCCTTATCGTGTGTACAGCGAAGGCGTCACGATAAGGGGACGGGCCGGGCACGGACTCAGGGTTTCATGGGAGACGTGCTTCGTGATTGGGCAACCCCTGCTTTGACGCGCTGAAAGGGCCGCGCGTCAGCACTCCACGATGTTCACCGCCAGCCCGCCGCGCGAAGTCTCCTTGTACTTGCTCATCATGTCGGCTCCCGTCTCGCGCATGGTCTTGATGACCTGGTCCAGGCTCACGTGGTGCGTGCCGTCGCCATGCAGCGCCATGCGCGCGGCGTTGATGGCCTTCACCGACGCGAGCGCGTTGCGCTCGATGCAGGGAATCTGCACCAGCCCGCCCACCGGGTCGCAGGTCAGGCCCAGGTGGTGCTCCATGCCGATCTCGGCGGCGTTCTCCACCTGCGCGGGCGTGCCGCCCAGCACCGCGCACAGGCCGGCGGCGGCCATGGAGCAGGCCACGCCCACCTCGCCCTGGCAGCCGACCTCGGCGCCCGAGATGGAGGCGTTCTCCTTGTACAGAATGCCGATGGCGCCGGCCGTGAGCAGGAAGTCGATCACCCCGGCCTCGCCCGCGCCCTCGACGTAGCGCCAGTAGTAGTGCAACACCGCCGGCACGATGCCCGCCGCGCCATTGGTGGGCGCCGTGACCACGCGCCCGCCGGCGGCGTTTTCCTCGTTCACCGCCAGGGCAAACAGGTTCACCCAGTCGATCACCTGCAGCGGATCCTGCTGCAGGCCTTGCGCCGCCTGCAGCGCCCTGTACAGGCCGGGTGCACGCCGGCGCACGCGAAAGCCGCCGGGCAACTCGCCCTCGGCCCCGCAGCCGCGCGCCACGCAGTCCTGCATGGCGCGCCAGATGGCCAGCAGGCCGGCGTCGATGTCGGCATCGGCGCGCCAGTGGCGTTCGTTGACGCGCATCACCCGGGCGATCGAGCCGCCCTGGGCCCGCGCCTGCGCCAGCAGCTCGGCACCGCTGTGAAACGGCAACGGCAGCACCTCGGTGCCGGGCGCGATTTGCGCCTGGCGCGCCGCGTCCCGCGCCGCATCTTCACTCACGATGAAGCCGCCCCCGACCGAGTAATAGGCCTGAGCGTCGAGCAGCCCGCCCTGCGCGTCGAAGGCCTCGAAGCGCATGCCATTGGCGTGCAGCGGCAGCGCCACGTCGGCCACCAGCAGCAGGTCGGCCAGCCAGTCAAAGGCGATCTCGGGGCCATCGGCCAGCGGCAGCCGGCCCTGGCCGCGGATGCGCGCGACCAGCGGCTCGACGAGGGCCACGTCCACCGTGTCGGGCGCATGCCCGCACAGCCCCAGCAGCACGGCCCGGTCGCTGCCGTGGCCGCGGCCCGTGGCGCCCAGCGATCCGAACAACTGGCAGCGCACCCGCGCCACCCGCGGCAAACGCCCGTCCCGCGCCAGCCGCTGCACGAACAGCCGTGCCGCGCGCATGGGCCCCACGGTGTGCGAACTGGACGGGCCTATGCCTATCTTGAAAAGGTCGAAAACACTGACGGCCATGGTTGAAAACTCCTGCCCGGCAAGGCCCGCGGCAACGCATCGGACACACCGGCGACGAAAACGCACATCGCCAGGCCCGGCTTTATCCGCCGGCGGATATTTGAAGACCAGCGCATGCGGTGAAGAATATACGCGCCCCAACCCGGGGCCAGATCATTTTCGCGCAGGAGATGGTTTTCTTGCAATTGATCTTTTAAAGGGCAAGCATATTTTCTGGAGATGCCGCAATCCAGCCCTTATTGACTTTGACCGCGCGGGTTCACGCTTTCAACGGCACGAGCACTACCGGCAAGCGGCGTAGATGCGCAGGCGCCGCTGCTACCCGGGCTCTTGGCGCGGAAAGCCAAGTCAGGAGAAGCTCGGCATCCTTTTCCATCCGATAAATTCCAGGTTTGACCAAACGGCCATATAATGGGGCGCCTCCTGGAAGGATACGATATGCTTTTTGTTTACCGGATACTCCCTGCAAGATCGCTGCCGCCTGATTTTATTTAGGCATCTTTCCATGCGCATCTCATTATTAGCCGGCCTATTTTCACTCGCCATCTCTGGTTGCATGATTGTCCCGCGCCCGACAGATCAAGAGCTGCTGGCATTGGACAATCCTCCGCCAGCCGTCCTGGCAAAGTTAGAATATTTTTTCCCACGGGTGCTCTCGTGGTACGAGCAGGTGGAAATCGAGCTATCGCCGAAAGGCCGTCCGCTTTCCCGGCCCGAAACCGAATTTGCGATTCGCGTCGGCGTCAAAGATCCGGGCCGGGTCAGGATCGTGGTTCTCGAAGATTTTCCATTGCCATCCGACCCGGAGTTGCGCAAGGAGGCGGAGCGTATCGGCATGGGCAGCAAAACCGAAGGCGGCAGAACCAACGGCTACGTGATCATGCTCAAGGCATGGACTGCTGAAAATAACTCAGTGATCTCTCATGAACTCGTTCATATCGGGCAGCAGGATCGGCTAGGCAGGGAATCATTCTTGCGGCGCTATCTGATTGAAATGGAAATGATGGGCTATTCCCGCTCCCCGCTGGAACTCGACGCCTATGCAAAGCAAAGTCGTTCCTTGTAATACGCCCAATCACCCGATCCGGCGGACAATCGGCCAGTTACGCCGCCTGCCTGCCGCCGACCTCATTCGTCAGGCATGGCCATCGTGACACCACCGACCGCATCCACCGTTGCGACCATCGCCCTCGTTCCCTTGCTGGGCTGGCGCATCTATGTCCGCTTTCGGCGCGCGTCGGGGCGCCAGCGGCTGAGCCGGTACCGCGGGCCGATCACCCTCACGCTGTACTCGCTGCTCGTGGGCGCCGTGGCGTTCGCCAATCTCCGCTACCCGCTCCATCTGCTGGCTTTCGCCGCCGCCGTCGGCGCCGGCGCCGGCCTGGCGGCGTTTGCACTCAAGCGCACACGGTTCGAGCCCACGCCCACCGGGCTTTACTACACGCCGCACGGGCCCTTGGGCGTTTCCCTGGCCCTGCTCTTCCTGGCCCGCATCGTGTACCGGTTCATCGAGGTGTACGCCATCGCCCCAGGGACTGCGCGAAGCTTTGCCGAGTTTGCCCACAGCCCGCTGACCCTCGGCGCCTTTGGCCTGATGGCGGGCTACCATTTCTGGTACATGCTCGGCTTGGTGCGTTGGCGCCGGCGCGTGCTGCGAGCCAAACACAGGCGCGATGCGCAGCGCGGCGCGACTTAAAGGAGAAACCCCATGGCAGTTCGAATCGTGCGGCTCGGCAGTCCGCGAGCCGAAGGCGAAGGCACACGGATTGGCACGGTGCGCCGTCCGCCACGCGGCGTTCCGAAGCCGGAGTTTGCGTCGCAGGACTGGTACGACGTCTGGTACCCGAATCTGGCGCCCACGCCCGAGACCGTGAAGCTGGGCCAGGAAGCCGAAACGCCCGCGCAGTGGCGCGCCTTCACCAAGAAGTACAGGAGCGAGATGGCCGCGCCGGAAGCGGCGCGCACCATCCAGCTGCTGGCGGCGCTGTCGAAGCAGGCCCACTTTTCCGTCGGCTGCTACTGCGAGGAAGAGGCGCATTGCCACCGCTCGGTGCTGCGGGAACTGCTGCGGGAGGCGGGTGGCGAGGTGGTGTAGAGCAGGGCCTGCGCACGCCGTGTGATTTTCAGTCTTTTCAGCTTTTACCCCTTTTACACCAAGCGGTGCAAGCTATCTTTTTTGAATTCATTCATAGAGAAAACCCATGCCATTCCCTCTGGAAGAACGCAAGGCATTGCTGGGCGTGAAGGGTGTCGGCCCCACGGTGGTGGCCCGGCTGGAGCAGATGGGGTTTGAGTCGCTGGCCCATTTGAGCGGGGCGAATGCGCTGGACATCGTCTCCCGGGCCTCGGCCATCGTCGGCTCCACCTGCTGGAAGAACAGCCCGCAGGCCCGCGCGGCCATCCAGGCGGCGATCGCATTGGCGCGTTCGCGCCGGGCTTGAACCTGGAAACGGCAGCCTCATTCCATTTCCCAATCCATCGAGTACGCGAAGGCGAAGTGCAGGCAGTACAACCCGTACGGCCAGCGAAGCCGACGAAGTAATCGGTTGGTTGAGGAATGGAATCAGCCCTTGAGCCCGAGCCGGCGCGCCAGCTTGTGCAGGTTGCTCGCATCCACGTCCAGCGCGCGCGCGGCCTGGGCCCAGTTGCCCTGGTGGCGGTCCAGGGCCGCGGTGACGGCCTGGCGCTGGCAGGCATCGATGGCTTCGCGCAGGGTGCCGGCGGCGACCTCGGCGGCGGCGCTGGCGGCCGCGGCGGGGCTGGCGGCGGCGCGGGTGCCGCCGCCGTCGGCGGCGGGCATGTCGAGCGCGTCGAGGTCGAGCAGGCCTTCCTCCAGCGTGACGATGGTGTTGCGGTCCGCGCCGCGGCTCAGGGCCTTCAGGGCGGCGCGGCTGATGACGTGCTCGAGCTCGCGCACGTTGCCGGGCCAGCGGTAGCGGCGCAGCGCTGCCTGGGCATCGGGCGACAGGCGCAGGCTGCGCAGGCCCAGTCGGGCCCGGTTGCGCTCCAGGAAGCGCCCGGCCAGCACCAGCACGTCGTTGCCGCGCTCGCGCAGCGGCGGTATGGGCACGGGATAGACCGACAGGCGGTGGTACAGGTCGGCGCGGAAGGCGCCGCTGGCCACCTGCTCGCGCAGGTTGCGGTTGGTGGCGGCGATCACGCGCACGTTCACGCGCCGGGGGCGGTCTGCGCCCAGGCGCTGGATCTCGCCGTTCTGCAGCGTGCGCAGCAGCTTGGCCTGCACGGACAGGGGCAGCTCGCCCACCTCGTCCAGGAACAGGGTGCCGCCCTCGGCGGCCTCGAAGCGGCCGGGCCGGTCGCTCACCGCGCCCGAGAAGGCGCCGCGCACGTGGCCGAAGAGTTCGCTCTCGGCCAGCGACTCGGGCAGGGCCGCGCAGTTGACGTGCACCAGGGGGTGGTTGCGCCGCGCCGACTGGTGGTGCAGCAGGCGCGCGAACAGCTCCTTGCCCACCCCGGTCTCGCCCAGCAGCAGCACGGGCAGGTCGGACGTGGCGACCACGCCCAGCTCGTGCAGCAGGCGCTTGAGCGCCGCGCTCTCGCCCACGATCTCCAGCTCGCCCGCGCCGCCGCGCTCGGCCGAGGCCAGGGCCGCGTCGCCCTCGCCGGGGTCCGTGGCCGCCATGCGCAGGGTGCGCAGTTCCTGCTCCAGCCGCGCCACGCGCACCACCGCCTCGACCAGGGGCAGGCTGTGCGCCAGGCGCTGGCGCGCCGCCGGGCCGAAGGTGCCGGTGGCCAGCGCATCGAGCGTGAGCACGCCCCAGGGCCGGCCTTCCACGTGCAGGGCCACGCCCATGCAATCGTGCACGGGCAGGGGTTCGCCCACCAGGGTGTCGAGCAGGCCGTCGTAGGGGTCGGGCAGCTGGCTGTCGTGCTCGAAGCAGGTCACGTCCCGGCGCGCCAGGATGGCCGCGAGCCGCGGATGCTGGCCCATCAGGAAGCGCCGCCCCAGGGTGTCGCTGACCAGGCCGGTGACGGCCAGGGGGCGCAGGCGCTCGTCCTCCAGGCGCAGCAGGGCCACCGCGCCGCAGCGGAACTGGGCGCGCAGCACGTCCACCAGGCGCTGCAGGCGGACGGCCTGGGGCAGCTCGGCACCCAGGTCGGCGCATATGCCCAGCAGGGCAGTGGTGATTTCAGCGTCTTTCGCGGTCATAACAACCCTATAAGGGTGAATTTAACCATAATTGATGTTGGTTAATTTTACCTTGCACCGTGTAAACCCTTGATTTTCCGCAGTGCACAAAGCTGGCATCGACCTTGCATAAAGGGTGGCGTTCATAGTGAAACGATGGAGGCCCTGCATGGGGAAATACGCCAAGTATTGGTACACGCTCATAGGCGTGTTGATCGTCACCTTCAGCCTATTGGGCTACTACGGTGCCGAGGTTTATCGCACCGCGCCGCCGATTCCGGGCAAGGTGCTGGTGCAGGGCAGCGACAAGCCACTCTACACCAAGGACAGCATTCTGGACGGCCAGACCGCTTGGCAGTCCGTGGGCGGGATGCAGCTGGGCTCGATCCTGGGCCACGGCGCCTACCAGGCCCCGGACTGGACGGCCGACTGGCTGCACCGCGAGCTGACGGCCTGGCTGGACCTGGCCGCGCAGAAG
Source organism: Alicycliphilus sp. T452 (assembly GCF_054512775.1). Taxonomy (NCBI): domain Bacteria; kingdom Pseudomonadati; phylum Pseudomonadota; class Betaproteobacteria; order Burkholderiales; family Comamonadaceae; genus Alicycliphilus; species Alicycliphilus sp. T452. The sequence continues at coordinate 102,893 of NZ_JBTNEH010000007.1, forward strand.
GACTACGGCAAGCCCTTTGCCGACCTGGACGCGGGCCAGCAGGCCGTGCTGCGCGACCGGCTCAAGACCGAGTACCGCACCAACACCTATGACCTGGCCACGGACACCGCGGTGATCACGCCGCTGCGTGCCCAGGCCATTGCCGCGACGGCCCAGTACTACGACAAGCTGTTCGGCGACGACCAGTCGCTGCACAAGTCGCGCGAGCATTTCGCCATGAAGGAAAACACCCTGCCGAGCGCCGAGCGCCGAGCGCAGATGGCAGGCTTCTTCTTCTGGACCGCCTGGGCCGCCGCCACCGAGCGCCCCGCCGACGTGGGCGGCGGCAACGGCGCCACCTACACCAACAACTGGCCGCACGAGCCCCTGATCGGCAACCAGCCCACGGGCGAGAACATGGTCTGGTCGGTGATGAGCGTGGTGGTGATGATGGCCGGCGTGGGCTTCCTCGTGTGGGGCTGGGCCTTCCTGCGCAAGCATGACGAGCAGGACCCCGTCCCCCCGGCCCACGACCCGCTGTCGCGCGTGGCCCTGACGCCCTCGCAGCGCGCCCTGGGCAAGTACCTGTTCCTGGTGGTGGCGCTGTTCTGCGCCCAGGTGTTCCTGGGCGGCTTCACGGCCCACTACACGGTGGAAGGCCAGACCTTCTACGGCATCGACGTCTCCAGGTGGTTCCCCTACGCCCTGGTGCGCACCTGGCACCTGCAGGCGGCCCTGTTCTGGATCGCCACGGGCTTCCTGGCCGCGGGCCTGTTCCTGGCCCCCGTGATCAACGGCGGCAAGGACCCCAAGTACCAGAAGCTCGGCGTGGACGTGCTGTTCTGGGCGCTGGTGGTGGTCTGCGTGGGCTCGTTCATCGGCAACTACCTGACCATCGCCCACATCATGCCGCAGGAGTGGAACTTCTGGCTCGGCCACCAGGGCTATGAATACGTGGACCTGGGCCGCCTGTGGCAGATCGGCAAGTTCGCCGGCATCGCCTTCTGGCTGGTGCTGATGGCGCGCGCCATCTTCCCCGCCCTGCTGGCCCCCAACGGCCAGGACAAGAACCTGCTGGCCCTGCTGACATCCTCGGTGGTGTGCATCGGCCTGTTCTACGGCACCGGCCTGTTCTACGGCGAGCGTACCCACATCTCGGTGATGGAGTACTGGCGCTGGTGGGTGGTGCACCTGTGGGTGGAGGGCTTCTTCGAGGTCTTCGCAACCACGGCGCTGGCCTTCATCTTCTCGACCCTGGGCCTGGTGTCCTACCGCATGGCCACGGCCGCCAGCCTGGCTTCGGCATCCCTGTTCATGCTGGGCGGCGTGCCCGGCACCTTCCACCACCTGTACTTCGCCGGCACCACCACTCCCGTGATGGCCGTGGGCGCATCCTTCAGCGCGCTGGAAGTGGTGCCGCTGGTGGTGCTGGGCCACGAGGCCTGGGAACACTGGCGCCTGCAGCACAAGACCCCGTGGATGGCCAAGCTGCGCTGGCCGCTGATGTGCTTCGTGGCCGTGGCCTTCTGGAACATGCTGGGCGCGGGCGTGTTCGGCTTCATGATCAACCCGCCGATCTCGCTGTACTACATCCAGGGCCTGAACACCACGCCGGTGCACGCCCACGCCGCCCTGTTCGGTGTCTACGGCTTCCTGGCACTGGGCTTCACGCTGCTGGTGCTGCGCTACGTGCGCCCGCAGATGCAGTTCAACGAGCGCCTGATGAAGACCGGCTTCTGGTGGCTCAACGCCGGCCTGGTGCTGATGATCGCCACCAGCCTGCTGCCGATCGGCCTGTTCCAGTTCCACGCCAGCGTGACCCACGGCCTGTGGTACGCCCGCAGCGAGGAATTCATGCAGCAGCCCTTCCTGGAAACCCTGCGCTGGGTGCGCACCTTCGGCGACCTGGTGTTCATCACCGGCGCCCTGTGCGTGAGCTGGCAGGTGGTGAGCGCCGTGCTGTTCGGCGCCCGCGCACCGGCCGCGCCCAGCACCGGCGTCCTGGCTGGCGCGCGCCGCTGAGGCGCGTCCCCCCCGGGGCGTGGCGCCATCCCGGCGCCACGCCCGCCGCAAACGACGACAAAGGAGCAGACCGCCATGAACATCGACCGTTTCAAGCATGACCACGTGGACATCCTGGAGCAGATCGACCGGCTGCGCCGGCTCACCCACGCCGGCGTGGAGGACAACGCCGCGGCGATCGCACGCGGCATCGTGGCGATCAGCTCCACCATCAAGCTGCACCTGGCGGTGGAAGACCGCCTGCTGTACCCGGCGCTGAGCCAGTCCGGCAACCCCGAGCTGGCGCGCCTGAGCCAGCGCTTCCAGCACGACATGGGCTCCATCGCCACGGCCTTCATGGCCTTTGCGCGGCACTGGAACACCGCCGAGAGCGTGCGCGGCAATGCCCAGGCCTTCCGCCGCGAAGCCAACGACGTACTGCGCCGTGTCTACGAGCGCATGCAGCGCGAAAACCGCGAGTTCTACCCGCGCATCGAGGCCGAGGAGGCACTCGCGGCACACTGAGGAAAACCATCTTTTTTCATAGCTACAAGCGCTGTACCATAGGTCGCTTCAGCCATAAATGACTCCATCGGCAAGACCTCTGGGGGACTTGCTTTTCAGCCGGCATCGCGCCGGCTTTTTTTTGGCTCATCGCGCCATTCCGGGCCAGGGCGGAGCGCCGCCGCTCCACCCTGCGCCGCGCCCGTGCCCTGCTCCATTGAAAAGGCCTGGAAGACGCCATGAGACGTTTAGTTTTTACAATTACAAACTTAATAGAACATTTTTGTACACTTCGCGAAAGACGTGCATCACTGTGGGGCGTGCACTCATTCAACAGGTCTGTTTTCAAGATGATGCACCCCACACACCGAACGGAGCTGCGCAAATCTTCCTACTGGTTCGCCGGCTTGCTGGCCGGGCTGTGGCTGGTGCGGATATTCCCGGCGCCTGACGTTGCCCGGGGCATGGCGCGCTACCTGCCGCTGCACACCGGCATGGAGACGCTGGCCATCGCCATGGCGGCCATGGTGTTCGGCATTGCCTGGGCCACGCAGAAATACCGCGCCAACGGGCGGGACCTGATCCTGGGGCTGGGGCTGCTGGGGGTGGCCATCCTGGACATGAGCCACACCCTGTCCTACCAGGGCATGCCGGACTTCATCACCCCCAGCGGGGCCGAGAAGGCCATCCATTTCTGGCTGGCGGCGCACTGCCTCGCGGCCCTGGCCATGCTGTGCGCGGCCTTCTGGCCGCAGTGCTGCAACGACCGGCTGGGCCAGAACGCGCGCTACTGGGGGCTGCTGTTCGTGCTGCTGGCCGTGGGCGCGGTGCACTATGTCGTGCTGCTCCACCCGCAGCGGATCCCGCCCACCTACATCCCGAACGTCGGCCTGACGGACTTCAAGATCCATTTTGAATACGGCCTGATCGCCGCCTATGTGCTCGCGGGCGCGGGATTCCTGGCGCGCCTGCGCCACGGCTCCGAATCCGGCCTGGCGCGCCTGGCGCTGGCCGCATTCACCATGGCGATGAGCGAGTTCTTCTTCACGCTCTATGCCAACGTCACCGACGTCTACAACGTGACCGGGCACATCTACAAGATCATGGCCTATGCCTTCCTGTACCGGGGCCTGTTCGTGGAGGCGGTGCAGACCCCCTATCAGGAACTGCAGGCGTCCGAGGCCCGGCACCGGGCCACGCTGGACACGCTGCCCGACATGCTGTTCGAGATGAGCCGCCAGGGCGTCTACCTGTCGGTGCACGCCAACGACGCCAGCAAGCTGGTGGCACCGGCCGAGCAGTTGCTCGGAAACAGGCTGGACCAGACCCTGCCCCCGGAGGCCGCCGCCGTATGCATGCAGGCACTGGCCGAGGCCCAGCGCGCCGGCATGGCCCGCGGCCAGCGCATCTGCCTTTCGCTGCCGGCGGGCCTGCATCACTTCGAGCTGGCCATCGCCAAGAAGGCCGATCCCGCGGGGCGCAGGGACACCTACCTGTTGCTGGTGCGCGACATTACCGCCACGGTGCACGACGAGCGGCGCATCGCGTTCGAGGCGCGCCTGAACGCGGCCTTGCTGGACTTGCAGCAAAACGATGGCCAGGAGTCCGAGGCGGATCTCCTGCAACGGGGCATCCGGCACGCCGAGCAGCTCACCGACAGCCCCTTCGCCATCCTGCACCTGGTGCGCGACGACCACAGCACCGAGCTTGCGGCCCGCTCCGCGGGAGCGGCGCCCGATGGCGGGATGCCGATGCCGGCCCGGGCGGACATCTGGCGGCAGGCGCTGCGCGAGTGCCGCTCCGTCACCCTGAACCAGGTCACGGCCGCATCGCACCCGCGGCCCGAGGGCGCCCTGCTGCGGTGGATGAGCCTGCCCGTGCGGGAAGGCGGCCAGGTACGCATGCTGCTGGGCGTGGCCAACAAGGCCGAGGACTACGACAAGCAGGATGCGCAGGCGCTGCAGGCCCTGGCCGATGCCCTCTGGAGGCGCGTGGTGCAGCGCCGGCAGGATGCCGTCATCCACCGCCTGTCCGAAGCGCTGGAGCAGAGCCCGCACCAGGTGGTCATCACGGACGTGAAGGCCGACGTCCTGTACGTCAACCGCGCCTTCAGCGAGGTCAGCGGCTACAGCGCGCAGGAAATACTGGGGCGCAACCCCAGGGTGCTGCAATCGGGGCTGACGCCCCGCGCCACTTATGAGGACATTTGGCGCAAGCTGCCCCAGGGACTGCCCTGGCAGGGCGAACTCATCAACCGGCGCAAGAACGGCCAGATCTATACCGAAGCCGTTTCCTTCTACCCGATCCGCGACCTCTCGGGCCAGGTGACGCATTACGTCGCCCACAAGGAGGACATCACCCAGCGGCGCGAAGCCGAGGAGCGCATCCGGGCCCTGTCGAACTTCGACACGTTGACCGGCCTGCTCAACAAGAAGGCCTTCGACGAACAGCTGGCCCTGGCCATCGAGCGGGCCGACGCCAGCCATGGACGGCTTTCCATGCTGTGGTTCGACCTGGACAACTTCAAGCTGATCAACGAATCGCTCGGCCATGCGGCGGGAGACGAGCTGCTGGTGGAGATGGCCAACCGCCTGCGCGCGAGCCTGGGCCCCCAGAGCGCGCTGGCCCGCCCCTCGGGCGACTCCTTCGTGGCCATCGTGCCGCAGGCCGACCAGGCATCCGTGGCGTTCACGACACAACAGGCCCTGACGCGGCTGCAGGCCGTCGCTTCCGCGCAGGGCCATCCCGTGTCGGTGAGCGCCTCGGCAGGCGTGGCCGTGTATCCCGACGATGCCAGGACGGCCAGCACCCTGGCCGCGGCGGCCGAACTTGCCATGTACCGGGTCAAGGATGACGGGCGCAACGGGCTGCGCTTCTTCGCGCCGGAAATGCAGGCCCATACGCAGCGCTCGCTGGAGCTGGCGGCCGGCCTCAAGGACGCCGCGCACAAGGGCGAGCTGTTCCTGGTCTACCAGCCCCAGCGCGCGCTGGGCAGCGATGCGCTGGTGGGCGCAGAGGCGCTGCTGCGCTGGCGCCACCCCCAGTGGGGACTGGTGTCGCCGGCCGAGTTCATTCCCATCGCGGAGCAAAGCGGCGCCATCACGGCCATCGACTTCTGGGTCGTGGAGCAGGCCGCGCGGCAGCTGCGCGCGTGGGACGCCGCCGGCCTGCCGCCGCTGGTGGTCGCGGTGAACCTGTCGGCGGCGCAATTCGCCCGTCCCCAGCTGGCCGAGGAATTGCTGCACATCCTGCGGCGCGTGGATGTGTCGCCGCAGCGCATCGAGGTGGAACTGACGGAGGCCGTGGCGCTGAAGAACCTGGAGCTCGCCGAAACCACCATCCGGCGCCTGCACGACATGGGCTTCAAGGTGGCCCTGGACGACTTCGGCACCGGCTATTCGTCCATGAGCTACCTCAAGCGCTACGCCATCGACAAGCTCAAGATCGACCAGTCCTTCGTGCGCGAGCTGGCCGAGGAAACCAGCGACATGGCCATCGTGACGGCCATCGTCAGGATGGCGCACAGCCTGCGCCTGACGACCATCGCAGAGGGCGTGGAAACGGCTGCGCAGGCCGCCCTGCTGCACGACTGCGGCTGCGACGAAATCCAGGGCTATTGGTACAGCCGGCCCCTGGAGCCCGCCGCCTTCGAGACATTCATCAAGGCCCTGCCGCAGCGCGGCGCCTGACTCCCCCCTCCCCTCTTGCTCCCGACGCGGCGCTGGTCTCTGGACCTGCGCAAGCCCCATCCTTGCCCACCATCAAGGCCGATGCTTGTGCCTCATCAAACTACATATAGCGTTTTATATTTACTCTGAACACCATATGTAGTGCTTCAGGACAACCATGACGTCACCAACCCCCTCCACCGCCACCCTGCCGCGCGACGTGATCCAGAGAAGCGGCGAGCGCGCCGCGTTCGACGCGGGACGCATCCGCTCGGCCATCGCGCGCGCGGGCGCTGCCACCGGCGAATTCGGCGAGGACGAGGCGCAGCTGCTCACCGCCCAGGCGACCAAGGTGCTCATCCACCGCTTCCGCGGCGAGGCGCCCGCCATCGAGCAGGTCCAGGACGTGGTGGAGCAGACGCTGATCGCCGCCAACCACCTCGCCACCGCGCGCGCCTACATGGCCCACCGCCAGCGCCACGCGCTGCTGCGCGCCGACCGGCAGACGCTGGTGCACGTGGAAAGCTCCATCAACGAATACCTCACGCGCGCCGACTGGCGCGTGAACGCCAACGCCAACCAGGGCTACTCGCTCGGCGGTCTGATCCTCAACGTGGCCGGCAAGGTCACGGCCAACTACTGGCTCTCGCACGTCTACGCGCCCGAGATCGGCGAGGCGCACCGCAATGGCGACATCCACATCCACGACCTGGACATGCTCAGCGGCTACTGCGCGGGCTGGTCGCTGCGCACGCTGCTGCACGAGGGCCTGAACGGCGTTCCGGGCAAGGTGGAGGCGGGGCCCCCGAAGCACATGAGCTCCGCCGTGGGGCAGATCGTGAACTTCCTCGGCACGCTGCAGAACGAGTGGGCGGGCGCGCAGGCGTTCTCCTCGTTCGACACCTACATGGCGCCCTTCGTGCGCAAGGACGCGATGGACTACGCCGCCGTGCGCCAGTGCATCCAGGAGCTGGTCTACAACCTCAACGTGCCCTCGCGCTGGGGCACGCAGACGCCGTTCACCAACCTCACCTTCGACTGGACCTGCCCCGAGGACCTGCGCGAGCAGGTGCCCGTGATCAGCGGCGAGGAAATGCCCTTCAGCTACGGCGCGCTGCAGGCCGAGATGGACCTCATCAACCGCGCCTACATCGACGTGATGACCACGGGCGACGCCAGGGGCCGCGTGTTCACCTTCCCCATTCCCACCTACAACATCACGCCCGACTTCCCGTGGGAGAGCGAGAACGCCGCCGCGCTGTTCGACATGACGGCCAAGTACGGCCTGCCGTACTTCCAGAACTTCATCAACTCGGAGCTCTCGCCGAACATGGTGCGCTCCATGTGCTGCCGCCTGCAGCTCGATTTGCGCGAACTCTTGAAGCGCGGCAACGGCCTGTTCGGCAGCGCCGAGCAGACGGGCAGTCTGGGCGTGGTCACCGTGAACTGCGCGCGGCTGGGCTACCTGCACGCGGGCGACGAAGCGGGGCTGTTCGCCGCCCTGGATCGCCTGCTCGAACTCGGCAAGCAGAGCCTGGAGGTCAAGCGCAAGCTGATCCAGCGCCTGATGGACCAGGGCCTGTTCCCCTACACCAAGCGCTACCTCGGCACGTTGCGCAACCACTTCAGCACGCTGGGCGTGAACGGCATCAACGAGATGATCCGCAACTTCACGGCGGACGCGCACGACATCACCAGCGAACGGGGCAACGCCTTCGCCGTGCGCCTGCTGGACCACGTGCGCGCGCGCATGACCGAATTCCAGGAGGAAACCGGCCACCTCTACAACCTGGAAGCCACGCCGGCCGAGGGCACGACCTACCGCTTCGCCAAGGAAGACAGGAAGCGCTGGCCCGTCATCCTGCAGGCGGGCACGGCGGAGCAGCCCTACTACACCAACTCGTCGCAGCTGCCCGTGGGCTTCACCAGCGACCCGTTCGAGGCGCTGCAGCGCCAGGAGCAGCTGCAGGGCAAGTACACCGGCGGCACCGTGCTGCACCTCTACATGGGCGAACGCATCTCCAGCAGCGCGGCCTGCCGCGAGCTGGTCAAGCGCGCGCTGACCAACTTCCGCCTGCCCTACATCACCGTCACGCCCACCTTCTCCATCTGCCCCACGCACGGCTACCTGGCGGGCGAGCACAAGTTCTGCCCCCGGTGCGACGAGGAGCGCCTGGAGGCCAAGCGTCGGCGCCTGGCGGCTTGAAGCCAAAACGGCCTGCGGCGCTTTTCCATCCAGCGCGAGCAGCTATCGAAACCGTAGTTTCCAACCACCGAAGGAGTTCACCATGAGCCATTTCTCCACCACCGAGCAAGCAGCCCTCGCCGCCGTGCAGCTCACCGACGACGAGCGCCAGCCCTGCGAGGTCTGGACCCGCGTGATGGGCTACCACCGCCCCGTGGCCAGCTTCAACGTGGGCAAGCAGGGCGAGCACAACGAGCGCCAGTTCTTCTCCGAGCACGCGCGTGGCTGCAGCAACGCCTGCTGAAGCGCTGCGCATCGGCGGCCTGACGCCGCTCACCACCATCGACTTCCCCGGCCGCCTCGCGGCCGTGGTGTTCTGCCAGGGCTGCCCCTGGCGCTGCGGCTATTGCCACAACACCGGGCTGCTCGACGCCGCCACGCCCACGGCCCACGCCTGGGCCGACGTGCAGCAGCTGCTGTACGCGCGGCGCGGCCTGCTCGACGGCGTGGTGTTCTCGGGCGGCGAGCCCACGCTGCAGGCCGCCCTGCCCGATGCGCTGGCACGCGTGCGCGAGCTGGGCTTCGCCACGGGGCTGCACACCGCCGGCATGTACCCCGAGCGGCTGGCCACCCTGCTGCCGCTGCTCGACTGGGTGGGGCTGGACGTCAAGGCGCCGCTGCACCGCTACGACGCGATCACGCGCACGCCGGGCAGCGGGGCGAAGGCGTGGGAGTCGCTGCGGCTCGTGCTGGCCAGCGGCGTGGCCCATGAATGCCGCACCACGTGGCATGCGGGGCTGTACGGGGAGGATGATTTGCGGGAGCTTGCCGATGCCCTGGCGGCCGAGGGCGTGCGGCACTGGGCGCTGCAGGAATGCCGCACGGATGGCACGCCCGCCTGGGCCCCGCCGCAGGCCGTCGCACAGCGCTGGCCCGGCGCCTTTACGCTGCGCCGCGCCTGAGAACGTGTTCATGATCTTTTCATGGTGTCCGCAAGGCAGCAAAAGGCCGCAATCGAGGCGCGCGCCGCAGGCCATGCTGGCGGCCTGGACAAGGTGCGCAACGACGAGTGCGGCCTTTTGCTGCCTTGCCCGCAGGGTTGCCCCGCAAAGGCGGCGTCTACGGCGTTGCAAATCCTCGCCGGGCCACCAGCCCGGCTGCGGTTTGCGCCTTGCATCCACCGCCTTTGCGGGGCAACGGACACCATGAAAAGATCATGAACACGTTCTGAGGGCTACTGCCGGCACACGCGCACAACATCCTCGCCATAGGCTTCGAGCTTCTTCGCCCCCATCCCGCTGATGCCCTGCAGGTCATCCAGCGTGGCCGGGTTGCGCTCGGCGATCGCGGCCAGCGTGGCGTCGTGGAAGATCACGTAGGCCGGCAGGTTGTGCTCGCGCGCCACCTCGGCGCGCCAGGCCTTGAGGTTGATGAAGCGCACCTGCGCGTCCTGCCCCAGGTTGGCGGCGGCCACGGGCGGGGTGGCGGCGCGGCGGGTTCGCTTGGGCTTGGCGGCGGCCTGGGCCGTGGCCTCGCGCAGCTGCACGTGCTGCTCGCCGCGCAATACGGGGCGCGAGCCGTCGGTGAGCACCAGCGTGTCGAAGCTGTGGCCGCTCTCCAGCATCACCTTGTGCAGGCCCACGGCGCCGGTGGCCAGCAGCTGGCGCAGCACGCCGCGCAGCTGCGCCTCGGTGTATTCCTTGCCCAGGCCGAAGGTGGAGAGCCTGTCGTGGCCGAACTGCTTGACCTTGTCCGTGTCCTTGCCGCGCACGATGTCCATGATGTGCCCGGTGCCGAAGCTGATGCCGCTGGCCTGGTGCACGCGGTAGATGGTCGAGAGGAGCTTTCTCGCGGCGTCCGTGCCGTCCCACACGGCGGGGGGGTTCAGGCAGTTGTCGCAGTTGCCGCAGGGCTCGGACTGCTCGCCGAAGTACGCCAGCAGCCGCACGCGGCGGCAGTCCGTGGCCTCGGCCAGGGCCAGCAGCGCGTCGAGCTTGCCGCGCAGCACGGCCTTGAATTCCTCGGCCGCGTCGCCGTCGTCGATCATGCGGCGCTGGTTCACCACGTCCTGCAGGCCATAGGCCATCCAGGCGTCGGCGGGCAATCCGTCGCGGCCGGCGCGGCCCGTTTCCTGGTAGTAGCCCTCGATGTTCTTGGGCATGTCCACGTGGGCGACGAAGCGCACGTCGGGCTTGTCGATGCCCATGCCGAAGGCGATGGTGGCCACCATCACGATGCCGTCCTCGCGCAGGAAGCGGTCCTGGTTCTGCTGGCGCACCTCGGCGGGCAGGCCCGCGTGGTAGGGCAGCGCGTTGATGCCGCCGTCCTGCAGCGCCTGGGCCATTTCCTCCACGCGCTTCCTCGACTGGCAATAGACCACGCCCGCGTCGCCCAGGTGCTCGCGGTCGATGAAGCGCATGAGCTGCGTGAGCGGTTCCTTCTTCTCCTCTAGCCGATAGCGGATGTTGGGCCGGTCGAAGCTGCTGACGAACTGGCGCGCCTCCTGCAGCCGCAGCCCCTCGACGATGTCGGCGCGCGTGAGCGCGTCGGCCGTGGCGGTGAGCGCAATCCTGGGAACGCGGGGATACCGTTCGTGCAGGATGGACAGCTGCCGGTACTCGGGCCGGAAGTCATGCCCCCACTGGCTCACGCAGTGCGCCTCGTCGATGGCAAAGAGCGAGAGCAGCCCGCGCTCGTGCAGGCCGTCGAGCAGGCCGAGGAAACGGTCGGTGGTCACGCGCTCGGGCGCGGCGTAGAGCAGCGTGATCTCGCCGCGCGAGAGGCGCCGCTCGACGTCCAGCGTCTGCTGCCAGTCCAGCGTGGAGTTGAGGAAGGCCGCCTCCACCCCCGCCTCGTGCAGCGCGCCCACCTGGTCGTGCATGAGCGCGATGAGCGGCGAGACCACCACCGTCACGCCCCGCCCCGCGTCGCGCCGCACGATGGCCGGCACCTGGTAGCACAGCGACTTGCCCCCGCCCGTGGGCATGAGCACGAGCGCGTCGCCGCCGGCGATCACGTGGTCGATGATGGCCTGCTGCGGGCCACGGAACTGGTCGTAGCCGAAGACGTCGTGCAGGACGAAATGCGCGGGAGACAAGGAAGACTCTTCTTTTGATAGCTGCTGGCGCTTACTGGATAAGCGCCAGGGCCAGATTTGACCAATATTCCAGGCGACAGGGCAAGGCTGGCGCCAGGCGCCTATTGTGCGTGCTCCGGATGCAGGCCCCCGCGCGCGCGCTCCGAATGATGCCCAAACCATTCGCAAATCGAATTCATTGGTCCGCTTATTGAATTGGACATGAATCGCTGACTCCATCACCATTGGCGCGCAACCAACTATTACAGGAGACAAGCCATGAAGACCATCCTGCGCGCCACGCTCGCCGCGTGCGCCCTCGCCATCGGCGCCACGGCGGCCCTGGCGCAGGCCTACCCCAATGCGCCCGTGACCCTCGTCGTGCCCTTCGCGGCCGGCAGCGGCACCGACTCGGTGGCGCGCGCCGTGGCCTCGGGACTGGCCGCGCGGCTCAAGCAGCCGGTGATCGTGGACAACAAGCCCGGCGCCAACGCCCAGGTGGCCGCGCAGTTCGTCGCCAAGGCCAAGCCCGACGGCTACACGCTGTTCATGACGACGAACACCTCGCACTCGGCCAACCCCGCGCTGTACAAGAGCCTGAAGTACGACCCGATCAAGGACTTCACGCCCGTGGCGCGCGTGGGCGAGCTGCCCTTCGCGCTGGCCGTACACCCCGCGCTGCCGGTGAAGACGCTGGCCGAGCTGCTGGACTACGCGCGCGCCAACCCGGGCAAGCTGAGCTACGCCACGCCCAACAGCACCTCGCTGGTGGCCATGGAGAGCATCAAGCACATCGCCAGGATCGACGTGCTGGGCGTGCCCTACAAGTCCAGCCCCCAGGCCATGACCGACCTGGTGGGCGGCCAGGTGCAGGTGTACGTGGCCGACCTGGGCTCAGGCATGGGCATGCTCAAGACCGACAAGGTGCGCACGCTGGGCATCACCACGGCCGAGCCCACGCCGCTGCTGCCGGGCGTGCCGCCCATCGGCAAGACCGTGAAGGGCTTCGACCTGACCTCGTGGAACGGCATCTTCGGCCCCGCGGGCCTGCCCCCGGCCGTGGTGCAGCGCCTGAACACCGAGCTGCAGGCCGTGCTGGCCGACAAGGATCTGCAGGACAAGCTCGCGCAGATCGGCTTCCAGGTCTGGCCCAGCAAGACGCCCGAGGAATTCGCCCAGTACGTGGCCGGCCAGCTCACGCACTGGCGCACGCTGATCCAGCAGGCCGGTATTCAACCCGAATAAAAATGCGACACCCCCCTGAGCGGCTGCGCCGCTTCCCCCTTCTCTCACGCTGCGCGTGGGAAGGGGGACGCCACCAGTGCTGCGGGGCGGCCCTTGCACGGTGGCCCTCGCATGGAGCGCGCCAGTTTCACCGGCTGCTGACAGTGCGCAACGCAATAGAGAAAGACCCCGCATGACCACATCCCGCTACCTGGTGCGCGCCGCCGACGTGCCCAGCTACCAGCCCGCCAACCACCACCACACGCACAACCAGCGCCTGATCGGCCCCGAGACCGTGGGCGCACGGCAGATGGAGGTGCTGCTGGGTACGCTGCACAAGGGCGGCGGCGCGCTGCCGCACGCCCATCCCGGCATCGAGCAGGCCTGCTACCTGCTCGAAGGCACGGCCCGGGCCCAGGTGGAGGACGAGGCCTTCGACATGGTGCCGGGCGACATGTGCTTCTTCCCGGCCGACAAGATGCACGTCTTCACCGTCACCAGCGACCAGCCCGTCAAGCTGCTCGTGATCTACAGCCCGCCCTACGGCGAATCGCCCGACAAGGTAATCCGACCATGAACTTCGCACTCACCCCCGAACAGGAACAGATCAAGGCCGCCATCGAGCGCGTCTGCGCGCCCTTCGACGCCGACTACTGGCTGAAGAAGGACCGGGAAGGCGGCTTCCCGCACGACTTCCACCAGGCGCTGGCCGAGTCCGGGTGGCTGGGCATCGCCATGCCCGAGGAATACGGCGGCGCGGGCCTGGGGATCAGCGAGGCCGCGCTGATGATGCACACCATCTCCGCCACGGGCGCGGGCCTGTCGGGCGCGTCGGCCGTGCACATGAACATCTTCGGCCTGCACCCCGTGGTCGTCTTCGGCACCGACGAGCAGAAGAAGCGCTGGCTGCCGCCGCTGATCCAGGGCAAGGACAAGGCCTGCTTCGGCGTGACCGAGCCCAACGCGGGCCTGAACACCCTGAAGCTGCAGACGCGCGCGGTACGAAGCGGTGGGGGCGAGGGCGACCACTACGTGGTGCACGGGCAGAAGGTCTTCATCTCCACCGCCCAGGTGGCCAACAAGATCCTGCTGCTCACGCGCACCCGGCCGGCGGAGGAGTGCAAGGGCACCGAGGGCCTGACGCTGTTCTACACCGACCTGGACCGCAGCAAGATCGACGTGCACGAGATCGAGAAGCTGGGCCGCAAGTGCGTGGACACCAACCAGCTCTTCATCGACGGCCTGCGCATTCCCGTGGAGGACCGCGTGGGCGAGGAGGGCAAGGGCTTCTCCTACATCCTGCACGGCATGAACCCCGAGCGCATCCTGATCGCCGCCGAGGCCGTGGGCCTGGGCCGCGCGGCCCTGGCGCGCGCGGCGGGCTACGCGGCCGAGCGCGAGGTGTTCGGCCGCCCCATCGGCAAGAACCAGGCCATACAGCACCCGCTGGCCGAGGCCTGGATGGACCTGGAGGCCGCGCACCTGATGGTGCAGAAAGCCGCCTGGCTGTACGACCAGGGCGCCAACTGCGGCGCCGAGGCCAACGCCGCCAAGTTCCTCGGCGCCGAGGCGGGCTACCGCGCCTGCGAGCGCGCCATCTTCACGCACGGCGGCATGGGCTACGCCAAGGAATACCACGTGGAACGCTACATGCGCGAGTCGTGGATCCCGCGCCTGGCGCCCGTGAGCCCGCAGCTCATCCTGTGCTTCATCGCGGAGAAGGTGCTGGGCCTGCCCAAGTCGTATTGAGGACATCCTCCTGAGCGGCTGCGCCGCTGGCATCATGTCCTGCATGAAACTGCACCAGCTGCGCTACTTCGCCGTGCTGGCCGAGGAACTGCACTTCGGCCGCGCGGCCGAACGCCTGGCCATCACGCAGCCGCCGCTGTCCTCGGGCATCAAGGCGCTGGAGAACGAACTGGGCGTGCGGCTGTTCGAGCGCAGCAGCAAGCACGTGGCCCTGACGCCCGCGGGCCACGCCTACCTGGCCGAGGTGCGCGCGGTGCTCGACCACGTGGCGCGCGCGGGCGAGACGGCGCGCGCCGTGGCCGCGGGGCTGCAGGGGCGGCTGGACATCGGCTTCACGGGCTCCATGGTCTACCGCGACATGCCGCGCATCGTGGGCGCCTTCGGGCAGCGCGCGCCAGGCATCGAGGTGAACCTGCGCGAGCTGTCCTCCAGCGAGCAGATCGACGCCCTGCTGCACCGCCAGCTGCACGCCGGCTTCATCAACGCCGCCGCCGTTCCGCCGGGCCTGCTCTGCCGGCCGCTGGCGGCGGACCATTTCGTCTGCTGCCTGCCGCAGGGGCATGCGCTCGCGCACGGGGCCAGCGTCGCGCTGCCCACGCTGGAGCAGGAGAGCTTCGTGATGTTCGCGCGCGACGTCGCGCCCGCCAACCACGACAACGTGATCGCGCTGTTCCAGCGCGCCGGCATCCACCCCCGCACGCGCCACGCGGCGCGCCAGTGGCTCACGGTGGTGTCGCTCGTGGCGCTGGGCATGGGCGTGGCGCTGGTGCCGGCGTCGCTGGCCCAGGCGGGCGTGCAGGGCGTGTGCTTCCTGCCCATCGCGGGGCTGCACCACCCCACCGTGGGCGTGCTCGCCTGGCACGAGGGCACCGACGCGCCCGCGCTGCGGGTCTTTCTGGAAAGCGCGGAGCCCTTTCTACAATCGGGCCCATGACCCTGCCCCACTACACCCGCGCCCAGCAGCTGCCCGCCATCCTCGAACGGCGCATCGCCATCCTCGACGGCGCCATGGGCACCATGATCCAGCGCTTCAGGCTCACCGAGGAGCAGTACCGGGGCGAACGCTTCAAGGACTTCCCGCGCGACGTGAAGGGCAACAACGAGCTGCTCAGCCTCACGCGGCCCGACGTGATCCGCGACATCCACGAGGGCTACCTCGCCGCTGGCGCCGACCTCATCGAGACCAACACCTTCGGCGCGACCAGCATCGCGCAGGACGACTATCACATGGGTGATCTGGCCTACGAGATGAACCTGGAGAGCGCGAAGCTGGCGCGCGCGGCCTGCGACAAATTCTCGACGCCGGACAAACCCCGCTTCGTGGCCGGCGCGCTCGGCCCCACGCCCAAGACGGCCAGCATCAGCCCCGACGTGAACGACCCCGGCGCGCGCAACGTGACCTTCGAGCAGCTGCGCGCGGCCTACCTGGAGCAGACGCTCGCGCTCATCGCGGGCGGCGCCGACGTGCTGCTGGTCGAGACCATCTTCGACACCCTGAACGCCAAGGCGGCCCTGTTCGCCATCGACGAGGCGTTCGAGCAGACCGGCGAATGCCTGCCCATCATGATCAGCGGCACGGTGACGGACGCCTCGGGCCGCATCCTCTCGGGCCAGACCGTGACGGCCTTCTGGCACAGCGTGCGCCACGCCAGCCCGCTCTCGATCGGCCTGAACTGCGCGCTGGGCGCGGCGCTGATGCGCCCCTACATCCAGGAACTGGCCAAGGCCGCGCCGGACACCTTCATCAGCTGCTACCCCAACGCCGGCCTGCCCAACCCCATGAGCGACACGGGCTTCGACGAGACGCCCGAGGTCACGAGCCGCCTGGTGCACGAGTTCGCCGCCGAGGGGCTGGTGAACATCGTGGGCGGCTGCTGCGGCACCACGCCGGACCACATCGGCGCCATCGCGCGCGCGGTGGCGCCGGTGGGCGCGCGCAGGCTGTTTGCGGCCGTGTCCTGAAGCAGCACGCCGCGCCTGCATACGGGGTTTTGATCCATCATCGCGGGGTGTCGGCCGGACAAGGGCCTGCGTCCCGACGGGTTCGGGACGGGGCGTTCAGGAGCCCCCCATGCACCCCAACATCCCGAGAGAGGTCTTCGCCGGTTTCCTGCGCACGCGCCGCATGGTGCGGCACTTCAGGCGCCGGGCCCTGCTGGAGACCCTGGGCCGCACCGGCGTCAGCCGGGAACTGCCCGCGGCGCAGTCCGGGGCACTGGCCGCGGCGGCAAACGCCGATGCCGCGGCCCTGCTGCGGCAGCTCGGCAGCGCCGAGACCGGCCTGACCGAGGCCCAGGCCGGTGCCATCCGCGAGCGCGCGGGCCCCAACGAGGTGGAACACGAGAAGCCGCTGCCCTGGTGGGTGCACCTGTGGCACTGCTTTCGCACCCCGTTCAGCCTGCTGCTGACGCTGCTGGCCGCCATCTCGCTCTTCACCCGCGACATGAAGGGCGCCCTGGTGATAGGGGCCATGGTGGTGCTGGCCACCCTGCTGCGCTTCTGGCAGGAGGGCCGGTCCAGCAAGGCGGCCGACGCGCTCAAGGCCATGGTCGGCAACACGGCGACGGTGCTGCGCGGCAGCATGCCCGAAGGCGCCGGCGCGCGCCGCGTGGAGCTGCCGATAAGGCTGCTGGTGCCCGGCGACCTGGTCGTGCTGTCGGCCGGCGACATGATCCCGGCCGACTGCCGCGTGCTCGCGGCCAAGGACCTGTTCGTGGCGCAGGCGGCCCTGACCGGCGAGTCCATGCCGGTGGAGAAGTCGGCCGCCCGGCGCGGCGCGGGCGCCGGCAGCCCGCTGGAACTGGACAACATCGTGTTCATGGGCACCAACGTCGTGTCCGGCTCGGCCACGGCCGTGGTGCTGGCGACGGGCAACGGCACCTACTTCGGCGCCCTGGCCGGCCGCGTCATCGCCACCGACCGCGCGCCCACCTCGTTCCAGTCGGGCGTGAACAAGGTCAGCTGGCTGCTCATCCGCTTCATGGCCGCGATGGCGCCGCTGGTGTTCTTCATCAACGGCTTCTCCAAGGGCGACTGGCTCGAGGCCCTGCTGTTCGCCCTGGCCATCGCCGTGGGCCTGACGCCCGAGATGCTGCCCATGATCGTGACCTCGACGCTGGCCAAGGGCGCGGTGTTCCTCTCGCGCAAGAAGGTCATCGTGAAGCGGCTGGACGCGATCCAGAACTTCGGCGCCATGGACGTGCTGTGCACCGACAAGACCGGCACGCTGACGCAGGACAGGATCTTCCTGGCGCGCCACGTCGATGCCTGGGGCGAGGAGTCCGGCGACGTGCTGGAGCTGGCCTACCTCAACAGCTACTACCAGACGGGCCTGAAGAACCTGCTGGACGTGGCCGTGCTGGAGCACGCCGAGGTGCACCGCGAGCTCGAACCCGCCAGGAACTTCCGCAAGGTCGACGAAATCCCGTTCGACTTCGAGCGCCGCCGCATGTCGGTGGTGGTGGCCGAGCACGACGCGCACCACCTGCTCATCACCAAGGGCGCGGTGGAGGAAGTCCTGGCCGTGTGCACCCGGGTGCGCCACGGCGCGGCCACCGAGTCCCTGACGCCCGTGCTGCTGGAGCGCATCCGCGCCGTGACGGCCGGGCTCAACGAGGAAGGCCTGCGCGTGGTGGCCGTGGCCGCCCGGCAGGGGTCGCCCACGCAGGACGTCTACGGCCTGGCCGACGAAAGCGCCCTGGCCCTGGTCGGCTACGTGGCCTTCCTCGACCCGCCCAAGGACTCCACGGCCGCGGCGCTGAAGGCGCTGGCCGGACGCAGCGTGGCCGTGAAGGTGCTGACCGGCGACAACGAGCTGGTGGCCGTCAAGATCTGCCGCGAGGTGGGCCTGGCGCAGCAGGGCGTGCTGCTGGGCGGCGACGTGGAGCGCATGGGCGACGAGGAGCTGGGCCGGGCCGTGGAGCGCCACAACCTCTTCGCCAGGCTCACGCCCCTGCACAAGGAGCGCATCGTGCGCCGGCTCAAGGCCAACGGGCACGTGGTGGGCTTCATGGGCGACGGCATCAACGACGCGCCGGCGCTGCGCGCGGCCGACATCGGCATCTCGGTGGACAGCGCGGTGGACATCGCCAAGGAGGCCGCCGACATCATCCTGCTGGAGAAGAGCCTGATGGTGCTGGAGCAGGGCGTGCAGGAGGGCCGGCGCACCTTCGCCAACATGCTCAAGTACATCAGGATGACGGCCAGCTCCAACTTCGGCAACGTGCTGTCGGTGCTCGCGGCCTCGGCCTTCATCCCGTTCCTGCCGATGCTGCCCATACACCTGCTGGTGCAGAACCTGCTGTACGACATCTCGCAGATCGCCATACCGTTCGACGACGTGGACGAGGAGCTGCTGCGCCGGCCGCTGCGCTGGCAGCCGGGCGACATAGGCCGCTTCATGGTGTTCTTCGGGCCCGTCAGCTCGGTGTTCGACGTCGCGACCTTCGCCATGATGTGGTTCGTCTTCGGCGCGCAGACGCCCGCGCAGCAGACGCTGTTCCAGTCGGGCTGGTTCGTCGTGGGCCTGCTCACGCAGACCCTGATCGTGCACATGATCCGCAGCCCCGGCCTGCCCTTCGTCCAGAGCCGCGCGGCCACGCCGCTGCTGGTGATGACGGGCGCCATCATGGCCGTCGGCATCTTCCTGCCCATGGGGCCGCTCGCGCACGTCTTCAAGCTGCAGGCGCTGCCGCCGCTGTACTTCGCGCTGCTGCCGGCCATCGTGCTGGGCTACATGGCAGCGACCCAGGCCATGAAGGGCATCTACCGGCGCCGCTGGGGCTGGCAATAAGCGGTAGTAGGTCTAGACTGTCCGCCGACAGGAACGCAGGCAAGGCAGGCGCACCATGGACTGGACCACCCACCACGTCTTCAACCAGTTTCCCGAGCTCCACGGCTACGACCCGCTGGCCACCGACCCGGCGCTGTGCGAGGCGCTGGCGCGCACGGGCGCCGGCTGGGCCCGCCCCGCGCTGGACGGCTACGCCGCGCGCCTGGGGCGCGCCGAGACCTATGCGCTGGCCGAGCAGGCCAACCGCCACCTGCCCGAGTTGCGGCGCTTCGACTCGCGCGGGCGGCGCATCGACGCGCTGGAGTTCCACCCGGGCTGGCACGCGCTCATGGCGCTGTACCGCGGACAGGGCCTCGTGAGCCTGCCCTTCAGGGAGGCGCGCGCGGGCCGCTGGGCCGCCTGGGCCGCGGGCTTCTACCTGCACGGCCAGGTGGAGCAGGGCACGCTGTGCCCCGCGACGATGACGCAGGCCGCCATCCCCCTGCTGCAGAAGGAACCGGCGCTCTGGACGCAGCTGCAGGAGCGCCTCTACAGCGACGCCTACGACGCGCGCGACCTGCCCGCGGCGGACAAGGCCAGCATCTGGCTCGGCATGGGCATGACGGAGAAGCAGGGCGGCTCCGACGTGCGCGCCAACACCACCGTGGCCACCCCCGTGGGCGCGGGCGGGCGCGGCGGCGAATACCTGCTGCGCGGGCACAAGTGGTTCTTCTCGGCGCCGCAATGCGACGCCCACCTGGTGACGGCGCGCGTGCAGGAGGGCGGCCCGTTCGCATGCTTCTACGTGCCGCGCTGGCGCCCCGACGGCAGCCGCAACGCGGTGCGCGTGCAGCGCCTGAAGGACAAGCTGGGCAACCGCAGCAACGCCAGCGGCGAGGTGGAGTTCGAGGACGCCTGGGGCGTGCTCATGGGCGAGGAGGGCCGCGGCATCCCCACCATCATCGAGATGGCCGGCTACACGCGCCTCAACTGCGTGGCGGGCAGCGCCGCCATCCTGCGCCAGGCGACGGTGCAGGCCATCGCCTATGCGCGCCAGCGCCACGCCTTCGGCAAGGCCCTGGCGGAGCAGCCCCTGATGCGCGCCGTGCTGGCCGACCTGGCGCTGGAGAGCGAGGCCGCCCTGGTGCTGCTGATGCGCCTGGCCGAGGCCTTCGAGCGCGAGGGCGACGGCGATCCCGCCCAGCGCGCCTGGAAGCGCGCCATGACGCCCGCCGCCAAGTTCTGGGTCTGCAAGCGCGCCGTGGAGCTGACGGGCGAGGCCATGGAGGTCTTCGGCGGCAACGGCTACGTGGAGGACGGCGTGATGGCGCGGCTGTTCCGCGAGGCGCCCGTCAACTCCATCTGGGAGGGCTCGGGCAACGTCATGTGCCTGGACGTGCTGCGCGCCCTGGCCCGCGAGCCCGAGGCCGCCCGCGCCCTGCTGGCCGAACTGCAGCCCGCCGCGCAGGGCGAGCCGCGCATCGCCGCCGCGCTGCAGGGCCTGCAGGCGCTGCTGGCCACCCCGCCCGACCGGCTCGAAGCCCTGGGCCGCGTGCTCGCGCAGCGCCTGGTGCTCGTGGCCCAGGCCTGCCTGCTGCGCGCGCACGCGCCCGCCTGCGTGGCCGACGCGTTCATCGCCACGCGCCTGGGCGACGGCGGCGCGGGCCGCGTGGCGGGGGCCATCGACACGCATGGCCTGGATGTGGGCGCCATCCTGGCGCGCGCCTTTCCCGCCTGAAACGTCATTCACAGTCAAAATGGCCTCCAACGCTTGCCAGTCAAGCGTAACCAGCTCTTCTATCAATAGCTAACCCAGGCGCGTGCTGCGCGACAATCCACCATGCTTTCCATCCAAGACATCCAGGACGCCGCCGTCCGCCTGCGCGGCCAGGTGCTCGACACCCCCTGCGTGGAATCACGCACGCTCTCCCAGGTCACGGGCGCGCAGGTGTTCCTCAAGTTCGAGAACCTGCAGTTCACCGCCTCGTTCAAGGAACGCGGCGCCTGCAACAAGCTCAGCCAGCTCACCCCCGAGGAACGCGCGCGCGGCGTCGTGGCCATGAGCGCCGGCAACCACGCCCAGGGCGTGGCCTACCACGCGCAGCGCCTGGGCCTGCGCGCGGTGATCGTCATGCCGCGCTTCACGCCCGGCGTGAAGGTGGAGCGCACGCGCGGCTTCGGAGCCGAGGTGGTGCTGCACGGCGACACCCTGGAGGAAGCGCACCGGCACGCCCACCTGCTCGCCGGGCAGCAGGGCCTGACCTTCGTGCACCCCTACGACGACGAGGCCGTGGCCGCCGGCCAGGGCACGGTGGCGCTGGAGATGCTGGCCGAGCAGCCCGACCTGGACACGCTGGTCGTCTCGGTCGGCGGCGGCGGACTGCTGGCCGGCATGGCCACGGCGGCGCGCGCCCTCAAGCCGGGCCTTGAGATCGTGGGCGTGCAGACGGCGCGCTTTCCGGCCATGGTCAATGCCGTCAAGGGCACGCAGCACGAGCAGGGCATGTCCACGATCGCCGAGGGCATCGCCGTGGGCCAGCCCGGCCAGATGACGCGCGAGGTGATCGCCCGCCTGGTCGACGACCTGCTGCTGGTGCAGGAGGGCGACATAGAGCAGGCCGTGCTCATGCTGCTGGAGATCGAGAAAACCCTGGTCGAGGGCGCGGGCGCGGCCGGCCTGGCCGCCCTGGTGCGCTACCCCGAGCGTTTTCGCGGCAGGAAGGTCGGGCTGGTGCTCTCCGGCGGCAACATCGACCCGCTGCTGCTGGCCGCCATCATCGAGCGCGGCATGGTGCGCTCCGGGCGCCTGGCGCGCATCAAGGTCAGCGCGCGCGACGTGCCCGGCGTGCTGGCGCGCATCACCGCCACCGTGGCCGAGGCCGGCGCCAACATCGAGGAAGTGCACCACCAGCGCGCCTTCACCCTGCTGGCCGCGCAGAACGTGGAGATCGAGCTGGTGCTGCAGACGCGCGGCAAGGCCCATGTCCAGCAGGTGCTGGAGCAGCTGCGCGCCGCCCACATGGAGGCCGAGCTGCACTGACCCCGGGTAAGGCCCGTGGGCCGGGCCGGGCGCTGCCGCTACACTTGGCAGGGCTTTCAGGCACCAGAACCCACAGAGGAGACCACCACATGGCACACGAACACCACATCGCACCCAACGCCGCCGACGTCGAGGCGGCCACCGCGACCGATCCCACCGAAACCGTGGTGAACCTGATCCCCGTGGTGCTTCCCGCCGCGGGCGCGGCCATGATCTTCCTGCTGGCCCTGATCGCAGTCTCCATGGCCTGACGCATCCCCGCGCACGCACCACCCGGGCCCCGCGATGCGGGGCCTTTTCGTTGGAGCCTCCGGCGCACGGCCCGAATTTTCAATGCATAACCTTATGTGTTTTTTGCATTGTTTTGCCACTTGTTCAGCAGACAAATTCCGGGCGACTTCATAAAATCTTCAATTCAGCCGAACTGCGCATCGAACTTGCGCACGCGTGCCCTCCCCTGTGGCGGCACCCCCGCACCCGCCAGGCGACTGAGTCCCAAGCCGTTTTTTCAAAGGCAGCGCGCAAACGGGTCCGGCGCGCCCCTGCGCCATGCGCCCCGGTTCGCTTCCTTTGAAAAGACCGTTTTCAACTTCAGGAAGCCCCCGATGAACGCACCCTCCATGCAAGGCCTGAGCCTGCAGGCCCCCGCCTATGTCAAGAATGCCCGCCTGATCGCCTGGGTGGCCGAAATGGCCGCCCTGTGCAAGCCCGCCGCCATCCACTGGTGCGACGGCAGCCAGGAGGAATACGACCAGCTGTGCCAGCAGCTGGTCGATGCCGGCACCTTCAAGAAGCTCAACCCCGCCAAGCGTCCGGGCAGCTACCTGGCCTGCTCCGACCCGTCGGACGTGGCCCGCGTCGAGGACCGCACCTTCATCTGCTCCGAGAAGAAGGAAGACGCCGGCCCCACCAACAACTGGATGGCCCCGGCCGAGATGCGCGCCACGCTGCAGCCGCTGTTCGACGGCTGCATGGCCGGCCGCACCATGTACGTGATCCCGTTCTCCATGGGCCCGCTGGGCAGCCCGATCGCCCATGTGGGCGTGGAGCTGTCCGACAGCGCCTACGTGGCCGTGAACATGAAGATCATGACGCGCATGGGCCGCGCCGTGTACGACGTGATCGGCACCGACGGCGAATTCGTGCCCTGCATGCACACCGTGGGCGCGCCGCTCAAGGCCGGCGAGAAGGACCAGACCAACTGGCCCTGCAACCCCCAGGTCAAGTACATCGTTCACTACCCCGAGACGCGCGAGATCTGGTCCTACGGCTCGGGCTACGGCGGCAACGCCCTGCTGGGCAAGAAGTGCCTGGCGCTGCGCATCGCCTCCACCATGGGCCGCGACCAGGGCTGGCTGGCCGAGCACATGCTGATCCTGGGCGTGACCAACCCCGAGGGCAAGAAGTACCACGTGGCCGCGGCCTTCCCCAGCGCCTGCGGCAAGACCAACTTCTCCATGCTGGTGCCGCCGAAGGCCTTCGAAGGCTGGAAGGTCACCACCATCGGCGACGACATCGCCTGGATCAAGCCCCAGCCCGACGGTTCCCTGCGCGCCATCAACCCCGAGGCGGGCTACTTCGGCGTCGCTCCCGGCACGAACTACCACACCAACCCCAACTGCATGGCCAGCCTCGACAAGGACGTGATCTTCACGAACGTCGCGCTGACCGACGACGGCGACGTGTGGTGGGAAGGCATGGAAAAGGACACCGGCGTGGTCCCCGGGCACCTGATCGACTGGCAGGGCCGCGACTGGACGCCGCAGATCGCCAAGGAAACCGGCGCCAAGGCCGCCCACCCCAACGCCCGCTTCACCGTGGCCGCCACCAACAACCCGGCCCTGGACGAGGCCTGGGACGACCCCAAGGGCGTGAAGATCGACGCCTTCATCTTCGGCGGGCGCCGCTCCACCACCGTGCCGCTGGTGACCGAGGCGCGCACCTGGACCGAGGGCGTGTACATGGCCGCCACCATGGGCTCCGAGACCACCGCCGCCGCCTTCGGCGCGCAGGGCGTGGTGCGCCGCGATCCCTTCGCCATGCTGCCCTTCATGGGCTACAACATGAGCGACTACTTCCAGCACTGGCTGGACCTGGGCGCCAAGATCGCCGGCCAGGGCGCGGCCCTGCCCAGGATCTTCACGACCAACTGGTTCCGCAAGAACGCCGAGGGCAAGTTCGTCTGGCCTGGCTACGGAGAGAACATGCGCGTGCTCAAGTGGATGATCGACCGCATCGAAAGCCGCGCGCAAGGCCTGGAAACGGCCTTCGGCATCGCCCCCGCATTTGCCGAAATCAACTGGAACGGCCTGGAATTCAGCACCGAGCAGTTCGAGAGCGTGACCAGCATCGACAAGAGCGTCTGGGCCGAGGAACTGAAGCTGCACACCGAGCACTTCGACAAGCTCGCCCACCACCTGCCCCAGGAACTGCTGGCCATCAAGGCCGCCCTGGAAGAGCGCCTGGCCGCCTGACGGCCGTTCATCCGCGCCAACCCCGCACCCCGCATCGGGTGCGGGGTTTTTTATTGTCAGAGGCACACGCACACGCAAAAAAACAGGGCACCCGCAGGTGCCCTGGCATGGCTGGCGCGGCCCCGGCGGGCCGGCGCTGTCAGCGATAGCGGCGTGTGTCCTCGACGGCGATGCCATTCATGGCACGGCTCAGGTCGGCCATGATGCGCGCATCGTGCAGCGCGGCGTTCCAGGTCCGCTCGTCCTCGGCCTCGCGCCGGCGCGCATCGGACCAGGACTTGGCCGCGCCGCGCAGCAGCACCACGGCGCGGCGCGCCGGCGCGGCCAGCAGCGCCATGCCCACGAAGGCGATCAGCCACAGCAGCATCCAGCCGGCCAGCAGATGGCCGTCGCCCCAGGTATCCACCATCTCGTTGGCCACGACCAGCAGGGCCGCCACCAGGGCCGCGAGCAGCAGGGAGGCTCCGTTGCGCGTGGGATCGAAGCGGGTGGCGCTCTGGCGCAGATGGCTCACGGCACTCTCGATGCGCGCAACGCCTTGGTGCTCGCGGGGAAGATCGATAACTGCAAATTTCGTCATGATGTAAAACCTCGATGCCGCTTGCGGCAAAACTGCCTGGCAACGGGGCGATACTAGGGTTAACCCTAGATTATGTCCAATTAATATATTGAATCATCCATATTCATGATCGTAATGATTAGGACATGCACCCGCTGAACTTCCGTACGCTGGACCTGAATCTGCTGCGCGTCTTCGACGAGGTCATGGCCGAGCGCAACCTCACGCGCGCGGCCGAGAAGCTGGCCATCACCCAGCCGGCGGTGAGCAATGCGCTGCGCCGCCTGCGCGAGGCCGTGGGGGACGAGCTGCTCGTGCGCAGCGGCCATGGCGTGGAGCCCACACCGCGGGCCCTGGCGCTGTGGCCCGCAGTGCGCCAGGCCCTGGGGCAGCTGCAGGAATCGCTGGCCCCCGGCGGCTTCGAGCCGGCATCGGCCCAGGCCACGTTCGTGCTGGCCATGGCCGACGCCACCGGCGCCACCCTGATCCCGCCGCTCATCGAGATCACGGAGCACGAGGCGCCCGGCATCTCGCTGCGCGTCATACCCCTGACCACGCGCGACCCGCGCCGCCTGCTCGACGACGGGACCATCGACATGGCCGTGGGCTATTTCCCGGCCGCGCTGGCCGACCTCACGGCCCGCGCCCAGGCCGACAACCTGGTGGCCCACGAAAGCGTGCGCCTGTACGCCAGCCAGTACGTGTGCGTGATGCGCGCGGGCCATCCGCTGGCGGATGCGCCGCTCTCGCTGGACCAGTACTGCGCGGCGCACCACCTGCTCGTGAGCTTCTCCGGCAAGCCCTATGGCTTCATCGACGAGGCGCTCGCCGCCCTGGGGCGCGAGCGGCGCATCGTGCTCACCGTGAACCAGTTCTTCACCGCCGGCCGCGTCGTGGCCACCACCGACCTGCTCACCGTGCTGCCGCTGCACTTCGTGGGCCTGGCCGACGTGGGCGGCGACCTGGTCTGGCGCCCGCTGCCCATGACGCTGCCCGCCGTGCACGTGGACGCGCTGTGGCACCGCCGGCGCCTGCACGACCCGGCCCACCGCTGGCTGCGCGAGACCATTGCGCGCGCGGCCCGCAACACGCCGACGCCCATCACGCTCCGCGACTGAATGCGATCCACACGCCACGCCAAACCATGAAGCTGCAGCTGCTGTCCGACCTGCACCTCGAAGTCCACCCCCATTTCAGCCCCAGCCCCGCGCCCGGCGCCGACGTGCTGGTACTGGCGGGCGACATAGGTTCTTACCAGCCCGGCTCGCAGCTCGCCGACGGCGACTTCGGCCTGGCGCGCTTCTCGCCGCTGCCGCAATATGCCGGCTGGCCCACGCCAGTGGTCTTCGTGCCGGGGAACCACGAGTACGACGGGCAGGACTTCGATGCCGCGCACACGCGCCTGCGCCACACCTGCGACCGCCTGGGACTGATCTGGCTGGAGCGCGAGAGCGTGGTGCTGCAGGGGGTGCGCCTGGTGGGCACCACGCTGTGGAGCGACTTCGACGCGCTGGCCGGGCATGGCGCCGGCGCCTCCCCGGGCCAGCGGCTCAAGCTGCGCGAGAAGGCCTTCCGCGCCGCCGACTTCTATCTGCGCAAGACCGGCGGCACGCGGCGCGGAGAGCCCTTCCTGGCGGCGCAGCTGCGCGAGCAGGCGCTGGCATGCCAGGCCTGGCTGCGCGAGGCCCTGGAGCAGCCATTCGATGGCACAACGGTAGCAATTACTCACTTTGCTCCCAGCCTGCGCAGTGCTGACCCGCGCTACGGCATGACGCCCGGCACCGCGGGCTTCTGCAATGCCCTGGACGACTGCCTGCCCCACGCCCGGCTGTGGCTGCATGGCCATCTGCACGCCCCGAGCGACTACCTGGCCAGCGGCACGCATGCCGACGGCAGGCCCTGGAGCTGCCGCGTGGTGGCCAACCCGCTGGGCTATGCACGCAAGGGCGAGCAGGCCGCATTCCAGCCCCACTGCGTGCTCGCCGTATGATGCGCAAGGTCTCGCGAGACCCATTGGCGCGCGGCATGACAAAGGTCAAGACAACAGGTGCAGGCGCAGATTAGTCTGACAACCCGTTTACGGAGTACTACGAATGAACATCCTGCTCGCTGTCGACGGCAGCACTTACACCAAGAAAATGCTGGCCTACCTAGCCGCGCACGACGAGATGCTTGGCAGCTCGCATACGTACACGGCCATCACGGTGCAGCCGCAGCTGCCCCCGCGCGCGCGCGCCGCACTGGGCAAGGAAACGGTGGACAGCTACTACGCCGACGAGGGCGAGAAGGTGCTCTCGCCCGTGGTCAAGTTCATGGGCCGCCATGGCGTGCAGCCCAAGACCATGATCAAGGTCGGTCCGGCCGGCGAGACCATCGCCAAGGTGGCCGAATCGGGCAAGTACGACCTCGTCGTCATGGGCACGCACGGCCACGGCTCGCTGGGCAAGCTTGTCATGGGCTCGGTCAGCACCCAGGTGCTGGCCAACTGCACCGTTCCGGTGCTGCTGGTGCGCTGACCAGGCCGCCGAGGCAGGTGGCGACGGCCCAGTCGAGGATCTGGGCGTCGCCATGGCCACGCTCGCGCAGCATGGCCAGCATGGGGTCGGTCGAGCGCGCAAGCAGTGCGCACAGGATCACCTCGGGCGGCAGCTCGCGCCGCAGCTGCGCGGCGGCCTGGGCCTCGGCGATCCAGCCCAGGATGCGCGCATGCACCTCCTCCATGGACGCCCGGTAGGCATCGCAGGTGCGCAGCGCCTGGGCCAGCGCGGAGTTGCGGCCGGGCAGCAGCGGCGTCTCGTCGCCCAGCTGCAGTTCGAGCAGCCAGCGCAGCAGGGCCTGCAGCCGCAGCAGCGCCGGCAGCCCTGCGGGCAATTCGTCCAGGAAACGCTGCAGGCGCCCCACCACATGCACCATGGCGGCCGCGCACAGGTCGTCCTTGCCCGCGAAGTGCTTGTACAGGCTGGCCTTGGCGATGCCCACGGCGCAGGCCACCTCGTCCACGGTCATGGTCTCGAAGCCCTTTTCGCCCAGCAGCCGGCTGGCGGCCTCGACGATGGCATCCTCGCGCGCGCGGTGCATCTGCGCCTTGAAGGAGGGCCTGGGCTGCGGCAGCATGTTCATGCAAGGCATGTTAGCCAGACTGGGATAACCCCAAAAACCCTGCGCCGCGACAGACCATCCTGCGCCCCGGGCCGGGACGGCTTCAATGAAGAACCTGGGGAGACGCGGCCAGGAACTCCAGCAGCGCGCCCTCGAAACCCTCGGGGTCCTCCAGCTGCGGCCAATGGCCCACGCCGGGCAGCAGCACGGCGCGCGCGTCGGGCAGCACATGGGCCAGGGCCAGCAGCGCCTCGGGCGGGGTGCAGCGGTCCTGCTCGCCGCCGATGAGCAGCGTGGGCACATGCAGCCGCGCCAGGTCCGGCGCGCGGCGCGCGAAGACGGTGAGCGCCTGCAGCGCGCGGCGGTAGGTGGCGGCATGCACGCGTCCCATGGCGTGGCGCGCCAGTTGCAGCCCCTCGGGCAGGGCATCGGCGCCGGCGTCGCGCGCCACCAGGCGTTCGGCCAGCCGGGCCATGTCCATCCCCTGCTCCAGCGCCGCAAGGCGCGGCGCCACCCAGGCGGCGGTGGCCGCCGCATCGAGCGCCGGACCGCCCGCGCACAGCACCAGCCGCCGCACCCGCATGGGCGCGCGCAGCGCCAGTTCCAGCGCCAGCATGGCCCCGAAGCCGTGGCCGACCAGCGTGGCCTCGCCGCACCGCAGCGCGTCCAGCAGCAGCAGGCAGCGCTGGGCCAGCCCCTTGAAGCCGTAGGGCTCCACCGACGCGCTGCGGCCGTAGCCCGGCATGTCCCAGGCGACGGCACGGTAGCCGGCGGCGGCCAGGGTTTCGAGCTGGGGCGCGAAGCTCAGGTGATCGCCGTCGGCGTCGTGCAGCAGCAGCACGGCGGGGCCGCTGCCCAGGAGGGAGAAGGTGGGTAGCAAAGACATGGTTGGCACGCCGGCCTGCAGGCTTGTGTCCGCGGACCGATAATAGCCCTCCGCCGTCTGCTGCACGCGCTATGTCTTTGTTTCGTGAACAGTTCCCTGCCCCACCCTGCCGCCGCCCTGCCCCCCTGCTTTTCGCCGCGTGAATTCCGCGACGCGCTGGGCATGTTCGCCACGGGCGTGACCATCGTGACCGCCCTCGGCGAGGACGGCGAGCCGATCGGCATGACGGCCAATTCGTTCAACTCGGTGTCCCTCGACCCTCCGCTGGTGCTGTGGAGCCTGGCGCACAAGGCTTCGTCGCTGCGCGGCTTCGGCATGGCGAAGCATTACGCCATCCACGTGCTGACCGTGGAGCAGCGCCCGCTGGCCGAACGCTTTGCCACGCGCGGCATCGACCGCTGGAACGGCGTGGCCCACCGTCCGGGCCTGCACGGCGCGCCCCTGCTGGAGGGCACGGCCGCGGTGTTCGAATGCTTCAATCGCAGCCAGTACGTGGAGGGCGACCACACCATCTTCGTGGGCGAGGTGGAGCGCTGCAGCCACCTGGACGGCGCCTCTCCCCTGCTCTACCACGGGGGCGTGTTCTATACCGAGCACCCGCTGGGCCGCCTGTCGGCCACTGCGGCGGGCCCCATGGGCAAGTAGGCCGAAGCGGGCTTGCTACTTGGCCGCCTCGGGCAGCTCGATCTTCACTTCGAGCACTTCCAGGTCGTCCTGGCGCTCGAAGTGCACCTTGAGGTCGTCGGCGTTGATCTTCACGTACTTGGAGATCACCGCCACCAGTTCGCGCTGCAGCGCGGGCAGGTAGTCGGGCTTGCCGGCGTTGCGGCCGCTGCGCTCGTGCGCCAGGATGATCTGCAGGCGCTCCTTGGCGACCGCGGCGGTCTTCTTCTTCTCGCCGAGCAGAAAGGACAGCAGGGACATGGCCGCTTACCTCCCGCCGAAAATGCGCTTGAAGAAGCCGGGCTTGGCCGCGTCGGTGAAGCGCAGGGGCTTGTCCTCGCCCATGAAGCGCGCCACCACGTCCTTGTAGGCCTCGGACACGTCGGTGCCCGCCAGGTGGATGGCCGGCAGGCCCTGGTTGGAGGCCTGCAGCACGCTCTCGGACTCGGGGATCACGCCGATGAGCTTGATGCGCAGGATGTCCTGGATGTCCTCCAGGCCCAGCATCTGGCCGTCCTGCACGCGGTTGGGGTTGTAGCGCGTGATCAGGAGGTGTTCCTTGATGGGCTCCTTGCCTTCGATGGCGCGGCGGGTCTTGCTGCCGAGCATGCCCAGGATGCGGTCGGAGTCGCGCACCGAGGACACCTCGGGGTTGGTCACCAGCAGCGCCTCGTCGGCGAAGTGCATGGCCATGAGGGCGCCGCTCTCGATGCCGGCGGGCGAGTCGCAGACGATGTAGTCGAAACCCATGCCCGCCAGGTCCTTGAGCACCTTTTCCACGCCCTCCTGCGTCAGCGCGTCCTTGTCGCGCGTCTGGCTGGCGGCGAGCACGAACAGGTTCTCGCACTGCTTGTCCTTGATCAGCGCCTGGTTGAGGTTGGCCTCGCCCTGGATCACGTTGATCAGGTCGTACACCACGCGGCGCTCGCAGCCCATGATGAGGTCCAGGTTGCGCAGTCCGACGTCGAAGTCGATGACGGCGGTCTTGTGGCCGGCGAGCGCCAGGCCCGATGCGAAGGCGGCACTGGTGGTGGTCTTGCCCACGCCCCCCTTGCCGGAGGTCACGACGACGATTTTGGCCATGTTCTGAGAAGTCCTTGCGTTGCTGTCTTCGAAATGAATGATCGGGTGGCTTACAGCGGCTCGATGAGCAGCTTTTCGCCATCGAGCCGCACCTGGGCCGGCTTGCCGCGCACGTTGTCGGGCAGCTCGGTCTCGGTGGTGCGGTAGATGCCTGCCACGGAGACCAGCTGCGGCTCCAGGCAGGTGGTGAAGATGCGGGCGCTGGTGTCGCCGCGCGCGCCGGCGATGGCACGCCCGCGCAGCGGCGCATAGACATGGATGTTGCCGTCGGCGATCACCTCGGCGCCGAAGCTGACCACGGCCATCACGACCAGGTCGGAGCCGCGCGCGTAGACCTGCTGGCCCGAACGCAGCGGCTTGTCCACCACCAGCGCGCCGGGCGCGCTCGCCTGCACGGGCACTTCGACCTGCACTTCGCGCACGACCTCGCGGACCACCTCGCGCACGGCGCCGCTCTCGCGCGGCTGCGCGCGCGCCGCGGGCACGTCGGGCGCGGCGATCAGGCCTGCGGCATGGGCGGCGGCCATCTGCGCGGGGCTGCCGCCGCGCACGGCCACGGGCTGGGTGCGGTGGCTGCGCAGCGCCTGCACCAGCGCGGCGAAGTCGATGGGCTGCTCCTCGCCCTGCACGGCCGACAGGTCGATCAGCACCGGGTCGTTGTCGAAGAACTCGGGGTCGTCGGCCCTGCGGGCGGCCAGTTCCGCGGCAACGGCGGAAACGTCGGCGGTCTTGAGCACCAGGGCCACCACGGACAGCTGGGCGCTCTTGAGGTCTAGATGGGTGCGGGCCTGGCCCGCCGTGTCAACGGCCATGAAGCGATGGGGGTGGAAAAAAGGCGCCGCGCGGCGGCTCCTCGAAGCCGCAAAGTGTACCCGGCAGCCGCGCCGGCGGCTGCATCAGGAAGTGTCTCGGAACGTGTCCGCGGCCTTTTCACGGGACACGCATGGCGGCCCGAAGCCGCCCGTCGGGCGCGATCGCCGTCAGCGTGCGCGCCAGGCCCACGCCACGGCCGCCGCCGGCGTGGCGAGCGCGAGCCAGGACAGCGCATCCCACACGCCGTCGCCGACCAGCGCCGAGACGAGCCCGACCGCGGTCGCCAGGCCGAGCAGGAGGGGAACGCGGAAGATCTCCGCGGCGGTCTGCGCCTCGTCGGTGCGGGCGCCGCGCCCGTGCTTCGTCGTCATGTCTTGGCCTCCACCGCCGCCACGGGCGCCAGTTCTGCATCCGGTTCCGCCTCTGCGCCCGGCACGGGCGCCGCCCTGGGCTTGCGCAGCCACAGGTACAGGCCGCTGCCGAGCACGACGATGGCCGCGAGGTCGAGCAGCGTCCAGAGAATCTTGAGCGGCAGTCCGCCGTAGTCGCCGAAGTGCAGCGGCTGCGACAGGAACAGCGTCTTGACGTACCACGGCATGTCGCGCGAGGCGGTCAGCACGCCGGTCTGCGCGTCCACCAGCGCGGGCTTGAGCAGGCGCGACGTGACCGGCGTGCCGCCCTTGAGGAAGAAGGTGTAGTGGTGCGGGCTGGAGAACGCCGTACCCGGAAACGCCACCAGGCGCACGGCCATGTCGGGCGCGGCGGCGCGGGCCGCCTCGATGGACTTTTGCAGGTGCGCGGGGCGGGTGACCGGCGGCAGGCCCTTGTAGGGCGCGGTCATCTCGGCCATCTGGTCCTGCTGCCAGATCGCCAGGATGATGCGGTCCAGCGTGTTGATGCTGCCCGTGATACCGACCACCGTGAGCCACACCACGGTGACGATGCCCAGCAGGTTGTGCCAGTCGAGCCACCGGATGCGGGCGCTGCGCCGCGTGCGCAGGGCGCCGAAGCGCAGGCGGCGCATGAACGGGTAGTACAGCACCACGCCCGAGACGATGGCCACCACCATCAGCAGGCCCATGAAGCCCAGGAACAGCATGCCCGGCAGGCCCGCGAACATGTCCACGTGCAGCTTGAGCATGACGTACATGAAGCCTTCGTTGGTCCTGGGCTCGTCGAGCACCTGCGCGGTGCGCGAGTCCACCACGACGGCGTTGTTCTCGTCGGGCGGCGCGTCCACACGGCTGGCCATGGACACGTAGGTGAGGTGGGGGTGCTCCTCGGGGTCCCAGAACATGTAGCGGATCACGTCGTCCGGCCGGCGCTCGCGCGCCGCCTGGGCGATGCGGTCCATGCTGGCCTCGGGCGTGCCCTCGGGCATGGGGGCGGCCTCGACCGCGCCGGACAGGTGCTCGATCTCCTCGTGGAAGATCAGCGGCAGCCCCGTCAGGCACAGCAGCAGCATGAACGCGGTGCAGACCAGGCTGCTCCACTTGTGGACCCAGGTCCAGGCGCGCGTGGACATGGTCACAGGTCCACGCTGGCCGACAGCGACACGGTGCGCGGGCTGCCGAGGAACAGGTAGCCCGCCGTGGCGATGCCGTAGTAGTTCTTGTCGAACAGGTTCTCGACGTTCAGGCGGAAGGTGACCGGCTTGCCGCCGATGCGGGCGGCGTAGCGCGCGCCGGCGTCCCAGCGCGTCCAGCCCGCGACCCGCAGCGTGTTGGCGGCGTCCGCGTAGGTCTTGGCGGTATGGACCATGCGGCCCGTGAGCGTGAGCCCCGGCGCGAAGCCAGCGTCCCACTCGGCGCCCAGGTTGAGCTGCGACCTGGGCACGCCGATGGCCCGCTTGCCCACGAGGGCGGCGTTGGCCGACCGGCTGAGCTCGGCGTCCATGAAGGACGCGCCGCCCAGCAGACGCAGGCCGCGCGCGACCTCGCCCGCGACGCTGGCCTCCAGGCCCCGGTTGCGCTGCTCGCCGTTGACGCCGAACACGTTGCCCGAGACGGCCGCGCTGGGCCTGGTCAGCTCGAACAGGCCCACCGTCGCGAGGAAGCCGCCGTGGTCGAACTTCGCGCCGATCTCCTTCTGCTTGGAGCGGTACGGCGGCATCACCTCGCCCGGATTGGCGATGGCCGCGCTCACGGGCGCGGTCTCGCCGCGCGACAGGCCCTCGACGTAGCTCGCGTACAGCGACCAGTTCGGCCGCAGCTTGAACACCACGCCCGCCAGCGGCGTGGTGGCGCTCTTGTCGTAGTAGGGGCCGCTCGCCGCGCCGGTCATGTAGTTGTAGCTCTGGCCCTGCACCTTCTGGTGGCGCAGGCCCAGGGTCACGAGCAGCCGGTCTTCGAGCAGCGTCACGGTGTCGGCCAGCGCGACGCTGGTGAGCTTGCTGTCCTGGTACGGGCGCAGGGGGTTGTCGATGCCGGCGATGGACGGCGTGGGCTGCCGTCCGCCCGCGTAGAGGTTGGACATGCCGCCCGGGAAGCCCGTGTAGAAGCCCAGGGTCTGGTCCTGGTCGAGGCGCGTGAACGCCAGCGCGGCGTTGTGGGCGACGCCCCCGGTCTTGAAGCTGGCGCGCACGCCCGCCTCGGCCGACTTGGAGTCGACGCCCATGCGCTGCCAGCCGCCGAAGTACGAATAGTCGCCCGCGGTGTTCAGGATGACGGGGTTGCCCGCCACGGAGCCCCAGTTCAGCTTGCGCTGGCCCAGGCCCGCGTAGGCCGTCAGGGTGTCGTTGATGTCGTATTCGGCCTTGAAGAGGGCCGAGCCGTCATGGCCGTCCGTCCAGCCGTAGCCCGGGTAGGCGATGGAGTTGTCCGGCGCGCGCGGGATGGCCGCCAGGCCCGGCGCGAGCTGGAACTGGCGCACCACGTTGTCGATGCGCTGCTCCTGCCACAGCAGGTCGAGCGAGGCGCGCAGCGCACTCTGGCGCAGGTCCAGCCCCAGCGAGGCGAGCGATTCGCGCGTGGACTGGTGGTCGATGTTCGTGTCGCCCTGGCGGCGCATGAGGTTGACGCGCGCGCCGAGCGCGCCGTCCGGGCCGAAGCGCCGGCCGATGTCCAGGTGCCCGCCCGCCACCGAGTCCGACATCACGCCGGCCGTGAAGCGGGTGAGGGGCTGGGCGCCGGCCCGCTTGGACACGAGGTTGACCACGCCGCCCACGCTGCCGCCCGGCGCCATGCCGAACAGCGCCGCGGACGGCCCCTTGAGCACCTCGACGCGCTCCACCGCCTCCAGCGGCGCGCGCCAGTACGGCGTGAGCCCGAACATGCCGTTGAGCGCGAAGTCGCCGCTGGGCACCGCGAAGCCGCGGATGGTGATGTCCTCGTTGATGTTCGAGCGCGCGCTGGCCATGCGCACCGAGGGGTCCATCGCGATCACGTCGGCCACGGAGCGCGCCTGCTCGTTCTCGATCGCCTGCGCCGTGTAGCTGGTCACGCTGAACGGCGTGTCCAGCACCGAGGCGTTGCCCAGGATGCCCATGCGCGCGCCGCTGCCGACCTGGCCCCCGGCGTAGGCCGGCGGCGCCTCGTCGATGGCCTCGCGGCGCTGGGTCACCGTGACCTCGGGCAGCGCCGCGGCGGTGCCGCCGCCGGCGGACTGCGCGGCGGCAGGCACCGCCCCGGACAGGCTGGCGCTCCCCAGCATGACCTGGATGGCAACGGCGCAAGCGCCAAGAACAGGGGCAGGGGCGGACGAAGCCCCGGATGGCGTGCAGTGCAGCATGATTTCCCTCGTCATGTCATGAAACTTATTACCGTAATGATAATCAATTTCATTCGCATGCAAAGATGCCCCGCCGCGCACGCGGTGCAGGCCTCAGGGCCTGTCCGCTTACAGCTTGGGGATGCGGATGCGGCTGATCATCAGCGAGCCCGACAGCGCGAACAGCAGCACCAGCGGGTGCAGCGTGAAGCCGCCGATCATCACCTTGCCCAGCCACAGGTGCTCGCGCACCGCGCCCATGGAGGCGGCCAGCGCCAGCAGGCCCACGAGCACGATGGAGGTGGGGATGGGCGTGCCCTCGAAGTACCTGACCTTGCCCGAGGGGCCTTCGGCCAGGGTCTCGGCCGTGATGTTGAAGCGCGCCAGGCGCGAGACGCCGCAGGCCACGAAGAAGGCGAGCACGATGCGGTCGTACAGTCCCTGCATGCCGCAGGCGTAGGCGATGATGGCCGGCGCCACGCCGAAGGAGATCACGTCGGCCAGCGAGTCGAGCTCGCGCCCCATGGCCGAGCTCTTCTGCCGCCAGCGTGCGATGCGCCCGTCCAGCACGTCGAACACCAGCGCCGCGAGCACCAGCGCGCAGGCGAAGTAGACGTGGCGCAGGTCCGCCGTCTCCAGGTAGGTCATGCTGGAGAACAACGCCCCCACGCCGCACACCGCGTTGCCCAGCGTGAACCAGTCCGCGAGGTGGAACTCGCGGATCATCGAGAAGCGTTTGTGGGGAGAAGCCATGGGGCGATTATCGGCGCCCGCCCCACGCGTCACTGAAAGCGCGGCGCGCGCTTTTCGATGAAGGCGGTGACGGCCTCGCGGTGGTCGGCCGTCTTGTGGGCGATGGCCTGGCAGCCGGCCGACAGCTCCAGCAGCGAGTCCAGCGTGGCGAGCTGGCCCTCGCGCAGCAGGCGCTTGGTCATGCGCATCACGGCGCCGGGGTTGGCGGCTATTCTTTCGGCCAGGGCGCGGGCCGTGGGCAGCAGCTCGCCGGCGGGCACCACGCGGCTCACGAGGCCGCAGGCCAGCGCTTCCTGTGCATTGATGGCCTCGCCGGTGAAGGCCATCTCGGCCGCCTTGGCCATGCCCACGGCGCGCGGCAGCAGCCAGGCGCCGCCGTCGCCGGGGACGATGCCCACGCGCACGAAGCTCTCGGCGAAGGTGGCCGTCTCCGCCGCGATGCGGATGTCGCACATGCAGGTCAGGTCCAGCCCCGCGCCGATGGCCGGGCCGTTGACGGCGCAGATCACCGGCACGTCGAGGTTGTACAGCGCCTGCGGGATGCGCTGTATGCCCTGGCGGTATTCCTCGCGGATCAGGTCGGGCGTGAGCGCGTCGTCGAAGAAGCGCTTCATGTCCTTGACGTTGCCGCCCGAGCTGAAGATGGGGCCGGCGCCGGTGAGAATGATCACCTTCACGCCCGCGTCCTTGCGCACGTCGTCGCACAGCTGCACGAATTCCTGCACCGCCGTGTTGCCGGTGAGGGCGTTGCGCGTCTCGGGCTGGTTCATGGTGACGGTCAGGATGGCGCCGTCGCGCTCTAGAGTCAGGAAGGCCATGGGTTCTCCATTCAAAAAGAGGAGCTTCCAGCGCTTGTCATGCAAGGATTTCCATGTGTTTTCATTTGAAAATCCTTTGCAGGCAAGCGGTAGCAGCTATCGGTTTCAAAGCACGCTTTCCATGTCGGTGATGCGGCGCACCACGTCCAGCGTCAGCCCCTGGTGCTCCAGCAGCGCCTGGCCGGCCACGTCGTACCAGTAGGACTCGCTGCCCGCGGCCTGGCGCCAGGCGTGCAGGCGGCGCGTGAACAGCTGCAGGTCGTATTCGGCGGTGAAGCCGATGGCGCCGTGGATGGCGTGGGCGAACTCGGACACGGCCAGCGCCGCCTCGCTGCAGCGCGCCTTGGCCGTCGCCACGCGCAGGCGGTCGGGCCGCACGCCGGCGCCGCTGCAGCCCAGCTGCGCGGCCATGCGCGCGGCGAACACATGCTCGCTCATCACGGCCAGCTGGTGCTGTATGGCCTGGAACTTGCCGATGGGGCGGCCGAACTGCTGGCGCTCGTTGGCATATTGCAGCGTGCGCTGGAAGACGTGCATCGCCGCGCCGGCCATCTGCGGCGCGAGCACGGCGGCCTGCAGGGTGCGCAGGTCGAGCGCGGCGTCCACGGCCACCGCGGGCGCGGCCTGCAGCTGCGCGGGCGTCCAGGCCAGCGCGGCGTCGAGCGCCAGCGCCTGGGGCGCCTCCTGCGCGCCGGCCACGCCCAGCAGGTGCCAGGCGCCGCCGGCCTGCGCGAGCACCGCATGCGCCACGCGCCCGCCGCGCACCAGGGCGCAGCGCAGGCCGCCCTCGTGGGTGCGCTCGCCGCGCGCCAGCGCGATGCCGCCCGCGGGCCGGTCCACGCCGGCGGCCGCGAGCAGCGCGCGCGCCACCATGGTCTCGCCCAGCGGCAGCGGCAGCGCGTGCGCGCCGCATTGCTCCAGCACGCCGAAGGCCTGCGACAGCGCAAGGCCCGCGCCGCCCTGGCTTTCGGGCAGCAGCGCGTCGGCCAGGCCCGTGGCCTCCAGCTGCGCCCAGAGCGCGGCGGCCTCGGGCGCGGCGCGGCCGCCGGCCTCGATGGCGCGCACCACCGCAGGCGTGCATTGATCGGCCAGCACCTGGCGGGCCGCGTCGGCAAACAGATCGTTGTCCATGCCCATTCCTTTCAGCGCAGTCCCAAACCGCGCGCGATCATGCCGCGCAGGATGTCGCGCGTGCCGCCGCGCAGCGAGAACGAGGGAGAGGCCTCGGTCACGTACTTCAGCGTCATCAAGAGTTCCACGGGCACGTCCTCCGCCTCGCGGGCGAACAGGTCGTCGGCGATGGCTGCGGGGATGAACTGCTCCAGCGTGGTGCCCAGCTCCTTGACGAGCGCGGCCTCGACGATGGGGCTTTCGCCGCGCACCAGCTTTTCCTGGATCGCCACCGACATGGCGCGCAGCGGCGCGAGCTGCGTGAGCACCTTGCCCGCGAGCCTTTGCGCCGGCGCCGTGCGGCCCCGGGGCGTGCGCACGTAGTCGAGCCACTGGTCGAACAGCACGATGCTGGAGAACAGCCGCTCGGGCCCGCTGCGCTCGAAGGCGAGCTCGGCCGTGACCTGTTCCCAGCCCTGGCCCTCGGCGCCGATGAGCGCGTCGGGCGCGAGCTGCACGTTGTCGAAGAACACCTCGCAGAAGTGGCTGTCGCCCGACAGGTCCTCGATGGGGCGCACGGTGACGCCGGGCAGCTGCAGGTCCACGATGACCTGCGACAGCCCCTTGTGCCGGTCCTCGGGCGCGCCCGAGGTACGCACCAGCGCGATCATGTACTGGCAGTGGTGGGCGTTGGTGGTCCAGATCTTCTGGCCGTTGAGCAGGAAGCCCTTGTCGTTGGGCACGGCGCGGGTCTTGACGCTGGCGAGGTCCGAGCCCGAATTGGGCTCGCTCATGCCGATGCAGAAGAACGCCTCGCCGCGGCACACGCGCGGGATGTAGAAGCGCTTTTGCGCCTCGGTGCCGTACTTGAGGATCAGCGGCGCGCTCTGGCGGTCGGCGATCCAGTGCGAACCCACGGGCGCGCCGCAGTTCAGGTATTCCTCCACGAGCACGTAGCGCGTGAACGCGCTGCGCCCGCCGCCGCCGTATTCCCTGGGCAGCGTCACGCCGATCCAGCCGCGCTCGCCGAGCTTGCGGCTCAGCTCGGTGCTGTAGCCGCCCCAGGAGCGGGCGCGCACGTGCGCGGGCAGGGTTTTGATGGCCTCGGCGAGGAAGGCGCGCACCTCGGCGCGCAGGGCCTCGTCCTCGGGCGGTATGCGCGTGAGCGCAAGCGAATCCAGGGTGCTCATCCCCGTCCTCCTCGTGAATCCATTCCTATTGCAGCGGCACCTTGGCCTGGGTGACGATGCGCTTCCACAGCGCGATCTCCTTGCGCTGGAAATCGTGCATCTGCGCGGGCCCGCCCGTCATGGGCGCGGCGCCCAGGCGCTCGTAGAAGGCGCGCGTCTCGTCCATCCTGGAGATGGCGGTGAACAGCTCGGCCAGCCGGGCCGTCTCGGCCGCGGGCGTCCTGGCGGGCACCATGGCGCCCACCCAGGTGTAGGCCTCGAAGCCGCTCAATCCCGCCTCGCCCATGGTCGGCACCTCGGGCGCGTTGCCCACGCGTTTGTCGGCCGCCACGGCCAGGATCTTCAGGCGCCCGCCCCTGGCCAGCTCCAGCACGGCCGTGACCTCGGCGAACGCATAGTCCACCGTGCCCGAGGCCACGGCGGTCATGGTCTCGCCCGCGCTCTTGAAGGGCACGTGCACGGTCTGCACGCCGGCCATGTCGTTGAGCAGCTCGCCCATGAGCTGGTAGCCGGCCGACCCGGCGCCGAAGTTCACCTTGCCCGGGTTCGCCCGGGCGTGGGCCAGCAGGCCCTTGAGGTCGCTGTAGGGCGCGGCCGGCGGCACCACCAGCATGGCGGGCGAGCGCATCATCATGGTCAGGGGCGAGAAATCCTTCACCGGGTCGTAGGGCAGCTCCTTGAACAGCGCCGCGTTCACGGCCAGCGTGGAGTTGCTGCCGATGAACACGGTGTAGCCGTCGGCCGGCGCGGCGAGCACCTGCTTGACCGCCAGGAAGCCGTTGGCGCCGGGCTTGTTCTCCACCACCACGGCCTGGCCCGTGAGGTCCTGCAGCTTCTTGGCGAAGTAGCGCGCCGAGGTGTCGGTGCCGCTGCCGGGCCCGAAGGGCACGACGAACTTGATGGTCCTGGACGGGAAGGCCTGCGCCCGGGCGGCCGGCGCCGTGGCGGCGCCCAGGGCCGCGAGGCCGGAACCCAGCAGGGCGCGCAGGGCGGTTCTGCGGTGCAATGGCATTGGTCTTGTCTCCTTGACGGTCGGTTCGGCCGCCGGTCAGGGGCACCACTGTAGGCAGTGCGGCAAGCTGTGTCTAATATTAAAAAATTCGATTTCAATATTCATCAGGTATCAAATGAACCTGCGACAGCTGAGCCAGTTCGTCACGCTGGCAGAGACGGGCAACTTCCACCGCGCGGCCGAGCGGCTGCACATGGCGCAACCGCCGCTGTCGGTGTCCATCCGCAAGCTGGAGGAAGAGCTGGGCAGCGCGCTGTTCGCGCGCACGCGCACGGGCGTCGCGCTCACCCCCGCGGGCCAGGCCATGCTGGACGACGCGCGCCGCACGCTGCTGCACGCCCAGCAATGCCGCCAGGCGGTGCTGGACACGCGCGAGGGCACGGGCGGGCGGCTGCGCCTGGGCATCATCGGCTCGGCCACCTATGCGCTGCTGCCGCGGCTCATCCCATCGCTGCGCGCGCGCTACCCGCAGATCACGCTGGAGCTGTCCGAGGCCACCTCGTCCGAGATCCTGGAGGGCCTGGTCTCGCGCCGCTTCGATGCCGGCCTGCTGCGCTTTCCCCTGCTCGACGCCAGCGGCTTCGACCTGACGCCGCTGGACCGCGACGACTTCGTGCTGGCCGTGGCCGAGACCAGCCCGCTGGCCGGGCGCGAGGCCATCGCCCTGCACGAGGCCGCGCACGAGCCCTTCATCATGTACCCGCGCGGCAAGGTGCCCGGCCTGCTGGCCCTGGCCATGATGCGCTGCCAGTTCTCGGGCTTCGCGCCGCAGGTGGCGCAGGAGGCCGCGCAGGTGCAGACCATCATGAGCCTGGTGGCCTCGGGCCTGGGCGTGGGCCTGGTGGCCGGCGTGGCGCGCCAGGTGGTGCCGCGCGGCGTGAAATGCCTCGCGCTGACCGACAACCCGCCGGGCTTTCACGTCAGCATCGCGCTGGCGCGGCTGGCGGACGAGCCCAGCCGGGTGGTGCAGCGCTTTGCCGAGCATGCGCTGGAGATCTGCAAGCAAAATATGGATACAGCGCTTTCTGGATAAGCGCAGGAAGCTACCATTTATGTAGCTAACGAGGCATTGCGGCGCGCCGCATAGTCCACGTACCAAGACAGGCAGCCGGGGTTGGCCATGGCCTCCTGGTTGACCACCCTGGCCAGCGGCTGGCCCAGCAGCAGCTTCTTGATGGGCAGCTCCTGCTTCTTGCCGCTCAGGGTGCGCGGCACCTCGGCTACCTGCACGATGTCGTCGGGCACGAAGCGCGGGCTGAGGGCGTTGCGGATGGCGGCATCGATGCGCGCGCGCAGGGCGTCGTCCAGCGCGGCGCCGGGCCGCAGCACGACGAACAGCGGCATGAAGCTCTCGCGCCCCAGGTATTCCAGGTCCACGACCATCGAGTCGAGCACCTCGGGCAGCGCCTCCACGGCGCTGTAGATCTCGCTGGTGCCCATGCGCAGGCCGTGGCGGTTGATGGTGGCGTCGGAGCGGCCGAAGATCACGCACCACTGCCCCTGGCCGTGCTCGTCGCCGATGCGCAGCCAGTCGCCATGGCGCCAGACGCTGCCGGCCTCGGGCCCCAGGTCGCCGCCGCCGGGCCTGCGGCCGTGGCCGGGCGGGTACATCTCGAAGTAGCTGGCCAGGTAGCGCGCGTGGCCCGGGTCGTTCCAGAACGCCAGCGGCATGGACGGGATCGGCTGCGTGCACACCAGCTCGCCCACCTGGCCCGTGACCGGCTCGCCGGCCTCGTTCCAGGCCTCCACCGCCGCGCCCAGCATGCGGCACTGCATCTGGCCGGCGCGCTGCGGCAGCTCGGGCGTGCCGGCGATGAAGCCGCCGGCGAAGTCGGTGCCGCCCGAGATGTTCAGCCACCAGATGTCGCGCTGCGCGGCGCTGGCGGCGATGCGCGCGAACTGCTGCGTGCCCCACTGCTGCACCTCGGCCGACAGGGGCGAGCCGGTGCTGCCCAGCGCGCGTATGCGCGACAGGTCGCCGCAGCGCGCCAGATCGACGCCGGCCTTCATGCAGCCGGCAAAGAACGCCGCGCCCGAGCCGAGGAAGGTGACGCGGTGGCGCGCGGCGAAGCGCCACAGCGTGGTCCAGTCCGGCGCGCCGCGCGGCCCGCCGGGGCTGCCGTCGAAGATCACGCAGGTGGTGCCCGACAGCAGGCCCGCCACCTGGCAGTTCCACATCACCCAGCCGGTGGAGCTGTACCAGCAGAAGCGCTCGCCCAGGCTGTTGGGCGCGTAGCTCGGGCCCACGTCCATGTGCAGGCCGGTGACCATGGCCACGAGCACGATGCCGCCGTGCGCATGCACGATGGGCTTGGGCAGGCCCGTGGTGCCGCTGGAATAGACGATCCACAGCGGATGGTCGAACGGCAGCCACAGCGGCTCGAAGGCTGCCACCTGCGCATCGTTTCTGGCGATGACGTCCGTGTAGCGTGCGCTGTCAGCTATGGTTTTCGTGGCGTCCAGGTGGTTCACCAGCAGCAGGTGCCGCACGCTGGGCAACTGCGCGCGCAGCTCGGCCACCACCGGGGTACGGTCGATGTCCATGCCGGCCCAGGTGACGCCGTCCACCGCGATCAGCACCTTGGGCTCGATCTGGCGCAGGCGGTCGAGCACCGCGCTGGCGCCCATGTCGGGCGCGCACACGCTCCACACCGCGCCGATGCTGGCGCAGGCCAGGAAGGCGACGATGGTCTCGGGCACGTTCGGCAGGTAGGCCGCCACGCGGTCGCCGGGCTGCACGCCCTGGGCCTGCAGGTGCAGGGCCAGCGCCGCGCTCTGGCGCTTGAGCTCGGGCCAGGACAGCTCGCGCACGCGGCCCTTCTCGTCCTCGCTGATCACGGCTGCCAGGCCCGCGGCGTGCGCGGCCGCGCCATGGCGCAGCACCTGCTGCGCGTAGTTGACCCGGGCGCCGGGAAACCACTGCGCGCCCGGCATCACGTTCGTGCCCAGCGCCGCGCGGTGCGGCGTGGGCGAGGCCAGCGCGTGGTAGTCCCAGATGCTTTGCCAGAAGGCGTCCAGCTCGGTCACCGACCAGCGCCACAGCGCCTGGTAGTCGTCGAAGCGCAGGCCGCGCTCGGCCAGCAGCCAGTCCCGGTACTGGCGCATGCGCGGCACGTAAGGGGGGGTGTCGTTTGTCTCCATGGCGCGCCAGCGTAGCAGCGCCGCCCGGGCCGCGCCAGCGCAGGCGCGTCGCACGGCGGACAGTTGCCATCACGCAATGAACCTGCACGGGGCCGGCCGTACCATACGCCCCATGCAACACAGCGACGTTCTCATCGTTGGCGCAGGCCCGGCCGGCCTGTCGCTGTCCATTTCCCTGGCCCAGGCGGGCTTTTCCGTCACCGTGGTCGAGCAGCAGGACGCGGCCCGGCTCGCCGCGCCGGCGCCGGACGGGCGCGAGATCGCCCTCACCCACCCCAGCGTGGCGCTGCTGCAGCGCCTGGGCAGCTGGCAGCAGCTGGACGCGCACGAAATCGGCCTGCTGCGCGAGGCCCAGGTGCACGACGGCCCGGTGGGCCAGCGCGGCGCCATGCAGCTGCACGCGGGCGGCAGCGGCGTGGACAACCTGGGCTGGATCGTGCCCAACCATGCGCTGCGCAGGAGCGCCTG
This sequence comes from Alicycliphilus sp. T452, assembly GCF_054512775.1. Classification (NCBI taxonomy): domain Bacteria; kingdom Pseudomonadati; phylum Pseudomonadota; class Betaproteobacteria; order Burkholderiales; family Comamonadaceae; genus Alicycliphilus; species Alicycliphilus sp. T452. The sequence continues at coordinate 146,867 of NZ_JBTNEH010000007.1, forward strand.
GGCCGTCGCCAGCCGCACGCCCGGCGTGCGCCTGGTCACCGGCGCGCGCGTGGGCCAGGTGGCGATCACGCCCGGGCACGCCATGCTGAGCTACACCGACGCCGGCCGGCCGGACGCAGCGCCGCAGTCGCTGCAGGCGCCGCTGCTGGTGGCGGCCGACAGCCGCTTTTCCGCCACGCGGCGCCAGCTGGGCATCGGCGCGTCCATGAACGACTTCGGCCGCACCGTCATCGTCTGCCGCATGCGCCACGAGCTGCCGCACCACGAGACGGCGCACGAGTGCTTCGGCTACGAGCGCACGCTGGCCATCCTGCCGCTGCCCGACGACGTGGTCGATGGCAGCCCCATGTGCTCGGCCGTGGTCACGGCCGACAGCGCGCAGGCCCAGGCGCTGCTGGCGCTCGGCCCGGAGGATTTCGCCGCCGCCGTGCAGGCACAGTTCCAGCACCGGCTGGGCAGCATGCAGCTGGTGGGCGAGCGCCACGCCTACCCGCTGGTCGCCGTCTGGGCGCAGCGCTTCGCGGGCCAGCGCTGCGCGCTGCTGGGCGACGCGGCCGTGGGCATGCACCCGGTGACGGCGCATGGCTACAACCTGGGCCTGGCCGGCGTGGAGAGCCTGACGGCCACGCTGCGCGAGGCGCACGGCCGGGGGCAGGACATCGGCGACGCCGCCGTGCTCGCGCGCTACGAGCGCACGCACCGGCTGCACGCCTGGCCCATCTACCAGGGCACGAACACCATCGTCGGCCTGTACACGGACACCCGGCCGCTCCCCAAGCTGCTGCGCCGCGCGGTGCTGGCCGGCTCCACCCGGCTGCCGCCGCTGAAGGCCCTGATCGTGAGCCAGCTCACGGGCCGGCGCCCGGCCTGGCCGACGCTGCCCGGGCGACCATAGCGAAAAAGCCCGGCGCACCCCACCAGGCGCTCCTCGGCCACGCGCCGCTGCAGCGCAATGCCCGCAGGCGGCGCATCGTCGTGCGGCCGCATCGGCAATCGCCGGAAAATTCCTTTTTTGATAGCTGCTTGCGCTTGCCACGCAAGCGGTAACGGCATTTTTTGCTTGAAGCCCAACGCCGGCGGCACAAACCTTCTACCATCGCCCCACTTCCCACACAAGGAGAAAAAAATGGGTTTGTTTCAATGGGCCGAGCGCCCCGCGCAGGTGCTGCAATCGGGCGGCGTGATCGGCCCCGACGAGCGCCTGCCCTGGGCGCAGACGGGCCTCATGGGCATCCAGCACGTGATCGCCATGTTCGGCGCGACGGTGCTCGCACCCATCCTGATGGGGTTCGACCCCAACCTGGCGGTGTTCATGAGCGGCATCGGCACGCTCATCTTCTTCCTGATCACCGGCGGCAAGGTGCCCAGCTACCTGGGCTCGTCGTTCGCCTTCATCGGCGTGGTGATCGCCGCCACGGCCTACGCGGGCAAGGGGCCGAATGCCAACATCGGCGTGGCGCTGGGCGGCATCATCGCCTGCGGCGCGGTGTACGCGGCCATCGGCGTGGTGGTGCACCTGGTCGGCACCGGCTGGATCGAACGCTTCATGCCGCCCGTGGTGACGGGCGCGGTGGTGGCCGTCATCGGCCTGAACCTGGCCTCGATCCCGATCAAGAACATGGCGGCCAGCAACTTCGACAGCTGGATGCAGGCCCTGACCTTCGTCTGCGTGGCGCTGGTGGCCGTGTTCACGCGCGGCATGGTGCAGCGCCTCTTGATCCTCGTGGGGCTGATCCTGGCGAGCATCGCCTACGCCCTGCTCACCAACGGCATGGGCCTGGGCAAGCCCGTGGATCTGTCGGGCGTGATGGCCGCGCCCTGGTTCGGCGTGCCGCAGTTCCACGCGCCGGTGTTCAGCGCGCCGGCCATGCTGCTCATCGTGCCCGTGGTCATCATCCTGGTGGCCGAGAACCTGGGCCACATCAAGGCCGTGACGGCCATGACCGGCAGGAACCTGGACCAGTACATGGGCCGCGCCTTCATCGGCGACGGCGTGGCGACGATGGTGAGCGGCGCGGCCGGCGGCACGGGCGTGACGACCTATGCCGAGAACATCGGCGTGATGGCCGCCACGCGCATCTACTCCACGGCCGTGTTCCTGGTGGCGGCGCTGATCGCCGTGCTGCTGGGCTTCAGCCCCAAGTTCGGCGCGCTGATCCAGGCCATTCCGCTGCCGGTGATGGGCGGCGTGTCCATCGTGGTGTTCGGCCTGATCGCGATCGCGGGCGCCAAGATCTGGGTGGACAACCGGGTGGACTTCTCGCAGAACAAGAACCTGATCGTGGCCGCCATCACGCTCATCCTGGGCACGGGCGAGTTCACGCTCAAGTTCGGCGACTTCGCGCTGGGCGGCATCGGCACGGCCACCTTCGGCGCCATCGTGCTGTACGCGCTGCTGGACCGCGGACGCTGAAGGTCAGCGCCGCAGCAGCGCCCACACGAACTCGATGCCCGCCGCGACCAGGTCGAACTGGTCGCTCTGCCGCCCTTCGAGCCGTTCGCGCTGGCGCTCGCGCTCCTCGCGGGCACGGTTGCGCTCCAGGGCGACGAGGGCGTCGGCCAGGGCCTCGGGCGAGCGCTCGTCGGCCTGCGCGACGGCCTGCTGCGCGGCGCGGCCGTGGCGCGCGAGGGTCTTGTCCACGGCCTGCGGGTCGAGCAGCGACAGGGCCGAGCGGCAGTAGGGGCAGGCGTGGTCGTTGCGGATGTCCACCGCGCCGCCGCAGCTGGTGCAGGCGATGGTGCCCACGCGCCGGGCCAGGGCCTCGATCTCCAGCCTGGACAGGTGGCGCACGAAGCCCTTTTCCACCATGAACGCGCCGAAGGTGGAAAAACGCCCGTGGCGCGCCGCGCAGCGGTAGGTGACGTAGCGCCCGCCCTGGGCCACGTCGTAGCCCTTGGCCAGGGCCTTGGCGCAGCGCGGGCATTGCAGGCGGTCGGACAGGGGACGGTGGGCGTCGCCGCGGTGCTCGTGCAGCAGCTCGAACAGCTGCAGCACGGCGGCGGGGGCCAGGCGCGTGTTTTCCTGCGGGTCGAACCACAGGCCCTGGCAGGCGAAGCACAGGTCCAGCTCCAGCGTGCCGCCGCCGGTCGCGGCAAAGCGGCGGACGTCGGCGGGCTGGCGGCAGGAGGGGCAGAGCGGCGTGAAGGGCATGGTGGTGGCGATCGTACCGCCGGCCTGCGGCCGCCCGTCGGCCGGTCGCGGGATCAGGGTTATCCCCAGTCCGGCTGCTAAGATTTGCGCTCTTCCCCATGCCTCACGCCGGCCGCCCAGCAGGCCTGCGCGGGGCGCTTTTTCGTCTGGAGTTTGTGTGTCCCCATCGTCGTCTCCCCGTATCCAGCACCCGGGCCTGGCCCGGAAGATCATGAGCGCGGCCGAGGCCGCGGCCCTGATCCCCGCCGGCGCCAACGTCGGCATGAGCGGGTTCACCGGGTCTGGCCACCCCAAGCTGGTGCCCCAGGCGCTGGCGGCCCGCATCGAGGCCGAGCATGCCGCGGGCCGGCCGTTCCAGGTCAACGTGTGGACGGGCGCCTCCACGGCGCCCGAGCTCGACGGCGCGCTGGCCAGGGTGGGCGGCATGCGCCAGCGGCTGCCGTTCCAGTCCGACCCCGTCTGCCGCGACAGGATCAACGCGGGCGAGGTGGATTACCTGGACATCCACCTGTCGCACGTGGCCCAGCAGGCCTGGTTCGGCTTCCTGGGCCCCATGCACGTGGCGGTGGTCGAGGTGCTGGGCATCCTGCCCGACGGGCGGCTGATTCCGTCGGCCGCCGTGGGCAACAACAAAACCTGGCTGGACATCGCCGACAAGGTGATCCTGGAGGTCAACTCCCTGCCCCCCGCCGAGATGGAGGGCATGCACGACATCTACTACGGCACGGCCATTCCGCCGCGCCGCCTGCCCATCAACCTGACGCAGCCCATCGAGCGCATCGGCGAGCCCTACCTGCGCGTGGACCCGGCGAAGGTCATCGCCGTGGTGCCGACGCACCATGGCGACCGCGACACGGCGTTCGCCCAGCCCGACGCGGTGTCCAACCAGATCGCGGCGCACATCATCGACTTCCTGGCCCATGAGGTGAAGGTGGGCCGCCTGCCCAGGAACATGCTGCCGCTGCAGTCGGGCGTGGGCAACGTGGCCAACGCCGTGCTGGCGGGGCTGCTGGACGGCCCGTTCGACGACCTGCTGGGCTTCACCGAGGTGCTGCAGGACGGCATGCTGGAGCTCATCAAGCGCGGCAAGATGGCGGCCGCGTCGGCCACGGCCATCTCGCTGAGCCGCCCGGCCCTCAAGGAGTTCACCGACAACATCGCCTTCTACCGCGAGCGCATCGTGCTGCGCCCGCAGGAGATCAGCAACCACCCCGAGCTGGTGCGGCGCCTGGGCGTGATCGCCATGAACGCCATGATCGAGGCCGACATCTACGGCAACATCAACTCCACCCACGTCATGGGGTCGGGCATGATGAACGGCATCGGCGGCTCGGGCGACTTCGCGCGCAACGGCTACCTGTCGTTCTTCGTCACGCCCTCGGTGGCCAAGGGCGGCGACGTGAGCTGCATCGTGCCCATGGTCTCGCACGTGGACCACACCGAGCACGACACGCAGATCATCGTCACCGAGCAGGGCCTGGCCGACCTGCGCGGCCTGTCGCCGCGCCAGCGCGCGCAGGTGATCATCGACCGATGCGCCCATCCCGACTGGCGCCCCCTGCTGCAGGACTACTTCGACCGTGCGCGCCGCCAGGGCGCGCAGCACACGCCGCACCTGCTGGGCGAGGCGCTGAGCTGGCACCAGCGCTGCCTGGAGACGGGCAGCATGCGCGCGGCCGAGGACGAACTGGCGGCGGCTGTCGCCTGAACGCTGCAAGCGCGTGCGACTGTGGGCATGATGGCGGCTTTGCCACCATCACCACCCACACCATGTCCATCTGGAAAAAACCCCTGTCCCTGGAACTGCTGCGGCACACCCACGCCAACACCGCTATCACGCACCTGGGCATCGAGATCACCGAGATCGGCGACGATTTCCTGCGCGGCTGCGTGCCGGTGGACGAGCGCACGCGCCAGCCCTTCGGCCTGCTGCACGGCGGCGTCAGCGTGGTGCTGGCCGAGACCCTGGGGTCCATGGGTGCGTTCTATTCGGCGCCCGATGGCCACCGGGCCGTGGGCCTGGACATCAACGCCAACCACCTGCGCGCCGCCACCAGCGGCTGGGTCACGGGCACGGCGCGGCCGGTGCACATCGGCCGCACCACCCAGGTATGGCAGATCGACATGGTGAACGACCAGGGGCAGCCGACCTGCGTCTCGCGCATCACCATGGCGGTGCTGGCGCCGCAATAGAAACGCCTTCTACCGCAATACCATCGGGCGCCAAGCGCTATTCAATTAATAGTGTCGTCGGCCTGCCGCGCCAGGCGCTCGCTCTTCCAGTACACCTCGCTGCCGCCGTCCATGCGGTTGAGCACGCGCGAGAGCACGAACAGCAGGTCGGACAGGCGGTTCAGGTACTGGCGCGGCGCGGCGCGCATGGCCTCGGCCTGCTGCAGCGCGACCACGGCGCGCTCGGCGCGGCGCGCCACCGTGCGGCACACATGGGCCTGGCAGGCCGCGCGCGTGCCCGCGGGCAGGATGAACTCCTGCAGCCGCGGCAGCTCGGCGTTGTAGCGCGCCAGCGCGTTGTCCAGCTGCAGCAGCGCATCGTCCTTGAGCAGCTCGTAGCCGGGCATGCACAGCTCGCCGCCCAGGTTGAACAGCTGGTGCTGCACGTCGATCAACAGCTCGCGCACGTCCTGCGGCAGCGGCTCGCACATCAGCAGGCCGATGTGGGAATTGAGCTCGTCCACGTCGCCCATGGCATGCGGGCGGCCGCTGGCCTTGGACACGCGCGTGTTGTCGCCCAGGCCGGTGGTGCCGTCGTCGCCGGTACGCGTTGCGATCTGTGTCAGTCTGTTTCCCATAGCGCATTCCTCCTGATTCGGGGCCGAAGCGACGATTGTGCGTTACATCCACCGCGCAATTGTTGAGCAGGGCAACAGCGGGCAAAAGTGCTGGCCCGCGCAGCGCCTGCTGCGGTGCAATGCAGGCCTGTTCCACTTCTTCACGGAGACCGAATCGATGCCTCAAGCACAGCAACGACGCCCCCTCTCCTCGTTCGATGCCCGCAGCGTGATGCTGTTCGCGGCGCTGACCGTGGGCGGCGCGCTGGCGCAAGCCCAGCCCTCGCCCACTGCCTCCGCACAGCCGAGGTACCAGGTCGGCCCCAGCCGCACCCCGCCCGAGCCGAACACCGCCCCGGGCGGCGGCTCCAGGCCCGCCGCCGCCAAGCACGCGGCCGGCACCCGGTCCTGATCCCGGGCCCGGCGGCGCTGCCTGGCCGCCGCGGGCCTCGTGCCCAAGGCCTGGGCGGACTTCTAGAATGGTCGCTCCTGCCACGACCGGAGAAGCCCATGAACGCCCCCGCCGCCGCCCCGCTGCAACCCCAGACCGCCCCGCGCCCCGTGCCCCAGGCCCTGCTGGACGCGCTGGCCCGGCGGTTCGGCGCGCAATTCTCCACGGCCCAGGCCGTGCGCGAGCAGCACGGGCGCGACGAGGGCTCGATCCAGGCGCCGCCGCCCGCGGCCGTGGTGTTCGCCGAGAGCACGCAGGACGTGCAGGACGCCATGCGCCTGGCCGCGCAGCACGGGGTGCCGGTGATCGCCTACGGCGCGGGCTCCTCGCTCGAAGGCCACCTGCTGGCCGTGCAGGGCGGCATCAGCATCGACGTGGGCCGCATGAACAAGGTGCTGTCCATCGACGCCGACGACCTCACCGTCACCGTGCAGCCCGGCATCACGCGCAAGCAGCTCAACGAGGCCATCAAGGACACGGGCCTGTTCTTCCCCATCGACCCCGGCGCCGACGCCAGCATCGGCGGCATGGCCGCCACGCGCGCCAGCGGCACCAACGCCGTGCGCTACGGCACCATGCGCGAGAACGTGCTGGCGCTCGAAGTCGTCACCGCCGGCGGCGACGTGATCCGCACCGGCACGCGCGCCAAGAAGAGCAGCGCCGGCTACGACCTCACGCGCCTGATGGTGGGCAGCGAGGGCACGCTGGGCGTCTTCACCGAGGTCACCGTGCGCCTGTACCCGCTGCCCGAGGCGGTGAGCGCGGCCATCTGCTCGTTCCCCAGCATCGAGGCCGCCGTGCGCACCGTCATCCAGACCATACAGCTGGGCGTACCCATCGCGCGCGTGGAGCTCATCGACGCCAACAGCGTGCGCATGGTCAACGCGCACAGCAGGCTGGCCCTGCGCGAGGAGCCTATGCTGCTCATGGAGTTCCACGGCTCGGCCGCCAGCGTGCAGGAGCAGGCCGAGACGGTACAGGGCATCGCGAGCGAGTTCGGCGGCCAGGCCTTCGAGTGGGCCAGCACGCCCGAGGAGCGCACGCGCCTGTGGACCGCGCGGCACAACGCCTACTTCGCCGCCGTGCAGAGCCGCCCGGGCTGCAAGGCCATCAGCACCGACACCTGCGTGCCCATCAGCCGCCTGGCCGACTGCCTGCTCGCCTCGGTGGACGAGGCCGACGCCAGCGGCATCCCCTACTTCCTCGTCGGCCACGTGGGCGACGGCAACTTCCACTTCGGCTACCTGATCGACCCCGCCGTGCCCGAGGAGCGCGAGCGCGCCGAGCAGCTCAACCACCGGCTCGTGGCGCGCGCCCTGTCCATGGGCGGCACCTGCACGGGCGAGCACGGCGTGGGCATCCACAAGATGGGTTTCCTGCGCGACGAGGCCGGCGCGGGCGCAGTGGACATGATGCGCGCCATCAAGCATGCGCTGGACCCGAAGAACATCCTGAATCCTGGGAAGATCTTCGCGCTGTGAGCCACAGCCGGCAAAGCTACCAATTCAGTAGCTTATAGCGCCTATGCACAGGGCGTTGGAGGCCCTTTTCTTGCAAAACCGTGCGCCGCAGAGCCACAGGCCCGGACATGGGCACGGCCATCGCGGCTCACGATGATTCACATTGCGGTTCCCGGGGATTGCGTTACTCTGAAACGGTTTCACATTCCCCGGAGCGACTATGAACACCACCGACATCTGGCACTTCCTGAGCACGCAGGGCACCGATTTCGCGATCAAGCTGGCCACCGCCATCGCTGCCTGGATCATTGGTCGATGGCTGATCAGCCTGGCCGTTGGCCTGATGGGCAAGCTGCTGCAGCGCGGCGGCAAGATCGACACGACGCTGGCGCACTACCTGAAGTCCATCACCGGCGTGCTGCTGAACATCATCCTGATCCTGGCGATCCTGGACATCTTCGGCGTCAAGACGACCTCGTTCGCCGCGCTGCTGGCGGGCGCCGGCCTGGCCATCGGCGCGGCTTGGAGCGGCATGCTGGGCAACTTTGCCGCGGGCATCTTCATGCAGGTGCTGCGCCCCTACAAGGTGGGCGACTTCATCAGCGCAGGCGGCATGGTGGGCACGGTGACGGAGCTGGGCCTGTTCGCCACCACGCTGACCACGCCCGACAACGTGATGACCGTGGTGGGCAACGGCAAGATCTTCGGCGACAACATCCAGAACTTCAGCGCCCTGCCCGTGCGCCGGGTGGACTGCGTGGCCAAGGTGGCCAACAGCGTGAATCCGCTGGACGCCATCGCCCGCCTCAAGCCGGTGATCTCCGCCATCCCCAACGTGGCGGCAGAGCCGGCGCCGGACATCGAAATCCTGGAATTCACCCCCGAAGGCCCCAAGCTGTGCGTGCGCCCCTACACCCACACCGACCACTACTGGCAGGTGTACTTCGACACGAACAAGGCCATCGTCGAGACCTTCGGCGCCGCAGGCTACCCCGTGCCCGAGACGCCGATGGCCTACCGGAACTCCTGACGCGGCCCCGGCCCGGGCGGGCGCGGCATCACGCCGCGGGCCGTGCGACGGCCTGCACCCGCCGCGCCGCCACCCCCGCCCCCACGAAGCCCGCCGACACCACGCCCAGCACCAGCGCCAGCGCAGAGCCGTAGAAGATGCCGGCGTTCATCTGCGCGTCCAGCATCGCGCCGAAGACCGGCGCGGCCAGGCTGAAGCCCAGGTCCAGCCCCGAATACACCGTGCCGTACACGCGCCCCGTGGCGCCGGGCGGCGCGGCGCGCTTGATGAGCATGTCGCGCGAGGGGCCGGCGATGCCGATGCCCATGCCGGCCAGCGACGCCACGGCCAGCGCCACCAGGCCGGGCAGCACGCCCAGCCCCACCAGCGTGAGCAGCGTGGCCGACACCAGCAGGCACACGCTGATGGTCTTCTCCAGCCGCTCCACGCGGCCCACGAGGAAGCCGCCCAGCACCATGCCCATGGCGCCGCACAGCATGTAGCCGGTGACGACCATGGTCGTGAGCGACAGCGGCATGTCGTACATGCGCTGCAGCGACGGGCCGGCAAAGCTCTGGATGGCGCTGAGCGAGCAGGTGCTCCAGAAGAAGAACGAGAAGCACAGCCACACGGCGGGCAGCCTGAGGAAGGCCATGGGGTGCTCCTGCACGGCCGCGGCGCCCGCAGCGCCCTTGGACGTCTGGTGCGCCCAGGCGCCCTGGCGGTCGTCGAGCGCGTCGCGGTTCCACACCATGATGGCCAACACCAGCAGCGCCAGCCCGGCGCCGCCCAGGCAGGCCATGCGCCAGGAGCCCGTGGCCGTGGCGATGCCGGCCATGAACACGGGCGCCGTGGCCCAGCCCAGGTTGCCCGAGATGCCGTGCACCGAAAAGCCGTGGCCCAGGCGCTGGGGCGACACGCGCTTGTTGAGGATGGTGAAGTCCACCGGGTGGAACGGGGCATTGCCCAGCCCCGCCAGCACGGCCGCCAGGACCAGGCCCGCGTAGCCGCCGGCGCTGCCCGCCACCAGGCCCGCCGCGGCGAAGCTGGACAGCGCGGCGAACAGCACCGGGCGCGCGCCCACCTTGTCCACCAGGAAGCCCGACAGCGCCTGCCCCGTGCCCGAGACCACGAAGAACACCGACAGCAGCAGGCCCAGCTCGGAATAGCTGTAGCCGAAGTCCTTGATCAGGAACGGGAACAACGGCGGCAGCAGCATGTGGAAGAAGTGCGAGGAGCCATGCGCGAGGCCTATGAGGCCGATGGTGCGCGCATCCTGGCGCAGGGAAGGGGTGGCAGTCGTCATGGGCGTGATGTTAGGCAAGGCACGCAAGACCGATATACGATAGACGGCCAATTACTATCGCAATCATGCCAATTCATGCCGCCCCGCCGCCCCGCCATGCCGACGCGCAGGCCGCCCCCGCCCCTGCGCCGCGGGCGGCGCGCGTGCTGTCGTACGTGGAATCGCTCACGCCCCATCTGTTCGTGCCCAGCCGCGCGCGGCCCGTGCGCGCCAAGCACCGCGAGCTGCGCGCCGACACGCAGGTGCGGCCGCACAGCCACCCCTGGGCGCAGGTCGCCATCTCCACCACGGGCGTACTGCGCCTGACGGTGCCGCATGGGGCCTACATCGTGCCGCCCTCGCGCGCGCTGTGGATCCCGCCCGGCGTGGAGCACGCCGTGACCATGGTGGAGGACGCCGACCTGCGCACGCTGTACTTCCACCAGCCGCCCGGGCGCTGCGGCCCGGGCGTGGCGCGCGCGCAGGAGGAGCCCTGGCGCCAGTGCCGCGTGCTGGAGGTGTCCGACCTGCTGCGCGCCCTGGTGCGCGAGATGCCCTCCGAGCCCGACGACGCCGCGCCGCTGCCGCCCGAGCTGCTGCACCGCGAGCGCCACCTGAGCGCGCTGATCCTCGACGAGCTGCGCCGCGCCAGCAGCGTGCGCCTGGGCGTGGACCTGCCGCGCGACAAGCGCCTGCGCCACCTGTGCGAGGCGGTGATCGCCGACCCCACGCGCCACGAGACGCTGGCCGACTGGGCGCGCGACACGGGCGCGAGCCCGCGCACGGTGGCGCGCCTGTTCCGCCAGGAGCTCTCCAGCACCTTCACGCAGTGGCGCCAGCAGGTCATCCTGGCGCGCGCCGTGGCCCTGGCTGCGGGCCACCGGCCCATCAACCAGATCGCGGCCGAGCTGGGCTACAACAGCCCCAGCGCCTTCAGCGCCATGGTGCGCCGCACCGTGGGATTGGCGCCGGGGCGGTTCCTGGGGGCATGAACCGGGCCGCCGGCAGCGCACAAGCAAAAAGCGGCCCGGGGGCCGCTTCTGCCTGGCATGCGGGAGACGCCCCCCGACTCAGCGCGACAACGCGCCGGCGGTGGCCGCGTCCAGGCGGCCCGTCACGGGCAGGCCCTGCTGCTGCTGGAACTCGCGCAGCGCGCGGGCCGTCTTCGGGCCAGCGGAGCCATCGGGCGTGCCCACGTTGTAGCCCAGGGCGTTCAGGCGCTCCTGCGCCTCGCGCACGGACATGGCCGCGCCGGCCTTGGTCTGCGACGGTGCTGCGCCGCCGTCCACGCCCAGCTTGCCGCCGCCGCCCAGGCCCTGGCCCTGCACGCTCTGCGCCTTGTAGTTGCGCAGCGCCACGACCATCTGGTTGTAGGCGTCCATGAACGCGGCCGTGATCACCTTGCCCTGGGCCGTGTTCTGGTAGCCGCCCAGGCCGCCGCCGGCGCTGCCGCCGAAGATGCCGCCGAAACCGGCGAAGTCGCTCTTGGAGGCGCTGCCCTCGGAGGCCGCCACCTGCACGCCCGAACGGTTGTCCACCAGGGTCAGCATGGCGCTGGCCTCGCGCGTCTTCAGGCTGCCGCCGATGGCCGCCAGCGCACGCCCCCTGCCGCCGCCGATCAGGCCGCCCAGCGCACCACCCACGCCGCCGGCATCGTTGTTGCTGAAGATGATCTCGGGCGACAGGCCATAGTCGGAGGCCACCATCTGGCCCTTGCCGAAATTGCTGCCGCCGCGCATCTCGCCCGAGCCCATGAGCTGGCGCTCCCGGTCCATGGCGCGCATGCCGGCCGCGCCGCGCTCCACCACGACGAAACAGTTGGACTGCTGGATCAGCAGGCGCAGCAGATTGGCCGTGGGCGGCAGCTTGTATTCGTTGCGCAGGATGGTGTACCAGCCGGCGTCCTGGTTCTCGACCAGCGACACCGTGCCCAGCGGCGACTGGCAGCGTTCGAGCTGGCTGCTCTCATTGGCGGCGCTGCCGCCCGCGGCCGCGCCGGTGGCCACGGTCTTGGCATCCTGGCTCCCCATCTTCATGTTGGTGGTTTCGCACCCGGCAAGGGCGACGGCGGCGCAGGCGGCCGCCAGCAGGGACAGGGTTTTGCGGGACATGGTTTCCTTCCTCTCTATCACGGTGAATGGTTCGATAAGCGCGGTTGAATTGCGTGAAATCATAGCGTTACATCTGCAGAGGCCCCGCATTCTTTTGTTGCCCCGCGCGGCGCGGCGGCGCCGGCTCCCATGCGGTAGATCCACACCCCCTGCCCCGCAAACCCGGGCAGCCGGGCGCAGGCAGCCAGGCCCGGCACCTCGAACGCCAGGCTGACCAGCCAGCTTCCCGGCGCCATCTCGGCCAGCGCCTTGGCCGCCGCGCGCGCCATGCTCTCGGGCCTCTGGAACACGTACACCAGCTGGTAGCCGCCCCAGCCGGCCGCCCAGATGTCCCCGCGGCGCACATGCGCCCAGGGGCAGCGCAGGCGGCACAGCAGGGCCAGCGGCCAGCTCCATTCCAGCCCGTGCAGCCGCGCCCGGGGATAGGCGGCGCGCAGCGCCAGCAGTCCATCGCCCAGGCCGCAGCCCGCGTCGAGCACGGCCGCGCCCGGCGGCAGCGGCGCCAGGGCGTCGAGCCCGCGCAGCGCGCCGCGCGGCGTGGGGAACAGGGGCGCGTCGCGCCATGCATTCAGGGGATAGACCAGCAGCAGCACGGCCAGCGGCAGCAGCCATGCCCAGGCCGGCAACGCCGCCGCGCCCGTGAGCGCGAGCGACAGCGGAAAGCCCAGCGCAATCCACACCCTGCGCCACCAGCCCTGCCCCCACAGGCTGGCCAGCACGCCGACGCCGGTGGCGCCCAGCAGCGACGCCAGGGTGCCCAGGCGCGGCTGCAGCGCAATGTGCAGCAGCCACGCCGCGCCCCAGGCGAGCAAGGCGGGCAGCGGCCAGGGCAGGCGCATCGGCAGGGGGCAAGAGGCAGCCGGGGTCGGTCAGCCGCGCAGGCGCTCGATGAGGCCGTTGAGCGCCTCCAGCGAGCCGAACGCGATGGCCAGCTCGCCCATCTCCTCGGTGCGGCTGCCGCGCTTGACGCGCTTCTTCACGCGCACCTCGACCTCGGCCATGAGCAGGTCGGACAGTTCCTCCTCGATGCGCTTCATGTCGCGCGACTTGTCCTTCTTGGGCTTTTGCGGCGTGAGGTTGAACTCGGCGCCCAGCTTCTTGACCAGGCCCTCGGCCTCGCGCACGGAGAGCTTCCTGGCGGCGATCTGGTTGCCCGCCGTGATCTGCGTGGCGCGGTCCAGCGCCAGCAGGGCGCGCGCATGGCCCATGTCGATGTCGCCGGCCATGAGCATGGTCTGCACCGGCTCGGCCAGGTTCAGCAGGCGCAGCAGGTTGCTGGCCGCGCTGCGCGAGCGGCCCACGGCCTGGGCCGCCTGTTCGTGCGTGAGGCCGAACTCGCGGATGAGGCGCTGCAGGCCCTGGGCCTCCTCCAGCGGATTCAGGTCCTCGCGCTGGATGTTCTCGATGAGCGCCATGGCGGCGGCGGCCTCGTCGGGCACGTCGCGCACCAGCACGGGCACCTCGTTCAGGCCCGCGAGCCTGGAGGCGCGGAAGCGCCGCTCGCCGGCGATGATCTCGTACTTGCCGGCGTTCCCGCCATTGCCCAGCCGGCGCACGAGGATGGGCTGCATCACCCCCTGGGCCCTGATGCTCTCGGCCAGCTCGTACAGCGCGCCCTCGTCCATGCGCGTGCGCGGCTGGTAGACGCCGGGCACGAGCTGATCAAGCGCCAGCGTGCTGGGCAGGCCCGCCTCGGCGGCCTGGGCCTGCTGCGTCTTCTCGGTGACCTTGGGGCCGAGCAGCGCTTCCAGGCCGCGGCCGAGGCCCTTGGGTTTCTTGGTGACCATGTTCTTCAGTCCTCGTTCATCAATGTTTGCAGCAGCGCATGGCCCTCGGGCCAGTCGCCCAGCCCCGATTCGGCGTTGACGTGCCCGCGCGCGCCCAGGTCGACGAAGCGCGCGCCCCAGTCCTGCGCCATGGCGCGCGCACGCTCGAAGGCGCAGTACGGGTCGTCGCGGCTGCCCGCCAGCACGGCGGGAAAGGGCAGCGGCCGGCGCGCGATGGGCGCCCAGCCGCGGATCTGCGCGGCCAGGTCGGGCCGCTCCACGTCGCCCGGCGCCACCAGCAGCGCGCCGCGCACCTTGCGCGCGTGGCGCGTGTGCGCGGCCCACCATGCGGCGAGTATGCAGCCCAGGCTATGCGCGGCCAGCAGCACCTCGCCCGGTGCATCGGCCACCACCTCCTCCAGGCGCGCGCTCCAGTCGCCGCGCAGCGGGCGCATCCAGTCGTGCTGCTGCACGCGCCGGTAGCCGTGCAGGCGCTCCCACGCGGTCTGCCAGTGGCCCGAGCCGGAGTCCTGCCAGCCGGGCAGAAGGAGTACCTGGGAGGGGTGCATGCGGGGTTACTATCTTTTATATAGCTTCTAGCACTTGCCTGGAAAGCCCTGGAGGCCTTTTTGGCTTGAAACCCATGGATAGGATCACATGCGCTGAATGCGCTGCACCATCTCGCGCGCGAAGTCCACGAAGGCCTGGCTGCCCTTGGCCGCCGGGTCGAACACCACGCCCGGCAGGCCGTAGCTGGGCGCCTCGGCCAGGCGCACGTTGCGCGGGATTACGGTGTCGAACACCTTGTCGCCGAAATGGTCCTTGAGCTGGGCGCTGACCTGGTTCTGCAGCGTGATGCGCGGGTCGAACATGACGCGCAGCAGGCCGATGATCTGCAGGTCGCGGTTCAGGTTGGCGTGCACCTGCTTGATGGTGTTCACCAGGTCGGTCAGGCCTTCGAGGGCGAAGTATTCGCACTGCATGGGCACGATGACGCCATGCGCGCTGCACAGGCCATTCAGGGTCAACATGCTCAGGGACGGCGGGCAGTCGATGAGCACGAAGTCGTAGTCCTGGTCCACCTCGGCCAGCGCGGCCTTCAGGCGGCGCTCGCGGTGCTCCAGGGGCACCAGCTCGACCTCGGCGCCGGCCAGCTCGCGGTTGGCGCCCAGCACGTGGTAGCCGCATTGCTCAGCCGGCACGGCGGCCTCCTTGATGGAGCTCGATTCGAGCAGCACGTCGTACACGCTGAGCGCGAGCTGGCGCTTGTCCACGCCCGAGCCCATGGTGGCGTTGCCCTGCGGGTCCAGGTCCACGAGCAGCACGCGCTGGCCTATCTTGGCCAGGCCCGCGGCGAGGTTGACGGAGGTGGTGGTCTTGCCCACGCCACCCTTCTGGTTGGCAATGCAGAAAATCTTGGCCATGCAGTCCTGTCGGGTTTACTTGGAGATGGCCAGCTTGATGCCGAAGCCGATGAGAAAGGTGCCCGCGGTCTTTTCCAGCAGGCGCACCACCGTGGGGTTGGAACGCATGCGCTCGGCCAGGTGGTGCGTGAGCAGCACGACGGCCAGGCTGTACAGGAAGGTGAGCGCCGCGATGGTGGCCGCCATGGCCGCGAAGGTGACCAGGCCGCGGTGCGTGGCCGGGTTCACGAACAGCGGGAAGAAGGCCATGTAGAACACGATGGCCTTGGGGTTGAGCAGCGTGATGACGGCGCCCTGGCGGAAGTAGTGGCGCGGCTCGATGCGCAGCACCGGCGCATCGCCCGGCCGGGCCGTGAGCATCTTGTAGCCCATCCAGCCCAGGTAGACGGCGCCCAGCCACTGCACGGCATGGAAAGCCGCCGGGTAGGCCGCCAACAGGCCTGCCACGCCCGCCACGGCCGCCCACATGAGGACCTGGTCGGCCGCGATCACGCCCAGGCCCGCAGCCAGGCCGGCACGCACGCCGCCCTTGCCGGTGGAGGTGATGAGCGCCAGGTTGCCCGGCCCGGGAATGGCCAGGAACAACACGATGGCGGCGACGAATGCGCCGTAGTCAGCAATGCCGAACATGAGGGGCCTGCAAGCTTGAGGGGGAGGCCCCGAGTTTACGCGACGGGTCTCATCCAGACGATGCAGCGCTCGGCATCCAGCCCCGGCACGGCGAGTTGTTCCACGTGAAACACCCGCACGCCGGCGGGCAGCGCGGCGATCTCGTCCTGCGGGTGCCTGCCCTTCATCGCCAGCCACACGGCGTGCGGCGCCAGCGCCTGGCGCGACCAGGCGGTGAAATCGGCCAGCGAGGCGAAGGCGCGGCAGCTCACCACGTCGAACGGGCCGGCCAGCGTTTCCACGCGCGCGTGGATGCCGTGCAGGTTCTTGAGACCCAGGCTTGCCGCCGCCTGCTGGATGAAGGCCGCCTTCTTGGCCACGGTATCCACGCAGCTCACGTCCAGGTCCGGGCAGCAGATGGCGAACACCACGCCCGGCAGGCCGCCGCCGCTGCCCACGTCCAGCAGGCGCCGCCCCGCCCCGCCCTGCTGCGCCAGGTGGCGCCGCAGGGGCGCCACGGCGGCCAGGCTGTCGAGCAGATGGTGCGTGAGCATCTCCTGCGGGTCGCGCACGGCCGTGAGGTTGTAGACCTTGTTCCACTTCTGCAGCAGGTCCATGAAGTCCAGCAGCTGCGCGATCTGCCCTTCATGGAGCGCCAGGCCCAGAGCCTGCACCCCCTCGCGCAATGGCGCGGCCAGCGCGGCACTCATGCCGCCGCCTCCACGGCAAAGCCCTTGAAGCCGCCCTTCTTCAGGTGCACCAGCAGCAGCGAGATGGCCGCCGGCGTCACGCCCGAGATGCGCGAGGCCTGGCCCAGGGTCTCGGGCCGGTGCTTCTGCAGCTTCTGCCGCACCTCGATGGACAGGGCCGCCACCTGCATGTAGTCCAGCTCGGGCGGCAGGCGCAGCTGCTCGTAGTGCGCGGCGCGCTGCACTTCGTCCTTCTGGCGGTCGATGTAGCCCGCGTACTTGGCGGCGATCTCCACCTGCTCGATCACCGGGCCGCTCAGCGCGCCCAGGGTTTCACGTGAAACATCGGCGCTGGCGTACTTGCCGCCATCCAGGCTCATCAGGCCTGCGTAGTCCACGTCCGGGCGGCGCAGCAGGTCGAACAGGTTGTATTCGTGGTCGATGGCCTTGCCCAGCACGCGCTCGGACTCGGCCGCCGCAAGAATGCGCGGATTCACCCAGGCGCTCTTGAGGCGTTCGGTTTCACGTGAAACCGCGTCGCGCTTGCGGCTGAAACACTCCCAGCGCGCGTCGTCGACCAGCCCCATGCGGCGCCCTGCCTCGGTCAGGCGCATGTCGGCGTTGTCCTCGCGCAGCTGCAGGCGGAACTCGGCGCGGCTGGTGAACATGCGGTAGGGCTCGGTCACGCCCTTGGTCACCAGATCGTCCACCAGCACGCCCAGGTAGGCCTCGTCCCTGCGCGGCAGCCAGGGCGCCTCGCCCCGGCACTGCAGGGCCGCGTTCAGGCCGGCGAACAGGCCCTGGGCGGCGGCCTCCTCGTAGCCCGTGGTGCCGTTGATCTGCCCGGCGAAGAAGAGGCCGGCGATCTGCCGCGTCTCGAAGCTGCTCTTGAGCGAGCGCGGGTCGAAGTAGTCGTACTCGATGGCATAGCCGGGACGCAGGATGTGGGCGTTCTCCAGGCCGCGCATGGAGCGCACCAGCGCGTACTGGATGTCGAACGGCAGGCTGGTGGAGATGCCGTTGGGGTAGAACTCGTGCGTGGTCAGGCCCTCGGGCTCCAGGAAGATCTGATGGCTCTCCTTGTCGGCGAAGCGGTTGATCTTGTCCTCCACGCTGGGGCAATAGCGCGGCCCCACGCCCTCGATCTTGCCCGTGAACATGGGGCTGCGATCGAAGCCGCTGCGGATGATCTCGTGCGTGCGCGCGTTGGTGTGCGTGATCCAGCACGGCACCTGGCGCGGGTGCATCACCGTGCTCCCCATGAAGCTGAACACGGGCAGCACGCCCTCGTTCACGCCGCCGGGCATGCCGTCGCCGGGCTGCTCCTCGCACAGCGAGAAGTCGATGCTGCGCCCGTCGATGCGCGGCGGCGTGCCGGTCTTCAGGCGCCCCTGCGGCAGCTTCAGCTCCTTGAGCCGGGCCGACAGGCTCACGGCCGGCGGATCGCCCGCACGGCCGGCCGCGTAGTTGTTCAGGCCCACATGGATCCTGCCGTCCAGGAAGGTGCCGGCCGTGAGCACCACGGCGCGCGCGCGAAAGCGCAGGCCGATCTGGGTGACGGCGCCCGCCACGCGGTCGCCCTCCACCATCAGGTCGTCCACGGCCTGCTGGAACAGCCACAGGTTGGGCTGGTTCTCCAGCATGCGGCGGATGGCGGCCTTGTAGAGGATGCGGTCGGCCTGCGCCCTGGTGGCGCGCACGGCCGGGCCCTTGCTGCTGTTGAGGATGCGGAACTGGATGCCGCCCTCGTCGGTCGCCAGCGCCATGGCGCCGCCCAGCGCGTCCACCTCCTTGACCAGATGGCCCTTGCCGATGCCGCCGATGCTGGGGTTGCAGCTCATCTGCCCCAGCGTCTCTATGTTATGGGTCAGCAGCAGGGTCCGGCAGCCCATGCGCGCAGCGGCCAGCGCGGCCTCGGTACCGGCATGGCCGCCACCGACGACGATGACATCAAATTCCTGGGGATAGAGCATGGGACGAGCACGGCAAGGGGAAACCCGCGATTTTCCCATCTTTGCCCATCCGCGCTGCTCCTGCCCGTGTTTCACGTGAAACCATTGCAGGATTGCGGCGCCGGGTCTGTGCTTCAATCCGGCCCCATGAAACTCCTCGTCTTCGCGGGCAGCACCCGCCAACAATCGTTCAACCGCCGCCTGGCGCGCATCGCCGCCCGCATGGGCCGCGATGCCGGCGCCGAGGTCACGCTGCTGGAACTGTCGGACCTGGACATCCCGATATACAACGCCGACCTGGAGGCGCGCGGCACGCCGCCCGACGTGATCCGGCTCAAGGAAATCCTGGACGCCCACCCTGCCTGGGTCATCTGCTCGCCCGAATACAACGGCAGCTACACCGGCCTGCTCAAGAACACCATCGACTGGGCCTCCAGCCCCGTCGCCGGGCACCCCGTCTGGACCGACGTGACGCGCCCCTTCGCCGGCAAGGTGGTGGGCGTGCTCAGCGCGTCCAACGGCGCGCTGGGCGGCCTGCGCTCGCAAAGCCACCTGGCGCCGCTGCTCGTCAACCTGGGCTGCTGGCTGGCGCCGCGCAACTATGCCCTGGCACGCGCCGCCAGCGCCTTCGATGCCGACGGCGACCTGATCGACGAAGCGCAGCGCCAGCAGGTGCGCGGCGTGGTCGAGCAGGTGCTGTGGGCGGCGCAGCGCCTGGCCGGCTGAACGGCCCCAGGTGGACTGCCGCCCCGGCTGCGGCGCCTGCTGCACGGCGCCGTCGATCTCCTCGCCCATCCCCGGCATGCCGCGGGGCAAGCCGGCGGGCGTGCCCTGCGTGCAGCTCGATGCGCAGCTGCGTTGCCGCATCTTCGGCCAGCCGGAACGCCCGGCGGTATGCTGCTCGCTGCGTCCCGAGGCGCAAATGTGCGGCGCCTCGCGCCAGCAGGCCGAGACCTATCTGCGGCGCCTGGAGCATTTGACCCAGCCCGACGATCAACCTGCGGCCGCAAGATAGGATTGGCGGAGTTTCGTCAACAACAGGAGAACACTCATGAAGCTGTACTACTCCCCCGGTGCCTGCTCGCTCTCGCCCCACATCGTGCTGCACGAGGCCGGCCTGGCCTACGAGCCCGTGCTGGCCAGCACCAAGACGCACAAGCTGCCCGACGGCACGGATTTCTACACCATCAACCCCCTGGGCTACGTGCCGGTACTGGAGCTGGACGACGGCACGCGCCTGCGTGAAGGCCCGGCCATCGTGCAATACCTGGCCGACCAAGCGCCGCAAAAGAACCTGGCTCCGGCTCCCGGCACGCTGGCACGCTACCGCCTGCAGGAATGGCTGTCCTTCATCGGCACCGAGGTGCACAAGGGCTTCGGCCCGCTGTTCGTGCCCGGCACGCCGGAGGACTACAAGCCCCAGATCAAGCAGCGCCTGCTGGCCCGTCTGCAGTGGGTCGATGGCGAACTGGCGGGCAAGCAGTACCTGATGGGCGATCATTTCACCGTGGCCGACGCCTACCTGTTCACCGTGACCAACTGGGCGCAATACGTGGGCCTGGACATTGCACCGCTGAAGAACCTGGCGGCCTACCGCGAGCGCATAGCGGCCCGCCCCGCAGTGCAGGCGGCCATGAAGGCCGAGGGCCTGCTCAAGTAAGCACCGGCCCCTGTTCCACGTGAAACAGGGGCCTCTTCCACCTTTCACTGAGTCACGCGCATGACCACCCTGTTCGACCCCATCCAGGCCGGTGAGCTGCACCTGGCCAACCGCATCGCCATGGCACCGCTGACGCGCAACCGCTCGCCCCAGGCCGTGCCGCAGGACATCGCCGCCACCTACTACGCGCAGCGCGCCAGCGCCGGCCTCCTGATCACCGAGGGCACGGCCATCAGCGCGCAGGGCCAGGGCTATTCCGACGTGCCGGGCCTGTACGGCAGCGACCAGCTCGACGGCTGGAAGAAGGTCACCCAGGCCGTGCACGCGCGCGGCGGCAAGATCGTCACGCAGCTGTGGCACGTGGGCCGCGTATCGCACAACCTGCTCCAGCCGGGCCGGGCCGCGCCGGTGGCGCCCTCGGCCGTGCAGGCCAACGCCAAGACCTATGTGGTGGACCCGGAAACGGGCCAAGGCGAGTTCATGCACACCTGCACGCCGCGCGCGCTCACGGCAGAAGAGCTGCCCGACATCGTCCACACCTACGCCGCGGCCGCGCGCAACGCGGTGCGGACGGCGGGCTTCGACGGCGTGGAGATCCACGGCGCCAACGGCTACCTGCTCGACCAGTTCCTCAAGGACGGCGCCAACCGCCGCACCGACGACTACGGCGGCGGCATCGCGCGCCGCGCGCGGCTGATGCTGGAGGTGACCCGCGCCGTGGCCGATGCCATAGGGGGCGGCCGCGTGGGCCTGCGCCTGTCGCCCGTCACGCCCGCCAACGACATCCACGACAGCAACCCTCAGCCGCTGTTCGAGCATCTGGCGCGCCAGCTCGCGCCGCTCTCCCTGGCCTACATCCACGTGATCGAGGGCGCCACCGGCGGGCCGCGCGAGGTCGAGGGCAACCCCTTCGACTACGCCGCCTTCAAGGCCGCCTACCGCGATGCCGGGGGGCGCGGCGCCTGGATGGTCAATAACGGCTACGACCGCGACATGGCCCTGCAGGCCGTGGCCAGCGGCCACGCCGACATGGTGGCCTTCGGCAAGGCCTTCATCTCCAACCCCGACCTGGTCGAGCGCCTGCGCCGCAACGCGCCGCTCAACGAGTGGGACCGGTCCACCTTCTACGGCGGCGGCGAGAAGGGCTACATCGACTATCCGGTCATGGCGGAATCTTGATGAAAATCAATTTCCGCAGGCCGGTGTGCCGGCCTGCGGCGCGAACACCAGCCGCGCGCACAGCCCCCTGCCCTGCGGCCCGGGGGTGAGCTCCAGGCGCGCGCCCAGCAGCTCGGTGTAGCGCGTCACGATCCCCAGACCCAGGCCCGCGCCCTGGCCCAGGCGCTCGCCCTCGCGGCCCTGCATCCAGCGCTGCTGCAGCTGCTGGCGCTGCACCGGCGCAATGCCGGGGCCGTTGTCGAGCACCGAGAGCACCACGGAGCCCTCCTCGCGCGCCAGCTCCACCGTCACCTGCGGCGCCTCGCCCGCGGGCGGCACGCCGTAGCGCAGGGCGTTGTCGATCAGGTTGTTCAGCACGCCCTCGATCAGCAGCGGCTGGCCCTGCACCGTGACGGACTGCTCCAGCCCCAGCGCGCCCAGGTCCACGCCCGCGGCGTCCGCGCGGGGCAGGAAGCGCAGCACGGTGTCACGCACCAGCTGGTCGAGCAGTACCGGCTGCAGCGGCATGGAGCCATGCGCCTCGTCGGCCAGCGCCAGCGCCAGCAGCTGGTCCACGAGGTGGCTGGCGCGCGCCTCGCTTTGCACGATGCCGGCCAGCTGTTCGCGCCATACGGCCGGTTCCTTCTGCGCCAGGCCGTAGCTGGCCAGCGCGCGTATGCCGGCCAGCGGCGTGCGCAGCTCGTGCGCCACATTGCCGGCAAATTCGTGCTGCGCCCGCACGCCATCGGCCACGCGCGCCAGCAGGCCGTTCACGGACCTGCCCAGGCGCTGCAGGTCGCGCGTGGAGGCCTGCACCGGCATGGACGAAAGGTCGCGCGCGTCGCGCCGGTCCAGCGCCTGCTGGAACATGGCCAGCGGCTGCAGCTCCTGCCGGATGGCACGGCCCAGCCACCAGGCCAGCACCACGAGCAGCAGCACCTGCGAGGCCAGTGAGTACAGCAGCGCGCTGCGCAGCATGATGCTGCGGCTGTGCACGGTCTGCGCCGTGATGACCTCGAAGGGCGCCGGCGTGGCCAGCTGCAGCCGCACGGCGCGCAGCGCGCGGCCGTGAAAGAGCACGTCGGAGAAGCGGTAGACCTGCTCGCCGTGCGGCGGCCGCACGGGCAGGCTGGCGTTGCCGGCCAGCAGCGAGCCGTCCGCCCGCAGGACGGCGAAGTACACGGTCTCCACCTGGTCGAACAGCACGGCCTTGACCTCGCGCGAGCTCAAGGGGAACTCCAGCCCGTCCGGCCCCTCGCGCACATTGGCCGCGATGGCGTAGGCGTCGTCGAGCAGCGAGCGGTCGAAGGCGCGCTGTGTGAAACTGTTGGCCAGCAGCGCCGAGGCCACCGTGCCCACGAGCCAGATCAGCGCCAGCGGCCCCAGCACATGGCGCAGCAGCCGCGTGCGCAGCGAGGGCGGCGGCGCGGCCGGGGCCTGCGGCGGCGTGCTCATGGCATGCCGTCGGCGGGCGGCGCGGCCTGCGCCTCCAGCATGTAGCCCAGGCCGCGCAGCGTGCGAATGCCCGCGCCGCTGCCCGCCAGCTTCTTGCGCAGGCGCGAGATGAAGGCCTCCAGCGCGTTGTCGCCCAGGGTCTCGTCGAAGTCCGAGAGCTTTTCCGACAGGGTGCGCTTGCTCACCACGCGGCCCGGCGGGGTCATGAGCTCCCACAGCACCTCGAACTCTCGCGCGGGCAGCTCCAAAGGCAGGCCATGCAGCGCGAAACGGCGCACATGCCGGTCCAGCACCAGGGCGCCGGCCACGGTGCGGTCCTGCGTGCCCTGGCTGCGGCGCACCAGGGCGCGCAGCCGCGCCTCGACCTCGGCCAGGTCGTAGGGCTTGCCCAGGTAGTCGTCGGCCCCGGCGTCCAGCCCCGCGATGCGCTCGGGCGTGCGATCGCGCGCCGTGAGCACCAGCACGGGCGTGCGGTCGCCGCGCGCGCGCGCCGCGCGCAGCACCGCCAGACCGCTGCCCAGCTGCGCGCCGCCGGCGCCTTCGTCGGCCCCGCCCAGCGGCAGGTTCAGGTCCAGCAGCACGGCGTCGAACGGCTGCACGCACCAGAAATGGTGGGCCTCGGCGACGCTGGCCGCGACGTCCACGCGGTGGCCCGCATCGGCCAGGCTGCGCTGCATCACGCCGCGCAGCACGGGGTCGTCCTCGACGATCAGGATTCGCATGGAAGGGTGGTGAACGGGGAAGTACGCATTTTTACGCAGTGACCTGGTCAGGCTGCGGTCAGGCACGGCCGACGATAAACGGCGCGTATGAGCATACGACAGTTGTATCTTTTCTCCGCCCTGGCCTGGGCCATCGGCCAGGCCCCGGCCGGCTGGGCGCAGACCCCGCCCGCGGCATCCGGCACCCCCGCGCTCACGCTCGCGCAGGCCCTCGCGGCCGCGCGCGACAACAGCGACGTGGCCCTGGCCCGCCACGCCCTGGCGGGAGCGCGCGCCGACGTGCTCGCGGCCGACCATGCGCCCGTCCCCGTGCTGAGCGCCAAGGCGGCCTCCATCGACCTGCAGAACGGCGTGGGCGGCGGCAACGTCGTCACGCGCAAGCGCATCGACAAGTCCATAGGCATCGACTGGACCTGGGAACGCGGCGACAAGCGCGCCCTGCGCACGCTGGCCGCCCAGCGCGCGCTCGACGCCGCGCAGTCCGACGTGCAGGACATGCAGACCCAGCAGCTGCAAGCGGCCCTGGACGCCTACTACGACCTGCTGGCCGCGCAGGAGCGGCTGCGCGAGACGCGCGAGATCGAGCGCGGCATGGCCGAGCTCGACCGTGTGGCCAACCTGCGCCTGAAGGCCGGCGACCTGGCCCGCCAGGACGCCGCGCGCACGCGCATCGAGTCCGAGCGCGCACGCTCGGACTCCGAACTGGCCGAGCTCACGCGCACGCAGGCGGCCGTGGCGCTGGCCCAGCTCACCGCGCGCGGCCCGGGCCTGCAGGCCTGCGCCTGCGACTGGCCCGCGCAGGTGGCCGGCCCGGCGCCGGGCGGCGACCTGCTCGCCTGGGCCGAATCGCGCGCCGACGTGCGGGCGGCCCTGGCGCGCGTGCAGGCCGCGCAGGCGGAGCTGGACAGCGCCATGGCGCTGCGCAAGGCCGACGTGACCATAGGTGCCTCCTACGACCACTATCCCGGCACATCGAACCGGCTCGTGGAGCTGCGCGCGCAGATACCGCTGCAATGGGGCTACCGCTTCGAGGGCGAGATCGGCCGCGCCCAGGCCATGCTGAGCGCGGCCCAGGAAGCCCTGGACAAGACGCGCCGCCTGGCGCTGCTGGACCTGCAGTCGCTGCAGCAGCAGGCCGCCAGCGCCGCGCAGCGCGCCGCCGGCTACGAAAACGGCATCCTGCCGCGCGCGCGCGAGGTCGCGCAGAGCGCCGAGCTCGCCTACGCAAAGGGAGCCATACCGCTCACCGACCTGCTCGACGCGCGCCGCACGCTGCGCGCCACCGCGCTCGAGGCCCTGGCCGCGCGCGCCGACTACGCCAAGGCGCAAGGCAACTGGCTGCTGCGCACGCAGCCCCAGACGCTGCTGCCCTGAAAAACCCTTCTTCGACATCCGAACCCACCATGGTGCATTTCATACCCTCGCGCGTGCGCGCAAGCCGCACGACACGCCGGCCCGGCCACGGCCTGCTGGCCCTGGCCCTGTGCGCGGCCGCCGTGCTGCAAGGCTGCCACAAGGCCCCCACCGAACCCACGGCCCCGGAAGCGGCGCCGCCCATACTGCAATCGGGCCAGCTGCGCTTTCCGCCCGGCCATCCCCAACTCGCGCTGCTCGCCGTGACCGAGGCGCGGCCCGCCAGGGAGCTGGTCGTGGACCTGCCCGCGCGGCTGGTCTGGAACGAGGAGCGCACGCAGCGCGTGTACCCGGCGTTCGCGGGCCGCGTGTCGGCCATCCGCGCCGACCTGGGCCAGAGCGTGAAGGCCGGCGCGCCGCTGGCGCTGCTGGCCTCGCCCGACTTCGGCCAGGCCCAGGCCGACACGGCCAAGGCCCGGGCCGACCAGGCGCTGGCGCAGCAGGCCCTGGCGCGCCAGCGCGAGCTGTTCGAGGCCGGTGTCGTGGCCCGCAAGGACCTGGAGCAGGCCGAGGCCGAGGCCGCGCGCGCACGGGCCGAGGCGGCGCGCGCCGCCGCGCGCACCAGCCTCTACGGCGGCGGCGGCGCGGTGGACCAGCAGCTCGCGATCACGGCCGGCATGGGCGGCGTGGTGGTCGAGCGCAACCTCAACCCCGGCCAGGAGGTGCGGCCCGACCAGTCCGGCCCCGGCACGCCCGCGCTGTTCGTGGTGACCGACCCCTCCTCGCTGTGGGTGCAGATCGACGCGCGCGAGAGCGACCTGGCCTCGCTGCGCCCCGGCGACGCTTTCGCGCTGCAGGTGCCCGCCTACCCCGGCGACACCTTCACGGGCCGCGTGACGGCCACGGCCGACGCCATAGACCCCGTCACGCGCACGCTCAAGGTGCGCGGCCTCGTGCCCAACGCCGACCGGCGCCTGAAGGCCGAGATGCTGGCCACCGCGCGCGTGAGCGAGAGCCGCAGCGCCGCTTTCGTGGTTCCCGCCGCGGCGCTGACGCTCGACGGCGCCACGCACAGGGTCTACGTGCAGCGCGAGAGCGGGGTCTTCGAGCCGCGCACCGTCGTGCTGGGCCATGAGGGCCCGAAGAACGTGGAGGTCGTCCAGGGCCTCTCCGCGGGCGAAAAGGTGGTGACGCAGAACGTGCTGCTGCTGGCGCGCCAGTTCCGCCTTGCCCAGGAGGCCAGCGCCACCGGCTCCGAAGCCAAGGCGCAGCCCGCCAAGGAAGCGCCATGAAGCGGCTGATCCACTACGCGCTGCACCAGCCGCTCTTCATCGTGCTGGGCACGCTGCTGTTCGCCATGGCGGGCGTCATCGCGTTCAAGAACCTGTCCGTGGAAGCCTTTCCCGACGTGACGGACACGCAGGTGACCATCATCGCGCTCTACCCCGGGCGCGCCGCCGAGGAGGTGGAAAAGCAGGTCACGCTGCCGATCGAGGTCGCCCTCTCGGGCCTGCCCAATGCCATCCGCGTGTTCTCGCACACGCAGTTCGGCCTGTCGTTCACCGTGGTCACCTACGACGACAACGCCAACGTGCACATCGTGCGCCAGCAGGTGGGCGAGCGCCTGCGCAGCGTGGACCTGCCGCCGGGAGTGGAGGCCGATATCGCCCCCAACGCCACGCCCGTGGGCGAGATCATGCGCTACCGCCTCCGGGGCGACGGCTACTCCACCACCGAGCTGCGCAGCACCGAGGACTGGGTGGTCGAGCGCGCGCTGCGCCAGGTGCCCGGCGTGGCCGACGTGGTGGCCATGGGCGGCTCCATCAAGCAGTACGAGGTGCAGCCCGATCTGGACAAGCTGCGCGCCTACAAGCTCACGTTCCAGAACCTGCTCGACGCGCTCGGACGCGGCAACGCCAACGCGGGCGGCAGCTACGTCGCCCAGGGGGCCCAGCAGTACGCCATCCGCGGCATCGGCCTGCTGCAGTCGAGCGAGGACATCGGCCGCATCGTGGTCGCGGCGCATGGCGGCACGCCGGTGCTGATCCGCGACGTGGCCCAGGTCAAGGTGGGCGCCGTGCCGCGCCTGGGCACCGTGGGCCAGGACGACGACGACGACGTGGTCACCGGCATCGTGGTGATGCGCAAGGGCGAGAACCCCAGCGTCGTGCTCAAGGACGTGAAGGCCAAGATCGCCGACCTGAACGCGCGCAGCCTGCCGCCGGGCATGCAGATCGTGCCGTTCTACGACCGCACCTGGCTCATGGAGAAGACGCTGACCACGGTGTTCCGCAACCTCGTGGAGGGCGCGCTGCTGGTCTCGCTCGTGCTCTACATCTTCCTGTCGAACCTGCGCGCGAGCCTGGCCGTGGTGGTGGTGATCCCGCTGTCGCTGCTGGCCACCTTCATGGGCCTGAAGTTCATGGGCGTGCCGGCCAACCTGCTGTCGCTGGGCGCCATGGACTTCGGCATCATCGTGGACGGCGCGGTGATCGTGATCGAGAACATCATGCACCGCCTGGCCGAACGCGGCGAGGACATGGACGACCGCGACCGGCGCGAGACCATCATCGAGGCCGCGAGCGAGGTGGGCCGCCCCACGCTGTTCTCGATGCTCATCATCATCGCCGCGCACATCCCCATCTTCGCGCTGCAGCGCCACGAGGGCCGCATCTTCCAGCCCATGGCGCTGTCGGTGACCACGGCGCTCGTCGGCTCGCTGATCTTCTCGCTCACGCTGGTGCCGCTGCTGGCCTACTGGATGCTGCGCCGGAAGCTGCCGCACGGCGACAACCGCGTGGTCGTCTCGGCCAAGCGCCTGTACGGGCCGGTGCTCGACTGGGCGCTCGCGCGCCGCCGCACGGTGGTGGTGGTATCGCTCGCCATGTTCGCCGTCGCGCTGGCCGCGGCATCGCGCCTGGGGTCGGAGTTCCTGCCGGAGCTCGACGAAGGCACGATCTGGGTGAACGTGCGCCTGCCCGCCAGCGTGTCCAACGACGAGGCCGCGCGCATGCTGCGCCAGGTGCGCCAGGCCCTGCGCACCGTGCCCGAGGTGCGCACCACCATCTCCAAGGCGGGCCAGCCCGAGGACGGCACCGACCCCAAGACCATCAGCATGGCCGAGGTGTTCGTGGACGTGAAGCCCGCGGACCAGTGGCGCCCCGGCCTCACGCACAAGCAGCTCATCGAGGAGATGGACCGCGCGGTGTCCGCGATCCCCAGCCTGGAGCCCGCGTTCTCCCAGCCCATCCGCGACAACGTGCTCGAATCGATCTCGCAGATCGACGGGCAGATCGTCATCAAGGTCTCGGGCGACGACCTGGGCGAGCTCAAGCGCATCACGCAGGACATAGAGCGCGAGATCAAGCAGGTGCCCGGCGTCTACCGCGCCGAGATCGACCGGCTGGGCGACCTGCCCCAGCTCGTGATCGACATCGACCGCGACCGCGCGGCGCGCTACGGCCTCAACGTGGGCGACATCCAGGACGTGATCGAGGCGGCCCTGGCCGGCAAGGCCACCACCAGCCTGTGGGAGGGCGAGCGCAAGTTCGCCGTCGCGGTGCGCCTGCCCGAAGACCGGCGCGCCATCGCCAGCCTGCCGGGCACGCCCATCGCCACGCCGGACGGCGGCTACACCACGCTCGGCGCCGTCGCCAGCATCCGCGAGACCACGGGCGCGATGAACATCGCGCGCGAGAACGGCAGCCGCACCATGGCCATCGGCATCTTCATCAAGGACCGCGACATGGGCTCGGTGGTCAAGGACATGCAGGAGCGCGTGCGGGCCCGCATCCAGCTGCCGCCGAGCTACCGCGTGACCTGGTCGGGCGAGTTCGAGAACCAGGAGCGCGCGATGAAGCGCCTGTCGGTCGTGGTGCCGATCTCGCTGCTGCTGATCTTCGTGCTGCTGTTCGACGCGTTCAAGTCGTTCAAGACCGCCTCGCTGATCCTCGTGAACGTGCCGCTCGCGCTCATCGGCGGCTTCATCGCGCTGTGGGTGCTGGACATTCCGCTGTCGGTGTCGGCCGCCATCGGCTTCATCGCGCTGTCGGGCCAGGCCGTGCTCAACGGCGTGGTCATGCTCTCGGGCTACCAGCAGCTGCAGGCCGGCGGCATGGGCGTGGTCGAGGCCGTGCGCCAGGGCTCCATGCAACGCCTGCGCACCGTGCTCATGACCGCCCTGCTGGCCATGCTGGGCCTGCTGCCCATGGCGCTGTCGCACGAGATCGGCGCCGAGACGCAGCGCCCGCTGGCCATCGTGGTCATCGGCGGCCTGGTCACGGCCACGCTGCTGACCCTGGTGGTGCTGCCGGCCCTGTACGTGGCCTGGTTCGCTCCGCGCAGGAACGGACCTGCACCCACGGTACCCGTGGCCATGGCCTGACGGGGAGCCGGTAGGAATTGAATGAAAAATGGCTGCAGCGCCCGCCTATCAAGCGCTGCCAGCTATCTAAACAATAACAAAAAAGCGCACCCGAGGGTGCGCAAAGAGGGGACTGTTGCGAGTGGCCGGTGCCGCTGTGCCGCGTCAGGCCATGCCCAGGCGGGGCGGCACAGCGGCCTGGGCAGCCAGGCTGGCCGGCTGCGCGGCCGTGCCAGGCGGGCGCCCGGCCCAGCCCTGCGCGCCTTCCGCGAGACGGAACTGCTGCACCACCTGCGACAGGCGCGCGGCCTGCTCGCGCAGCGACTCGGCGGCCGCGGCGGACTGCTCCACCAGCGCCGCGTTCTGCTGCGTCATGCGGTCGATCTCACCCACGGAGGCATTGACCTCGCCGATGCCCGCGGCCTGTTCGGTGGCGGCGGAATAAATCTCGCCGATCATGTCCGTCACGCGCTGCACGCTGGTCACGATCTCCTGCATGGCCTTGCCCGCGTCCTCCACGTGGCGCACGCCGCCCTCCACGGCCCGCACGCTCGACTGGATCAGGCCCTTGATCTCGCTGGCCGCAGCGGCGCTGCGCTGCGCGAGGTTGCGCACCTCGCCGGCCACCACGGCGAAGCCCCGGCCCTGCTCGCCCGCGCGCGCGGCCTCCACGGCCGCGTTGAGCGCCAGGATGTTGGTCTGGAAGGCGATGGAGTCGATCAGGCCGATGATGTCGCCGATCTTGCGGCTGGAGGCGGCGATCTCGTGCATGCTGCTCACCGCCTGCTGCACCACCTGGCCGCCGTGCGTGGCCGTGCCCGAGGCCGAGGCCACGAGCTGGTTGGCCACCTGCGAGGACGAGGCCGTCTGCTGCACCGTGGCCGTGAGCTGCGCCAGCGCGGACACGGCCTGCTGGGCGTTGCTGGCCGTCTGCTCGGTGCGCGCCGACAGGTCCTGGTTGCCGGTGGCGATCTCCTGGCTGGCCACCGAGATGCTGCCCCCGGCATCGCGCACCTGGGCCACGATGGCGCCCAGGCTGCCCTGCATGTCCAGCAGCGTGCGCTGCAGGTCGGAGGCCTCGTCGCGGCCCTCCACCGCCATGCGCTGCGACAGGTCGCCGCTGGCGATCGACTGCGCCAGGGCGCGCGCGTCCTCCAGCGGGCGGCAGATGGAGACCATGTTCAGCATCGTCGACGGCACCACCACCGCCACGGTGATCAGCACCGCCAGGCCGAACAGCCACTGGGTCTGCTCGGCGATGCTGCCCTGGCGCGCGATGGCACCGTCCACCTCGGCGCCCAGGGCCTTGTCCAGGGCCTGCAGCTTTTCGGCGGCGGCCGCGAACTGCGCCACGGCCCTGGTGCTCATGCGGTTGGCGATCGTGGCCGTGTCGTAGCCGCCGTTCTCGAGCTGGCGCGCCACATGGGCAAACTGCTCGCGGTAGGTGTCCAGGTGCTTGGCGATGTCCTGCACCAGGGCCTGTTCCTGCGCCAGGTTCAGGCCTTCGAGCCCGGCCGCCACGGCCTTCGCGCGGTCCAGCGCCGCCAGCCACTGCGTGTGCGCCGCGCGCACCGCCTCGGGCCGCTCGTAGTGGATGATCATGTCCTTCTCGGCCTGGCGTATCTGCCCCATCTCCCCGCGCAACTCGCCCAGCAGGCGCACCGCCGCGTGGGGCCCGGCGATGAAGTCCTGGCTCAAGCCATGGAGGCGGAACATGCCCAGCATGCCCGCGCCTCCCAGCATGAGCAGCAGGACCAGCACCACGCCGATGGCGCCAATCATGCGCATGCGAATCGAGAACCAGCGCATGAGCGCGTACATCTTCATGTTTGTCTTCCTTTTGTCATTTGCGCGACGCTTCCAGCGGTGCCGCGGCGCCAATGTGCAACAAATTGCAGCAGGATTATTTGACAAAAAGACAATCCGTTGACAATTTTTTACCTGTGGAGACTACCTACTATTCGCCACGCCAGCGCTTGAGCAGCAAGGCGTTCGTCATCACGCTGACCGAACTCAGCGCCATGGCGGCGCCGGCCACCACGGGGTTCAGGTAGCCCAGCGCCGCCAGCGGTATGCCGGCCACGTTGTAGGCAAAGGCCCAGAACAGGTTCTGGCGGATCTTGGCGACGGTGCGGTGCGAGATGTCCAGCGCCGCCGCCACCAGGCGCGGCTCGCCGCGCATCAGCGTGATGCCCGCGGCGTGCATGGCCACGTCGGTGCCGTTGCCCATGGCCATGCCCACGTCGGCGGCGGCCAGCGCCGGCGCGTCGTTCACGCCGTCGCCCACCATGGCGACCACCCTGCCGTCCGCCTTGAGCGCGGCGACGGCCGCCGCCTTGTCGCCGGGCAGCACCTCGGCCATGACCTCTCCCGCCGCCGGGTCCAGGCCCAGGCGGCGCGCCATGGCCTCCGCCGCGCCGCGGTTGTCGCCCGAGACCATCACGCAGCGCACGCCCCGGGCCTTGAGCCGCTCCAGCGCCTCGCGCGCGCCGGGCTTGGGCTCGTCGCCGAAGGCCAGCAGGGCGCGGGCCATGAGCCCCCGGGCGGCGCGCTCGGCCACGGCCGACACGGTGGCGCCCTGCCCCTGCAGCGCGGCGGCCTGGCCGAGCAGCGGCCCCAGGTCCACGCCCAGCTCCTGCATCCAGCGCAGGCTGCCCACCAGGTAGGTGCGGCCCGCCACCTCCCCCTCGGTGCCGCGGCCGGGCACGGCGCGCACGCCGCCGGGCTGGGCCAGGGCCAGGCCGCGCTCCTGCGCGGCCACCACCACGGCCCTGGCCAGCGGGTGCTCGCTGCCGCTCTGCACCGCGGCCACGGCGGACAGAAGCGCCGACTCATCCGATCCCGGGTCCACGTGGAACGCCGTCAGGCGCGGGCGCCCCACGGTCAGCGTGCCGGTCTTGTCGAAGGCCACCGTGCCCACGCGGTGCGCCACCTCCAGCGCCTCGGCGTCCTTGATCAGGATCCCGTGCCGGGCCGCCACGCCCGTGCCGGCCATGATGGCCGCCGGCGTGGCCAGCCCCAGCGCGCAGGGGCAGGCGATGACCAGCACCGCCACGGCGCGGATCAGCGCCGTCTCCAGCCCCGCGCCAGCCCACAGCCAGCCCAGCAGCGTCGCCAGGGCAATGGCGATCACCGTGGGCACGAACACCGCCGACACCTTGTCCACCAGCCGCTGGATCGGCGCCTTGGCGGCCTGGGCGTCCTCCACCAGGCGGATGATGCGCGCCAGCACCGTCTCGGCGCCCACCGCCGTCACCCGCATGACGATGCGGCCATCGCCATTGATGGAGCCGCCCGTGAGCTGCCCGCCGGCCTCGCGCGGCACCGGCAGGGGCTCGCCGGTCAGCATGGACTCGTCCACCTGCGTATGGCCCTCGGCCACCAGCCCGTCCACGGGAATGCGCTCGCCGGGGCGCACCACCAGGCGGTCGCCGGCCATGACCTCGGCCACCGGCACGTCCACCTCGCCGTCACGGCCCAGCAGGTGCGCCACCTCGGGCCGCAGCGCATGCAGGGCGCGGATGGCCGCCGTGGTCTGGCGCTTGGCGCGCGCCTCCAGCCACTTGCCCAGCAGCACCAGGGTGATGACCACGGCCGAGGCCTCGAAGTACAGGTGCGGCTGATGGCCCGCCCCGGCCGTGAGCCACAGCCAGAGCGACAGGCCGTAGCCCGCGCTGGTGCCCAAGGCCACCAGCAGGTCCATGTTGCCCGTGAGCGCCTTGGCCGCATGCCAGCCGGCCTGGTAGAAGCGCGCGCCCAGCCAGAACTGCACCGGCGTGGCCAGCAGGAACTGCACCCAGGCCGGCAGCATCCAGTGCTGGCCGAACAAGGCGCCGAACATCGGCAGCACCAGCGGCGCCGACAGCAGCAGCCCCACCGCCACGGGCATGAAGCCGGCCCAGGGCGACTGCGCCAGCGCGTCATCCGCGTCCTGCTCGGCCGCGGCGCGCGGCTCGTAGCCGGCGTTGCGCACGGCGCGGCGCAGCACCGCGTCCATGCCGGGGGCCGTGCCGGGGTCGCAAACGACGTGCGCGCGCTCGGTCGCCAGGTTCACCGTGGCGTCGCGCACGCCCGGCACCTTGCGCAGCGCGCGCTCCACGCGGCCCACGCAACTGGCGCAGGTCATGCCGCCAATGCCCAGGTCGAGGCTGTCCTGGGCACCGGCTGATGGAGAAAGGGCAGAGGTCATGGCGGGCATCTTGTGGTCAACGATGGCCACTACCTTAAACCCTCACATCATGGCAAAGTCAAGCCATGCATGAGGCTTGACTTTGACACCATGTCAGGCTTCATGATGGGGCTTCATCCACAGACCACGCACCCGAAAGGACCACCATGCAATACACGTTTCAAGTCACTGGAATGACCTGCGGCCACTGCGAGCGCGCCGTGGTGCATGCCGTACGCGCGCTCGACGAGGAGGCCCTGGTCAAGGTCGACCTGCCCACGGGCCAGGTGGTGGTGGAGAGCGAGAAGGCGCGCGACGCGATCGCCGCCGCCATCCGCGAAGAAGGCTACCAGGTCGCGTCATGACCCCCGCCGCCGCCCAGCGCTGGCCGGTCGCCATAGGCCAGGCGGCCGAGCGCGCGGGCGTGTCGGCGCGCATGGTGCGCCACTACGAAGGCCTGGGCCTGCTCCATGGCGTGGCGCGCACCGGCAGCGGCTACCGCCAGTACAGCCAGGCCGACGTGCACACCCTGCGCTTCATCCGCCGCGCGCGCGACCTGGGTTTCTCGATGGGCGAGATCGCCCAGCTGCTCGGCCTGTGGCAGGACAAGGCCCGCGCCAGCGCCCAGGTCAAGCAGATCGCGCAAAAGCACATCGACAACCTCTCCGAACGCATCGCCGCCATGCAGGCCATGCAGCGCACGCTGCAGGCGCTGGTGGGCTGCTGCCACGGAGACGAGCGGCCGGACTGTCCGATCCTCGACGACCTGGCGAGTTGAAATGAAGGACAACCCCTGAGCGGCTACGCCGACCAGGCCCATCAGCCGCGAATGCCTGCGCTGGCCTGCGCTGGCCTGCGCTGGCCTGCGCGCCAGGCTATGGAGCCGACGGCTGAGGCACGCCCATGGGCGTGCACAGTTCCACCAGAAAGCCGTTGTTGTCATGCACATAGGCCACGGTCTGGCCCCACGGCATGGTCTCGGGCGGCTGCACCAGCGCGGCGCCCGCGCGCACGGCGCGCTCCACGGCAGCGACAACGTCCGCCGTGGTCAAGGCAATCTCACAGCACGGCGCGCCCGGCTGCGACCTTGAAGCAACACAACGAATTCCTTTGTTATCAATCGCTGGCCGCTCTCTTTTCAGGAATTCTCGCGAGCGCCGCAGCGGGCGTCGCTGGCGCGGCCGGGTGCCCCAGCACGCCGTGCATCAACGTGGCGATGCACTGCTCGGCCACCTGCGTGGCGCTGTAGTCGCCTTCGGGCTGGTACCAGCGCCCGATCCAGCTGAGCGCCCCGGCGATCACGAAGGCCGTCATCTTCGGGTCGCAGGGCGCGAGCGAGCCGTCCTGCACGCCCTGGGCCACCAGGCGGCGGAAGGCCAGGTCGATCTCGGACTTCATGCGGCGCAGCTCGGTGCGGCTGGGCTCGGGCACCTCCTCGTCGCCCACGCGGATCAGGCACATGCCGAAGGGCTGGGTGACGATGTCGGCATACACCTGCATGCAGGCGCGCAGCTGGTCCACGGCGTTGCCGCCGGCGGCGCGCGAGGCCTCGATGCCGTCGAGCGTCATGTGCAGGCCCTTCTTCACGCACTCCAGCAGGATCTCGTCCTTGTTCTTCACGTAGTAGTACAGCGTGGGCTTGCTCACGTGCAGGCGCGCGGCGATGTCGTCCAGCGAGGTGGCGTGAAAGCCCCGTTCGTTGAACATCTGCGCCGCCGTGGACAGCACCGCGTTGCGCTTGGCCTCGCGCTGCGCCTCGCGTGCGGGCGCCTGGGCCCAGGGCGAGGCCGGCGCCTTGGCGCGGCGCCTGGGCTGCGGATCTGTGCGTGATGTGCCCATACGGGAAATCCTTCGTGTCTCGGGTAAGTACTGATTTTCCAGAATCGCGGCTGCACCAGAATCTACTTTCGAGTAACAAGTCTACGCATAAGTAGACGATCGTCCTTTCGCACAAACCCGTAGAGGAGCCCGATGGAGACAACGCTTGCGCGCGGCGCACATTCCGCCGCCCCGCCCTTGCTGCAGGTGGACAGCGTGACGCTGGCGTTCGGCGGCGTGCGCGCGCTGTCCGGCGTGGGCTTCGGCGTGCAGCCGGGCTCCATCACCGCCGTGATCGGGCCCAACGGCGCGGGCAAGACCTCGCTGTTCAACACCATCTCGGGCTTCTACCGGCCCACGGGCGGCAGCATCCGATTCAAGGGCCAGGACATCACGCGCATTCCCGCGCCGCAGCGCGCCCGCATGGGTCTGGGGCGCAGCTTCCAGAACATCGCCCTCTTTCGCGGCATGACGGTGCTGGACAACATCAAGCTCGGCCGCCACGCGCACCTCAAGACCAACGTGTTCGACGCGCTGTTCTATATGGGCCGCGCCCGGCGCGAGGAGGCCGCGCTGCGCCGCGACATCGAGGAGCGCATCATCGACTTCCTGGAGATCGACCACATCCGCCACGCGCCCGTCTCGGCCCTGTCCTACGGCCTGCAAAAGCGCGTGGAGATGGCGCGGGCCCTGGCCATGCAGCCCGAGATCCTCATGCTCGACGAACCCGTGGCCGGCATGAACCGCGAGGAGACCGAGGACATGGCGCGCTTCATCCTCGACGTGCGCGCCGAGTGGGGCGTGACGGTGCTCATGGTGGAGCACGACATGGGCATGGTCATGGACCTGTCGGACCACGTGGTGGTGCTCAACTTCGGCCAGGTCATCGCCCAGGGCATACCCGCCGTGGTGCAGGCCGACCCCGAGGTCAACCGCGCCTACCTGGGCTCGGGCAACGTCGATGAGCTGCGCGCCAAGCTGCGCGCCGCCGCACGGCCAGCCATGGCGGGAGCCGCATGATGGATTGGGCCTACCTGTTCGAGATCAGCCTCACCGGCATCGCCAGCGGCGGGCTGTACGCGCTCGCGGCGCTGGCCTTCGTGATGGTCTACAAGGCCACGCGCGTGGTGAACATCGCCATCGGCGAAATGCTGATGGCCGGCGGCTACCTGTTCTTCACCTTCGCCGCCATGTGGGCGCTGCCGCTGTGGCTGGCGATTCCGGCCGCCGTGCTGGCCTGCGGCCTGCTGGGCGCGGTGATCGAGCGATGCACGATCCGCCCGCTGCTGGGCGAGCCGCCGATCTCCGTCTTCATGGTCACCGTGGGCCTGTCCTCGGTGCTCATCGGCCTGGTGGAAATGGTCTGGACGGCCGACCAGCGCCGCCTGCCCGAGTTCATGCCCGGCGACCCGATCATGGTCGGCGACGCCTTCCTCGCGCCCAAGGTGTTCTGGGGCGCGGCGGTGGCGGCCGTGTTCATCGCGGCCGTACTGCTGGTGTTCCGCTACTGGCGCGGCGGCGTGGCGCTGCG
Organism: Alicycliphilus sp. T452; assembly: GCF_054512775.1. Taxonomy (NCBI): domain Bacteria; kingdom Pseudomonadati; phylum Pseudomonadota; class Betaproteobacteria; order Burkholderiales; family Comamonadaceae; genus Alicycliphilus; species Alicycliphilus sp. T452. The sequence continues at coordinate 183,791 of NZ_JBTNEH010000007.1, forward strand.
CGCCACGGCGAGCGACCAGGCCGCCGCCTACTCGGTGGGCATCAACGTGCCGCGCGTGTTCTCGCTGGCCTGGGTGGCGTCCGCCATGCTCGCGGCCATCTCCGGGATCATCGTCGGCTCGATCGGCGGCATCTCATCGAGCATGGGCATGTTCGGCCTGTCGGTACTGGTGGTGGTCATCGTCGGCGGGCTCGACAGCGTGCTCGGCGCGCTCGTGGGCGGCATCCTCATCGGCCTGGTGGAGGCGCTGGCCGGCGCCTACCTGGGCGGCGAATACAAGCTGCTGGCCACCTTCGTGGTGCTGGTCGTCATCCTGATGGCGCGGCCCTACGGCCTGTTCGGCACCCATGAGATAGAGAGACTCTGATGCGTATCGGCACCCTCAAGGAAAGCTACGTCGCCGACGCGGCGCTGTTCGACTCGCGCACCCAGCATGCGTGGCTCGCCATCGCCGCCGCGCTGCTGCTGCTGTTCCCGTTCGTCGCCAGCGACTACTGGCTCTACATGGCCTGCCTCGTGGCCATCAACGTGGCAAGCGCCACAGGCCTCAACATCCTCACCGGCTACACCGGCCTGGTGAGCCTGGGCCAGGCCGCCTTCATGGGCCTGGGCGCGTACACCGTGGCCATCCTGCAGACGCGCTACGGCACGCCCTTTTTGCTGAACCTGCTGGCCGGCGGCGTGGTGGCCATGCTGGGCGGCATCGTGGTGGGCATTCCGTCGCTGCGCGTGAAGGGGCTGTACCTGGCGATCGCAACAATAGCGGCCTCGTTCATCGCGCACTTCCTGTTCGCCAACTTCCAGATCACCGGCGGCACGGCCGGGCTGTCGCTGCCGCCGGCGCGCCTGCTGGGCATGGACCTGGACACCTCGTTCCGCCTGTACTGGCTCATCGTGCCGGTGACGGTGCTGATGCTGCTGGGCGCGGCCAACCTGTTCCGCACGCGCATCGGCCGGGCCTTCATCGCCATCCGCGACCGCGACATCTCGGCCGAGGTGCTGGGCATACCGCTCTTGCGCTACAAGCTGCTGTCGTTCGGCCTGTCGTCGTTCTACGCCGGGCTGGCGGGCGGGCTGTGGGCCTACTTCTTCCGCGTGGTCACGCCCGAGAGCTTCCCGCTGTCGATGTCGATCTTCTTCCTCGCGGCCATCATCGTCGGCGGCATGGGCTCGATCCTCGGCGGAATCCTCGGCGCGGTGTTCATGACCATGGTGCCCGAGCTGCTCAAGCTCATCGTCGACCTGCTGCCCGGCGGCGCCGCGATGGCGGTGTTCCTCTCGCCCGTGCGCCTGGTGGTCTTTGGCGCACTCATCATCGGTTTTCTGGTGTTCGAGCCGCTCGGGCTCGCAGAAATATGGCGCCGCGTGCGCCGCTTCTTCCACCTGTGGCCCTTCCGTAATTAACACCCTAGGAGACAGACATGGCACAGCATCGCATTTCCACGAAACGCCGCAGCCTCATGCTGGGCGCAGCCGCCGCCGCGCTCACGCAACCGCTCTCAGTGCTGGCGCAAGGCGCCGAGGAGATCGTCATCGGCGGCTCCATCCCCATGACCGGCGTGTTCGCCTTCGCAGGCGTGGGCATCAACGCGGGCATCCAGGATTACGTGAAGATCGTCAACGACGCCGGCGGCATCAAGGGCCGCAAGGTCAAGTATGTGCCCGAGGACACGGGCTACAAGGTGGACGTGTCGGTGGCCGCGTTCAAGAAGATCACGAGCCAGAACAAGGTCAACGTCTACTACGGCGACTCCACCGGCTTCGCCAAGACCATCAACCCCGAGCTGGAACGCAACGGCAACATCCTCATGGCCGGCGCCTCGTTCGCCAGCGAACTGAACGACCCGAAGAAGTACCCGCACCAATTCCTCGTGGGCCCCGACTACACGGAGATGTTCGGCATATTGCTGAAACACATCGCCAAGGAAAAGCCCGGCGCCAAGGTGGCCTTCGTGTATTCCGACTCCGAATTCGGCCGCGATCCGATCGAGAAGAGCGAGGCCGCCGCCAAGGCGCTGGGCCTGTCGGTACCCGTCAAGATCATGACGCCCGCGGGCAGTGTGGACGTGTCCACCGAGGTCATCAAGCTGCGCCGCGCAGCGCCCGACTACACCATCTTCCACGGCTACATCCTCGCGCCCATTCCCGAGTTCATCACCCAGGGCAAGCAGCAGGGCATGAAGAGCAAGTGGATGGGCACGTTCTGGACCATGGACAGCTCCACCGTCATGAAGATGGGCGAGGCGGGCGACGGCTTCATGGGCGTGATGCCCTACCGCTACTACTACGACACCGAGCGCGCACCCATGCTGGAGAAGATCCGCGCCATGCGCCCCGAGTACCAGAGCACGGCCTACATGCAGGGCTTCCTGGCGGCGATGCTGTTCCTGGAGTCGGCCAAGCGCTGCCTGGAGGGCAACAAGCCGCTCACCGGCAGCAACCTCAAGGCGGGCCTGAACAGCCTGAAGGACTTCGACACCGGCGGACTCATCGGCGTGCCCATCACCATCAGCGGCAACTCCATCCCCGTGGGCCGCGTCTACAAGGCGGACATGAAGGCGCAGAAGATGGTCGCCGCATCCGACTGGATCAAGCTCTGACCCCGCCGCAGCCATGACCCAGCAAGCCACGGATTGCGTCCTCGAAGTCAACAACATCGAGGTCATCTACAACAAGGTCGTGCAGGCCCTGCGCGGCCTGTCGCTGGCCGTGCCGCGCGGGCAGATCGTGGCGCTGCTGGGCAGCAACGGCGCGGGCAAGAGCACCACGCTCAAGGCCGTCTCGGGCCTGCTGCCGCTGGAAAACGGTGCGCTCGAAGCGGGCAGCATCCGCTTCAACGGGCAGAGCACCACGGCCATCGCGCCACAGTTGCTGGTGCGCCGCGGGCTGTCGCACGTCATGGAAGGGCGGCGCATCTTCGAGGACCTCACGATCGAGGAGAACCTCGTCGCCTCGACCTACGCGCTCAGCGGGCGCAGCACTGCGGCCAGGCCCGACTTCGACCTGGTGTACGAATACTTCCCGCGCCTGCACGAGCGGCGCAAGGGCCTGGCCGGGTATCTCTCGGGCGGCGAGCAGCAGATGCTGGCCATCGGCCGCGCGCTCATCGCCCAGCCCGAGTTGATCCTGCTCGACGAGCCCTCGCTGGGCCTGTCGCCGAAGCTCACCGAGGACATCTTCGGCATCATCGCGCGCATCAACGCCGAGCGCGGCACCAGCATGCTGCTGGTGGAGCAGAACGCCACCGTGGCCCTGGCCGTGGCGCACAGCGGCTACATCATGGAGAACGGCAAGATCGTCATCGACGGCACGGCCGAGCGCCTGGCGAGCGACCCGGACGTGCGCGAGTTCTACCTCGGCATGGGCGGCGGGGGCGAGGCGAAAAGTTTCAAAGAGATCAAGCACTACAAGCGCCGCAAGCGCTGGCTGTCATGAACCTTCCCGAACTCACCCTGCCCCAGATGCTGCGCCAGCGCGCACAGCGCGATGCCCAGCGCGTGGCGATCCGGCAAAAGGACTTCGGCATCTGGAAGCCCGTCACCTGGGCGCAGTACTACCAGCGCGCCTGCCACTTCGGCCAGGGCCTGCAGCAGCTGGGCCTGCCCGCGGGCGGCCACGTGGGCGTGATTGCCGAGAACCGCATCGAATGGGTGCTGGCGCAGATGGGCGCGGGCCTGGTCGGTGGCATCGCCGTGGGCGTGTACTCCACCAGCCCCACGGCCGAGGTGGCCTACGTGGTGGGCCATGCCGACATCGACATCATGGTCTGCGAGGACCAGGAGCAGGCCGACAAGGTGCTGGAGGCGCTCGACCAGCTGCCGCGCCTGCAAAAAATCATCGTCATGGAAACCAAGGGGCTGCGCAGCTTCGCCCCCGAGCACCGCGCGCTCATCACCACTTTCGACGAGGTGGAGCGCCTAGGCGCCAGCGTGCACAGCCAGGCGCGCATCGACGAGGTGCTGGCACGGCAAAGGCTCGACGACATCGGCCTGATGATCTACACCTCGGGCTCCACCGGCAAACCCAAGGGTGCGATGATCTCGTGGCGCAACATGCGCGGCGTGGCGCCGGGCATCATCGAGCGGCTGCGGCTCGATGCCGCGACCACCCACCTGTCGTACCTGCCGCTGTGCCACGTGGCCGAGCAGATGCTGACCACCTTCTGCCCCATCTACCTGGGTTCCACGGTGAACTTCGGCGAGTCCATCCGCACCGTGCAGGAGGACCTGCGCGAAGTCGCGCCCACCATGTTCCTGGGCGTGCCGCGCATCTGGGAAAAGCTGCACTCGGCCATCACCATCAAGATGCAGGAAACCGGCGCGCTGCGCCGCGCGCTCTACCAGCGCGCCCTGGCCGGCTGCGCCCCGCTGGCCGAGAAGCCGCGCAGCCAATGGACCGTGCTGGAGCGCCTGCGCCACGCCGCGCACTACTGGCTGGTGCTGCGCGCGCTGCAGAACTTCATCGGCCTGCGCGAGGCGCGCGTGGCGCTCACCGGCGCCGCGCCCATCGCGCCCGACGTGGTGCGCTTCTTCCGCACCCTGGGCGTGCCGCTCATCGAGGTCTACGGCCTGACCGAATCCACCGGCATGGTCACCGGCCATGATCTCGGCCAGGTGCGCGTGGGCACCGTCGGCCCGGTCACCCAGGGCGTGGCGTACCGCATCGCGGACAGCGGCGAGTTCCAGATCCAGGGCGAAATGGTGTTCGCGGGCTACTACAAGAACCCCGAAGCCACGGCCACGACCATCGTGGACGGCTGGCTGCACACGGGCGACGTGGTGCGCGAGGAGAGTGGCCAGATCAAGATCGTGGACCGCCTCAAGGACATCATGATCACCGCCGGCGGCAAGAACCTCACGCCGTCCGAGATCGAGAACACCATGAAGGCCAGCCCCTACATCAAGGAGTGCGTCATCGTGGCCGAGGGGCGCAAGTTCGTCGGCGCGCTGGTCATGATCGATTACGAGACCGTGGGCAAGTGGGCCGAGGCGCGGCGCATCGCGTTCACGCATTTCCGCTCGCTGGTGGAAACGCCCGCCGTGCGCCAGCTCATCGAGGCCGAGATCGCCGGCGGCAACGCCAGGCTGGCCCAGGTGGCGCAGATCCGCAAGTTCCACCTTTTACCGAAGGAACTGGACCACGACGACGGCGAAGTCACCGCCACCATGAAGGTGCGCCGCAGCAGCATCTACAAGGCCTACGCCGCCGAGATCGAGGCGCTGTATTCATAGCAAAAAAGGCCTTCAGCACTTGTCCATCAAGCGCTGAAAGCTATCGTTCAAGTAGCACCTCATGACCGCCACTCCCTTGATCTTCACGCGCCAGGGCGCCATCGCCACGCTACGCTTCGACCGCCCCGAGGCCATGAACGCGCTCGACGTGCCCACCGCGATCGCGCTGCGCGACGCCGTGCGCGCCATAGCGCAGGATTGCGGCGTGCGCGCCGTGCTGCTGCAGGGCAGCGGCCGCGCCTTCGTCGCCGGGGGCGACCTGGCCACCCTGCGCGTCGACCCGGTGCAGGGCGCCAAGGACCTGCTGGAGCCGCTCAACGAGGCCCTGGTGCTGCTGCAGGGCCTGGACGCCCCCGTCATCGCCCAGGTGCACGGCGCGGCGGCGGGCGCGGGCCTGTCGCTGATGCTGATGTGCGACTTCGTGCTCGCGGCCGAGGGCACGAAATTCAACCTGGCCTACATCAACCTGGGCACCAGCTGCGACGTGGGCGCCTCGTGGGCGCTGCCGCGCCTGGTGGGCCTGCGCCACGCACTGGAGATCGCGCTGCTGGGCGAGACCTTCACCGCCGCCGACGCGCTGCGCCTGGGCCTGGTCAACCGCGTGCTGCCCGCCGCCGAGCTCGACGCCGCCGCACAGGCCTTCGCCGCGCGCATCGCCAGCGGCCCCACCGTGGCCCACGGCCACATGCGCCGCCTGATGCGCACGAGCTTCGAGCGCGACCTGCCCGCGCAGCTCGCCGCCGAGGCCCGGGCCTTCGGCGCCTGCGCCCGCACCGCCGACATGCGCGAAGGCATCGAGGCCTTCTTCGCCAAACGCCCGCCGCACTTTCGCGGCCAATGAAAGGAAAACCCATGACCCACCGCGACGTCTTCGTCATCAGCACCGCCCGCACCGCCATCGGCACCTTCGGCGGCAGCCTCAAGGACGTGCCCAACACCCAGCTCGCCACCACCGCCGTGAAGGCCGCCATCGCGCGCGCCGGCATCGCGCCCGACGCCGTGGGCCACGTGGTCATGGGCAACGTGATCCCCACCGACACCAAGGACGCGTACCTCGCACGCGTGGCCGCCATCGACGCGGGCTGCCCCATCGAGACGCCCGCGTTCAACGTCAACCGCCTGTGCGGCTCGGGCCTGCAGGCCATCATCTCGGCGGCGCAGGCCATCGGCTACGGCGACTGCGACGTGGCCGTGGGCGGCGGGTCGGAGTCCATGAGCCGCGGCCCCTACTTCGACACCGCCGCACGCTACGGCGCGCGCATGGGCGACGCCAAGAGCATCGACTACATGCTCGGCATCCTGCACGACCCCTGGCAGAAGATGCACATGGGCATCACGGCCGAGAACGTGGCCGAGCGCTATCGTGTCAGCCGCGAAATGCAGGACCGATTGGCGCTGGAAAGCCAGCAGCGCGCGGCCGCCGCCATCGCCGCCGGGTACTTCAAGGAGCAGATCGTCCCCGTCGAGATCCAGACCCGCAAGGGCACGGTGCTGTTCCAGGAAGACGAGCACGTGCGCGGCGCCACCACGCTGGAGGTGCTTGCCGGCATGAAGCCCGCGTTCAGGAAGGAAGGCGGCACGGTGACCGCCGGCAACGCCTCGGGCATCAACGACGGCGCCTCCGCCGTGGTGCTGGCCGCCGGCGACCGCGTGGCCGCCCTGGGCCTCAAGCCCCTGGCGCGCCTCGTGGGCTACGCGCACGCGGGCGTGGAGCCCGCCTACATGGGCATCGGCCCCGTGCCCGCCACGCAGAAGGTGCTGGCGCGCACGGGCCTCACGGTGCAGGACATGGATGTGATCGAGGCCAACGAAGCCTTCGCCGCCCAGGCCTGCGCCGTGGCGCAGGAACTGGGCCTGGACCCCGCCAAGGTCAACCCCAACGGCTCGGGCATCTCGCTCGGCCACCCCGTGGGCGCCACGGGCGCCATCATCACCACCAAGGCGATCGCCGAGCTGCACCGCACGGGCGGGCGCTACGCGCTGGTGACCATGTGCATCGGCGGCGGCCAGGGCATTGCGGCGATTTTCGAGCGGGCTTGACTATAAGAGAATGTACGTTTCCGGCAACATGTCAAAAACGTACATGAACTTCCTTCTCCGTTCAGCAGCGGCACTACTGTACGCCCTGTGTTTCGCCAGTGCTGCGGTGGCCAAACCGCAGGTGGCCACTCTCATCGTCATGCCCCAGGATCTGCGCCAGAACCCGCAGATCGTCAGCGATTTGGCTGCCCGGGGTATCAACCACGCCACGGTGTACCTTACCTGGGCCGATGTCGAGGCTCAGCCGGGCCGCTTTGACTTCTCGGCCTACGACCCGTACTTCGACCAGCTCACCCAGGGCGGACTATCGCTCATCGTCGTGCTCGACATGGGAGGCCGTGCGTACTTCGATGAAATGGGCAAGCATTTCCCCGGCCGCACCACCGTGCCTGCCTGGCTGCACAAGCAGGTGCCCGATGGATTCATGAAGAACTTCTCGGGCCAGTCCACGCCGCAGCCCGACTTCATGAACCCCACGGTGCGCCAGTTCTCGGCTCAGTTCGTGCGCAATGCTGTGGCCTATCTCTCGCAGCGCTATCCCGGGAAGGTCACGGCCTACTCCCTCGGCCTGCAAGAAGAGCATGAAATCAAATACGGCCAGACCGGCTACCAGTGGCGCGACTACGCCGACGCCGCGCAGGCTGCCTTCCGCCAGCAAACGGGCGCGCCGCTGCCCGTCATCAACTACACCAGCGACATTGCCCTGGGCCTGCCCAGGACGGAGCCGCTGCTGCACGCGCACAAGCAGTTCCGCGAAGCGAATCTGAAGGAGGCCACCTGCTTCTACGCCGACGCCATCCGCAGCCAGGGCGGCCGCGCCATGAGCTACTTTGGCGAACTCTTCACCGCGCACGACGGCATCTACGCCACCAGCGTGGCCGAGCAACTGGCCGACTGCCTGGACATTGCCGTCATCGACTACAACTTCTACGACGGGTACAGCCTCTCGCCCGACGCGCGCGTGCTGCCCATGCTGGCCAACTACATGGCCTCTGTGGGCTACAAGCAGATCATGGTGGGCGCCTATGCCGAGCAGTGGGAGCGCGTGAAAAAATCCACCGAACTCCTGCCCATCATCAGCCGCACCCTGTCCACCGCTCTGGCGCAGCCGAACGTGATCGGCTACGAGGTGGGCGGCTTGCAGCGCCAGCTCGACGCGCACCTCGCCGGCACGGTGGATCTTGAAAAGCTCCAGGCCTTGCGCGTGCAACCCCCCGCGCCCGCCACGGCCAGCACGGGAACGAAGCTCACCGTGGGCATCCTCGCCTCCACCAGCAACTACTACGTATGGCACGGGGACCGCAGCGGCGGCGTCAACGTGCACCGCGAGGCGCTGCTCGAAGCCTACAACCTCCTGAGCACGCAGCCTGGCTTCGACGTCCACGTCATCGGTGAGAAGAACCTTCAGGAAGGCGACCCGCTGCTGCAGCGCCTGGACGCCATCGTGGTTCCGCACCAGGCCGCTCTGCCCGCATCCATCAAGCAGCAACTCACGGCGTACTGGAAAAAGGGCGGCACGCTGGTCCAGGACATGCGCCTGGGCGAATTCGATGAGAACGGCAAACCCGTCTACGACTGGATGCACGAGGTTTTCGGCATCGAGAACATTACGTGGAGGCCACGCGGCGGCATCTTCCTGACGGACGACGGCCAGATCCTGCGCCTGAAACCTGCACGCAAGCTGTACACGGGTTACGCGGCCATGACCCCACGTCCCGGCTATCGCCTGCTGGCCACCGACATCCTCAACAAGCGCCAAGGCATCATGGTGCGTGGCGAACGGACGTTGGTGTTCGGCTTTACGCCGCAATTGGTCGAAGATGCCACCCAGACCATGTGGCAGCAGATTTTCGTGCGCGAAATCGCCAACGCCGTGCGATGCCCTACACCCACTACTTGTAGAACGCCTCTACGCTCCCCTTGAGCGTGATGAGCAGCGGCCGCCCCCTGCGGTCCAGCGTCTTGCCCGCGGGCACCTTGATCCAGCCCTCGCTCACGCAGTACTCCTCCACATCGAGGCGCTCCTTGCCGTTGAAGCGGATGCCTATGTCGGCCTGCTGCTGGAACACGGCCGCCACGTGGTGGGGGCTGCGCGGGTCTACGGCCAGGTGGTCGGGCAGGGGGATCAGGGCGGAATCGGTCACGGGAAGAGTCTCGGAAGAAAACGGACGGGCCCGCATTGTCGCGCAGCCGCGGCGGTCCGCGCGCTCCATAGCTCCTGGAAAAATAGCTGCTTGCGCTTGCCAGTAAAGCGTTTAAGCCGCTTTTCATTCGAAAAACACGCCTGTGGATAAGTCTGCGGAGCGTTCCAGCACAACCCGCGGCTTATGCACAGGCGCGGGCCGGAGCCCGGGCTTGTCCCCATTCGCGGTACAGCGGGCGCCCGTCGCCGTCCCCATGCTTTGGCATCCTGCAAGTGGTTGATACGCAAAGCAAAAACCGGCTTGCCCACAGCCGGGCCGGGCTTCTACTACTACGACTATTCTTTATAAGAACATCAAAGAACAACCAGGAACGAACCGGAGCGCCGCGCAAAAACCCCCTGCCCGGCCGCGCCGGTGCGTGGCAAAGCGGTGCCCTGCCGGGTGCCTGGGGGGAAAAGAGTGGGAGCCGGCCGGTCAGCGCAGCATGGCGTAGCCCACGCCGATGGCGGCGATGAGCCCCACGGCGTCGGCCAGCAGCGCGCAGGCGAGCGCGTGGCGCGTGTGCTTCATGCCCACGCTGCCGAAGTACACGGCCAGCACGTAGAAGGTGGTCTCGGTGGAGCCCTGGATGATGGCGGCCAGGCGCCCCACGAAGGAGTCCACGCCGTGTGTCTGCAGCACGTCGATCATCAGGCCGCGCGCGCCCGCGCCCGAGAGCACCTTCATCAGCCCCACGGGCAGGGCGGGCAGGAAGTCGGTGTTCCAGCCCAGCGCCGCCACGCCCGCGCCCAGGGCGGTCAGCAGCGCGTCCATGCAGCCGGCGGCGCGGAACACGCCGATGGCCACCAGGATGGCGATCAGGTAGGGGATGATCTGCACGGCCACGCCGAAGCCTTCTCTTGCGCCGTCGATGAACGCGTCGTACATGTTCACGCGGCGCCAGGCGCCGGCCAGCAGGAAGAGCGCCACCACGCCCAGGATGACGGCCGCGCCCGTGGTGCCCGCCACCTGGGCCGCGCGCTCGGCGGGCAGGCGCGAGAGGGCCGCCACGGCGGCCGCCAGCAGGCCGCCCACGGCCAGCAGCGGCAGCAGCAGTCGCGCGCGCCACAGCGGCAGGCGCTGCGCCACGGCCACGGACAGCACGCCCGCGAGCAGCGAGGCGAAGGTGACCAGCAGCGTGGGCAGGAAGATGTCCGCCGCGTTGAAGCCCACGCCCAGCCCCTGCTTGAGCGCCACGCTCTGGCGGATGGCGATGACCGAGGTCGGTATCAGCGTGAGCCCGGCCGTGTTCATGACCACGAACATGATCTGCGCGTTGCTGGCTTGGCCTGCGGGCTCCCGGTTCAGGGTCTGCAGCTCCTGCATGGCCTTCAGGCCCAGCGGCGTGGCGGCGTTGTCCAGCCCCAGCAGGTTGGCGGAGATGTTCAGCGTCATCGCGCCCTGGGCCGGGTGGCCCGCGGGCACGCCGGGAAACAGGCGCCGCAAGAGCGGCCCGGCCAGGCGCGCCAGCAGCTCCACCATGCCGGCCTGCTCGCCCACGCGCATCAGGCCCAGCCACAGCGCCATGATGCCGGCCAGGCCCAGCGAGATCTCGAAGCCCGCACGCGCGCCGTCGAACATCGCCGACAGCAGGGCCTGGAAGATGCCCGCCTCGCCCAGCAGCCAGCGCACGGTGGCGGTGGCGAAGGCGATCAGAAAGAAGGCGGTCCAGACCCGGTTGAGCGCCATGGTCTCGAAAGGTTAGAAGGGTGCGCCGCCGTCGTCCTGCGGAGGCGGAACGGGTGTGCCCGGCGCGGTGCGCCCTTCCCCGCCCAGCGCCTCGATCAGGTCGGGGATGAGCCTGGAAAGCTCGCCCGTGGCGATGGCCACGTCGGCGTCGAAGCCGCCATCGTCCTGCGACTGGCCCTCGAACACCGTGTCCAGGAAGGCCAGCTTTTTCAATTGAAGCCCCTCGGTGAGCACGAAGCTCACGCGGTCGTCCCAGGTCATGGCCAGCTTGGTGGGCAGCTTGCCGGCCTGGATGTGGGCCTGCACCTCCTCGATGTCCAGCGGGTGGCGCGCGTAGCGCACCACGGCCTTGCTCTCGTCCGCCGCCTTGAGCTCGCATTCGCGGTCGATGGAGAAGCCCGGGGGCGGCTCCTGCTCCTTGAGCCAGTGGGCCATGGCGGCCTGCGGGCTGGTTTGCGTATCGACGAGCGCGACCGACAGGCCCGGCAGCGCCTCGACCAGCGCCGTGACGATCTCGTCGGCACGGCCCTGGGCGCCCGTGTCCAGCACCAGCAGCCGCGCCTCGCGGTCCATCCACACCCAGGTCGATCCCTGCTTGGTGAAGGCCATGGGCAGCAGGTCGAGCTTGGCCTCGTCCTTCAGTTCGCGCGTTTCCTTCTTGCCGGGCTTGCGGCCGGTCTGCTGCTCGATCTGCGCGGCCTTCTCCTTGACCTTGCGCGCCAGCACCGTGCCCGGCAGCATCTTGGACTCGGTCATGAAGCGCAGGATCCACTGCCCGCCCACGCTCTCGGCCAGCAGGCCATGGGCCTCGCCGCGCGGCGGCACCCAGCCGCTGGACTTTTCCTGCGTTGCGCCGCATTCCTGGAACGGCGTCTTGGCCAGGGCCTCCTCCAGCTGGGTCAGATCTGTCTGCCACTCGGGGGCGATGCGGTACACGATGATGTTCTTGAACACGGAAAACGCTTCCTTTTTGATAGCTTTTGGCGCTTTATGGTAAAGCGCTAGGACCTGTTTTTGCTTGAAATTGTGCACCGCGATCGCGGCGCGTGCGGCGCGGCCTGGCAGAACTTTACACAGGTGCAGGATTCGCACACGGTGGCGTTACACGGGCGCCGCACATTACGCCTCAAGCGCCGGGGTGGTCCCGGCGACGCAAGAAAGGAAGTCACCATGACCCGTTTCAAGATCACCCAGCGCCTGGCCTGCACCGCCCTGGCCGCTGCTTTGGCCGGCATGGCCATCCCGTCCATGGCCCAGCCCGCGCCGGGCGCCGGCCCCGCCGCGGAGCAGTCGCAGCGCCCGGGTCCGCGCGGCATGACGCCCGAGCAGCGCCAGCAGTTCATGCTCCAGCGCGCCGAGGCCTTCAAGCAGAAGCTGCAGCTCACGCCCGCGCAGGAGCCGGCCTGGAACACCTTCATGCAGTCCATGCGGCCGGACGCCGGATCGCGCAGAGCCTGGCTGGACATGAAGGACATGGACAAGCTCACCACCCCCGAGCGCATCGACCGCATGCGGGCCATCCGCGCACAGCGCGCGGCCGAGATGGACCGCCGCAGCGATGCCGTGAAGGCCTTCTACGCCACGCTGACGCCGGCCCAGCAAAAGACCTTCGACGCCGAGGGCACGCGCATGTATGGCCGGCGCGGCGCCCAGTGGGACAGGCACATGGGTGAGCACAAGGGCGACTGGCGCGGCATGCACCGCCATGGCCCGGGCCCCATGGCGGCCCCCGCAGCGCCTGCGGCACCCGCGGCGCAATGACCGCCCTCCACGGCCGCGCGCAGCGGCCGTGGCCTATGGCGCAGAGGATGCATGGGTTCGTGGTTATGGCTACAGTTGTTACGCTTGTGCGACACAGCATCGTGGATGGATAGCATGCAATCTCTCGTCTCCCCTGGTCTCCTTCGCCCGTCCGGCGCACGCAGGCACGGCCGCCGCCCTCTCCTCTCCGCCGCGGCCGCCTGCCTCCTTTCCGCCATTCCCCCCGCCTTCGCGCAGCAGGCTGCGCATGCCCCGTCGGTCTACCTGCAGGCCAGCCGCGCGCAGCACGGCACCGATGCCCTCACGGTCGGCGCCACCCTGCCCTTCGGCGTGTGGAGCATGCCGCTGTGGGGCGGCGAGCTGCGCGGGCATTGGGACATGTACCTGAGCCGCTGGTCCTTTGACGGCATCGCTGGCCACGACAGCACCCTGGTGCTGGGCGTCAAGCCCACGCTGCGCCTGCGCCCGGACCAGGGCCGCTCCGCGTGGTTCTGGGAGGCCGGCGTGGGCGGCACCCTGGCCAACCACCGCTACCGCACGGCGGAGCGCGAGTTCAGCACGCGCTTCAACTTCGCCTCCCACCTGGGCGTGGGCATCAACCTGGGCGCGCGGCGCCAGCACGAGCTGCTGCTGAGCGTGGAGCATCTCTCCAACGCCGGCATCAAGAAACCCAACCCCGGCCTGAACTTCGTGCACCTGCGCTACGCGCTGCACTTCTGACGGCTGCTGTGGACAAGGCTGGGGATGACCGGCCGGCGAACTGCCGCTTGTCCACAGAAGCGGGCCGCGCACGGAAGTTGTTCCCTTTTCGCGCATGGGTTGCACCACCCGCCAGGCACAGGCTTGGCCGTGCCGCAAGTGCTTGCTGCCATTGGATAAAAGCGCCTTGTCCACAAAAAACGGGCGGCTCTACTACTACCACCATGTATTGATAAATACCTTGATGGGATAACAGCAGGGCTGCCCGTGTCGATGCGCTTCAGGCGCCTCGGGCCTGATTCGACGCCAGCTGGTCCATGAGGAGCCGCGCCATGTCCTGCTTGCGCTCGGGCGGCAGGCGGGGCGTGATGGCGCCAAAGCTGATGGCGGCCAGCGTGCCGGGCGATGCCGCGAACGTGGCGCCCACGCCCGATACGCCGACGGTGAGCGTGTCCACGATGTCGGCGTAGCCTGTGGCGCGCGTGCGCCGCGCGGCCTGCAACAGGCGCTCGCGCGTGAAGCCGGCCTGGGTGTATTCCTCCACGTGGCGGTCGAAGATGCGCTCCACCTCGGCGTCGGAGAGCCGCGCCATCAGCGCCAGCCCGCCCGCGCCCAGGCCCAGCAGCCGGCGCCCGCCCACGTCGGTGGTGAACACCTTGACCGGGAAGTGCCCCTCCTCGCGGTGCAGGCACAGGCAGTAGTCGCCCTGGCGTATCACGAGGAATACCGTGTCGCCCGACATGCGCGCCAGCCGCTGCATGAGCGGGCGGCAGTGGTCCACCAGCGGCACGCGCCGCATCGAGGCGAAGCCCAGCTGCATCGCGTCCAGGCCCAGGCGGTAGGCCTTGCTCCCGGGGTCGCGCTCGGCGAACTGCTCCTCCACTAGGCAGGACAGCAGGCGGTGGACCGTGGAGCGCTCCAGGCCCGAGGCGGCCATGACCTCGGTGAGGCGGATGCCGTCCTCGTGGTGCTGCGCCAGCAGGCGCAGCAGCTGCAATGCCCGGCGCAGGCTCTGCGCGCCGGCGGTTCCCTGTGATGTATCCATATTGTGGGAAAAAAGTCTGTTGTTGTTTGTGATGCAGGAATTCGCAAGTCTAGACTGCCGCAGCCCTGCTACCGATCCAATGGAGACAGCCCCATGGCGTTTGACACCCTCGAAATAGAAAACCACGGCGCGGTGCGCCGCATCCTGCTGGCGCGCGAGGCCCAGCGCAATGCCCAGAACCAGCAGATGCTCGACGAGCTGATGGCCGCCCTGGACGACGCCCGCAGCGACGGCGGCGTGCACGCCGTGGTGATCGGCGGCAAGGGTGCGCACTTCTCGGCCGGGCACGACCTCAAGCAGGCCCAGGCCGAACGCGCGAACTTCACGGTGGAGGAGCGCTGGGCCTACGAGGAGCTGCGCTACTTCGACTACTCGCTGCGCATCTGGGACTTTCCCAAGCCCACCATCGCCCAGGTGCAGGGCGCCTGCGTGGCCGGCGGCTTCATGATCGCCAACATGTGCGACCTGGTGGTGGCCAGCGAGTCGGCGTATTTTTCCGACCCCGTGGGCCACACGCTGGGCGCGGCGGCCACCGAGGTGCTGATCCACCCCTGGGTGATGGGCGCGCGCAAGGCCAAGGAACTGCTGTTCACGGGCGGCAGGCTCAGTGCCGCCGAGGCGCACGCCATCGGCATGGTCAACCGCGTGGTGAGCGATGCCGAGCTCGGCGAGTCCACGCTGGCGCTGGCGCAGCAGATCGCCAAGGCGCCGCCCTTCGGCCTGCGCCTGATCAAGCGCTCGATCAACCGCACGCTGGACGCCCAGGGCCTGCGCACGGCACTGGCCGCGCATTTCGACACGCACCAGCTGTCGCACCTGAGCGAAGGTTTCCTCACCGCGCGCGACCGGGGCCTGGCCAACGCGATCCAGAAGAACCCCGAAAAGGCCGGGTGATGTCCGCGCACCGTCTCGAACCGCTGCTGAACCCGGCGTCCATCGCCATCGTGGGCGCGAGCAACAACGCCGCGCGCATCGGCGGCATGCCCATCGCCCACCTCACCACGTTCGGCTACCAGGGCGCGGTCTATCCCGTCAATCCCAAGTACGGGGAGGTGTTCGGCCTGCGCTGCTGGCCCGACATCGAATCGCTGCCCGAGGCGCCCGACCTCGTCGTGCTGGCCATCGCGGCGGCTGAGGTGACGCCCATGCTCCGGCGCTGCGCGGCCAAGGGTGCGCGAGCGGCCATCGTCTACGCCGCCGGCTTCGCGGAGGAAGGCACCCAGGGCGCCGCGCTGCAGGCCGAAATGCAAGCCTGCGTGGCCGCCACGGACATGGTGGTGGCCGGCCCCAACCTCATGGGCTTCGCCAACCTCAACAGCCGGGCGCACACCAGCTTCGCCTCGGTGTTCAACACCGCGCCCATGCAGCAGGGCCCCGGCAGCGTGAGCCTGCTCACGCAAAGCGGCAACGTGTGCGCGGCGGTGTATGCCATTGCGCGGCGCCTGGGCGTGGACTTCAGCCACTTCGTCAACACCGGCAACGAAGCCTGCGTGGACTTCGCGCAGTACCTCGAATACCTGGCGCAGGACGCTGCCACGCAGGTCTGCATGGGCTACATGGAGGAGCTGCGCGACGGCCCGCGCTTCATCGCCGCGGCCGAGGAGTTCGCCAGGCGCGACAAGCTGCTCATCCTCTACAAGGCGGGCGAGACCGACAAGGGCGCGCAGGCCGTGCGCTCGCACACCTCGGCGCTGGCGGGCGACCAGGCCGTCTACCGGGCCGCCTTCCGGCAGCTGGACATCATCCAGAGCCACGATTTCGTGCAGATGGCGCAGCTGGCGCACCTGGCGGGCTACCGCCACAGGCGCGCGGGCCGGCGCGTGGCCATCATCACCATCAGCGGCGCGCTGGGCGCCATCCTGGCCGACAAGTTCATCGGCGCGGGCCTGGAGGTGCCCACGCTGCCGCAGGCGCTGCAGGACCAGCTGCGCGCGGGCATTCCCGACTACGGCATGGTCTCCAACCCCGTGGACGTGACGGGCAACGTGGTCAACGACCCCGGCTTCGTGCGCACGGCCATGCAGGCGCTGGCACAAAGCGATGCGGTGGACACCGTGCTCGTCTACGCGCCGGGCTACCTGCTCGACCGCATGGCTGACGACCTGTGCGCCGTGTCGCGGCAGTACCCCAAGCTGTTCGTGGCCATAGACACCGGCGCCGCCACGGCGCGCGAGCAGCTGCGCGCCGGCGGCGTGCCGGTGTTCGAGGACATAGGCGTGGCGACCTCGGCGCTCGCGCCCTTCCTGCTGTGGCAGGAGCGGCGCCGGTGCAACCGCTGGATGGCCGTGCGCCGGCAATCCGCCCCTGCCCGCGCGGCACTGCCGGACAGCCTGGACGAATACCGCACCAAGCGGCTGCTCGCACAGCATGGCGTACCCGCCGCCCCCGAGCGCGTGGCCGCCACGGCCGACGAAGCGGCGGCGGCGGCCGATGCGCTCGGCTATCCGGTGGTGATCAAGGTGCTGTCGCCCGACATCGCCCACAAGACCGAGGCCGGCGGCGTGCGCCTGCGCCTGGCGGACGCCGCCCAGGTGCGCCAGGCCTTCGGCGAAGTGCTGGCCAGCTGCCGCCGCCACGACCCGCGGGCGCGCATCGAGGGCGTCCTCGTCTGCAGGATGGAGTCCGGCGTGGCCGAGCTCATCGTGGGCGCCACGCGCGACCCGGTGTTCGGCATGACGCTCACCGTCGGCCTGGGCGGCGTGCTGACCGAGCTCTACCAGGACGTGAGCCACCGCGTGCTGCCCGTGGACGAGGCCATGGCCCGCGAGATGCTGGGCGAGCTCAAGGCCTTTCCGCTGCTTGCCGGCTACCGCGGCCGCCCGCCGGGCGACGTGGATGCCGCGTGCGCCGCGATCGCCGCCTTCTCGCGCGCCGTGCTCGCCTTGGGCGACCAGGTGGCCGAGGTCGAGGTCAACCCGCTGCTCGTCAAGGAGGCGGGCCAGGGGGCCTGCATGCTCGACGCGCTGGCGGTCCCCTCGGGTCAATGATTTTTCTTTTCACCACCACAAGCACCAGGAGACAAACCCATGATCAAACAACTGATGGCGGGCATCGCCCTCGCCGCCGCGGCCCTGTGCGGCCCTGCCCAGGCCCAGAACTACCCCAGCAAGCCCGTCACCATCGTCGTGCCGTTCGCGCCCGGCGGTGCCACCGACATCATGGCGCGCACCCTGGCCGAGCGCCTGAACAAGCGAATGGGCCAGCCCGTGATCGTGGAGAACAAGCCCGGCGCCGGCACCATGATCGCCTCCGAGCACGTGGCCAGGGCGCAGCCCGACGGTCACACCGTGCTGCTGGCCGCCTCCTCGCTGGGCATTGCGCCGGCGCTCTACGCCAAAGTCAACTACGACCCCGTCAAGGACTTCACGCCGATCTCGCTGGTCGCCTCCGTGGTCCACGTGCTGGAGGTGCACCCCAGCATTCCCGTCAAGAACGTGGCCGAGCTCATCGCCTGGATCAAGGCCAACCCCGGCAAGGCCAACTACGGCTCGGTGGGCGCGGGCACCTCGACCCACCTGGAGTCCGAGCTGTTCAACACCATGGCCGGCGTGAAGATGACCCATGTGCCCTACAAGGGCAGCGCCCCGGCCCTGATGGACCTGGTGGGCGGCAACCTGCAGGTCATGTTCGACGCCTGGGCCTCGTCCGGCCCGTTCGTCAAGGACGGCAAGACGCGCCTGCTGGCCGTGACCACGGCCCAGCGCTCCAAGCTGCTGCCCGACGTGCCCACCGTCGCCGAATCCGGCCTGCCCGGCTACGAGGCCATGCCCTGGCTGGGCTTCGTGGCGCCCGCAGGCACGCCTGCGGCCGCGGTGAACAGGTTCCATGCCGAGCTGATGGAAGTGCTCAAGGAGCCCGAGGTGCAGGAAAAATTCCGCGCGCTGGGCCTGGACATCATCGGCAACACGCCGCAGCAGTTCGCCGACTTCATCAGGCGGGACATCGTCAAGTGGGCCAAGGTGGTCAAGGATTCGGGCGCCAAGGCGGATTGACAGGGAAAACCGGAAAGAGAAACACGCATGCAAGTGGGCTACCCGGCGGAAGACGAAGCCTTCCGCCTCACGCTGCGCGAATGGTTCGAGACCCATTACCCGCGTTTCAAGGCCGACTGGCCCGTCCCGCCCGACCCCAACGAGCTGGCCTGGCGCCGCGCCTGGGAGGACTATGTGTGCCAGGCCGGCTGGTCGGGCCTGGGCTGGCCGCTGGAGTACGGCGGCAAGGCCTGGCCGCTCACGCGGCAGGCCATCTTCCACGAGGAGCAGGCGCGCATCGGCGCGCCGCTGGGCGTCAACATCATCGGCCACGGCATCCTCGCCCCCACGCTGATCCACTTCGCCAGCGCGGCGCAGAAGGCCCGCTACCTGCCCGGCATCCTCGCCAACCGCGAGGTCTGGTGCCAGGGCTATTCCGAGCCCGGCGCGGGCTCCGACCTGGCGGCGCTGGCCACGCGCGCCGAGCGCCGGGGCGACCACTATGTGCTCAACGGCCACAAGATCTGGACCTCGTTCGCGCACATCGCCGACCATTGCTTCGTGCTGGCCCGCACCGACCCCGGCGCGCAGCGCCACAAGGGCATCAGTTTCCTGCTGGTCGACATGAAGAGCCCCGGCGTGCGCGTGGAGCCCATCCGCCAGATCACCGGCGAGGCCGACTTCAACGAAGTCTTCTTCGAGGACGTGCGCGTGCCGCTCGATGCCCTGGTGGGCGAGGAGAACGGCGGCTGGCGCCTGGCCATGGCGGCCGCGAGCTTCGAGCGCGGCACCTACTTCATCCCGCGCCAGGTGCGCTTCGCGCAGGAGGTCGAGGCGCTCGGGCGGCTCGCGGCGGGCATTTCCCGCGAGGGCGGCGAAAGCGCACTGCAGGACCCGCACCTGCGCCGCGAAATCGCCCGCCTGGCCGTGGACAGCCATGTGCTCAGGCTCAAGGGCCTGCGCGCGCTCACCCATGCGCTGCGCGGCGGCCCGCCGGGGGCAGAGGGCTCGTCCACCAAGCTGCATTGGAGCGAGGCGCACCAGAAAATGATGAACATTGCCATGGAACTGCTGGGCGAGCGGGCCCTGCAAGGCCCCGGGCCCGCGGGCGCCGACCCGGCCGCGGCGCTGTGGGCGCGCGACTACCTGTGGACGCGCGCCGAGACCATCCTCGCGGGCACCTCGGAAGTGCAGCGCAACATCCTGGCCGAGCAGATGCTGGGCCTGCCGAGGTGACCCCATGGATTTCGCATTGAACGAAGAGCAGCAGATGCTGCAGGCATCGGCCCGCCGCTTCCTGGCCGACCACCATCCGCTGGCGCGCGCACGCCGCGCCCTGCCCTGGAGCGACGGCGCGCAGCAGCGGCTGTGGAAGGACATGGCGGCCATGGGCTGGATGGCCCTGCTGCTGCCCGAAGCGCACGGCGGCCTGGAACTGGGGCTGACAGAAGCCAGCCTGGTGGCCGAGGAAGCGGGCCGCCAGCTGCTGAACCTGCCCTGGGCCAGCAGCGCCGTGCTGCTCGCGCTGTGGTTCAAGGCCGCGCCCCACGACGGGCCCCCCCTGCTGCGCGACGCGGTGCAGGCCGCCGCGGCCGGCACGCGCGCCCTGCACTGCGTGGCCGGCACCGACGCCTGGTGGGACCATGCGGGCCAGTGCAGCGACATCGTCGTGGTGCGCGGCTGGCACGATGGCGCGGCGCCACTGCGGATCGCCCTGGTGGACGCCGCGCAGGTGGCCGCGGCGCCGGCGCTGGACCCCACGCTGCGCCAGGGCGCCGCAGCCCGGATGCCGCTGCAGTGGCACACGCTGGACGTTCCGGCGCGGCCGCGCATGCATGCCCGCGCCGCCCACCGGCTGATGCTGGCGGCCGAGCTGGCGGGCGTGGGGCAAGCGGCGCTCGACATGGCCAGCGCCCATGCGAAGGAACGCGTGCAGTTCGGCAAGCCCATCGGCAGCTACCAGGCCCTCAAGCACCAGTTGGCCAATGCCTGGATGGGCATGGACAACGCCCGCCTGGCCGTGCTCTACGCTGCGGCCGCGCTCGATGGCGATCTGCCGGACACCCGCTTCGCCTGCGCCGTGGCCGAGTACACGGCCATCGATGGCGCCCTGCAGTCCACGCGCACTGCCGTCCAGGTGCACGGCGGCATGGGCTTCACCTGGGAGCACGACGCGCACCTGTTCCTCAAGCGCGCGCAACACCTGGCCGCGCGCCTGGGTGGCGCCTCGCGTGCTCTTGTGCAGGTCGAGATGCTGACGCTGGCGTGAAGGTGCCGCCTACTTGCCCAGGCCGAGCTTGTCGATGATGGCCTTCTCCGTCTTCATCGTGTCCAGCGCGTACTGCCGGTAGGTGGCGCTGTCCATGTAGTAGGTGTCCATGTCGAACTTCGCCAGGGACTCCTTGTAGTTGGGCATCTCCATGGCCTTCTTGAACGCGTCGTGCAGCACCTGCACGACCTTGGGGTCCGTGCCCTTGGGCACGGCCAGGCCGAACGGCGAGGTCTGCACCAGGTTGATGCCCACTTCCTTGAGCGTGGGCGTGTTCGGGAACCTGGCCGAGCGCTTGTCGCCCCAGGTGGACAGCAGGCGCAGCTTGCCCTGCTCCACGTAGGGCGCCCAGCCGGGCGTGTCGGCCACCGACATCACGTGCCCGCCCAGCACTGCCTGCAGCGATTCGGAGTTGCCCTTGAAGGGGATGTGGTTGAGCGTCACGCCCGCCTGCATGGCGATGTTCTCCATCGTCAGGTGCAGCGTGGTCAGCGCGCCCGGCGTGCCGTAGTTCAGCTTGCCGGGGTGGGCCTTGGCGTAGGCGATGTAGTCCTGCATGGACTTGATGGGCGAGTCCGCGGGCACCACCAGGCCGAAGGCGTAGCCGGCCAGGCCGATCACGTACTGCAGGTCGGTGGCCGGGTCCCAGTGGATCTTCTGCGTGTAGGGCAGGCGGAACACCGGCAGCGGGATCTGCGCCAGCGTGTAGCCGTCCGCGGGGGTGTTTTGCATCGTCTGCGCGGGCAGCACGCCGCCGGCGCCGGGCTTGTTCTCGATGATGACCGGCTGGCCCAGGATCCTGGAGGCGTTTTCCGCGAGCACGCGGAACGGCACGTCGGTCGAGCCGCCGGCCGTGAAGCCGATCAGCACCTTGATCGGGCGGCTCGGGAAGCGGTCGGCCTGCGCCAGGGCGGGGCCGGCGGCGAAACCGGCGGCCAGCAGCAGGGCCAGGGTGCGGCGGGAGAGGAGGGGCGGGTTCATGGAGGAGGCCTCGGGTCAGGGTGTGGTGGTTATTTCTCTCTGCGAAACTAAAAATGGAATTCTTCCGGAGAAATGATAAGTATCGCCCAGAGGAATTTTTCTATCCATAAGGAAATACGCAAATAGTCCCATTCATTGCGTCATAAAATAATTCCGCTGAGAGAAATTAATTGGAGAAACCCATGGCCAGAACCCGGAACATCGACTTCGACGAGGGCGCGGACAGCCGCCGCTTCGTGACCGCGCTGGCCCGGGGGCTGGACGTGCTGGCCTGCTTCCACGTGGACGAGAAGTGGCTGACCAACGCCGAGATCGCCGCGCGCACCGGCCTGCCCAAGCCCACGGTGGTGCGCCTGGCCTACACGCTGTGCGTGCTGGGCTACCTGCGCCATTCGCGCGAGAGCGGCAAGTACGCGCTGGGCGACAGCCTGGCGGCGCTGGGCATCACCATGGTGTCCAACCTCAAGCTGCGGCGCATCGCCCGGCCCTACATGCAGGACCTGGCGGACCGCTACGACATCTCGGTGTCGCTGGGCATCCGCAACGGCCTGTCGGTGCTGTACGTGGAGAACTGCCGCTCGGGCGCGCCGCTGTCGCTGGGGCTGGACCTGGGCTCGCGCATCCCGGTCGCGGAGACGGCCATGGGCCACGCGCTGCTGGCCGTGATGGAGCCGCGCGAGCGCGAGCGGCTGCTGGCCGAGATCCGCCAGGCCGAGGGCGCGCGCTGGCCGCAGCTGCGCCAGGCCATCGAGGCCGGCTGCGCCCACTGGCAGGCGCGCGGCTTCACCGTGGTGGTGCGCGACTGGCAGACCGACATCGCCGGCGTGGGCGCCGCCATCCGCCAGCCCGACGGGCGCGTGATCACCTTCAACGCGGGCGGCTCGGCCAGCAAGTTCCCGCGCGAGCTGCTGGAGCAGGAGATCGGCCCGCAGCTCGCGCGCATGGTCAGGGGGCTGGAGTCGTTCGTGCGCAGCGACGATGCCTGAAAACTATCAAAAAAGTAGCTTGTAGCGCTTTTGCAGCAAGCGCTGGGGGCATTTTTGATACTGAATCAGCCCGCGCCGCCGGGCGGGCCGAGGTGCGCGCGCAGCAGGCCGTCGAGCTGGTCCGGGGGCAGCGGGCGGCTGAAGAAGTAGCCCTGGTAGCCCTGGCAGCCCGCGCGGGCCAGCCAGTCGCTCTGCGCGTCGGTCTCCACGCCCTCGGCGATGACGTCCAGGCCCAGGCTGGCCGCCAGGGCGACGATGGTGCGCACGATGGTCGTGTTGTTTTCGTCGCTGAGCAGGTCGCGCACGAAGCTCCGGTCGATCTTGAGCTGCTCCAGCGGCATGCGCTTGAGGTAGGCCAGCGAGGAATAGCCCGTGCCGAAGTCGTCCAGCGAGAAGCCCACGCCGTGGGCGCGCAGCGCCTCCATGGTGGCGATGGTGGCCACCATGTCCTCCACCAGCAGGCTTTCCGTCAGTTCGAGCTTGAGCTGCGCTGGCG
Source organism: Alicycliphilus sp. T452 (assembly GCF_054512775.1). Taxonomy (NCBI): domain Bacteria; kingdom Pseudomonadati; phylum Pseudomonadota; class Betaproteobacteria; order Burkholderiales; family Comamonadaceae; genus Alicycliphilus; species Alicycliphilus sp. T452. Next base: position 207,142 of record NZ_JBTNEH010000007.1, read on the forward strand.
GCGCCCCGGTGACGGCCAGCACGCGCGCCACGTCGCCCACGAAGCCCGGGTCGCGGAACTGGCGCGAGCTCACGTTCACCGCCATGGTCAGGTGCGCCATTCCGGGGAACTTCTGCCAGGCCGCGAGCAGGGTGCAGGCCTTGTGCAGCACCCAGCGCCCCAGCGGCAGGATGAGGCCGGTTTCCTCGGCCACGGGGATGAATTGCGCGGGCGGGACCATGCCCCGCTGCGGGTGGGTCCAGCGCAGCAGGGCTTCCACGCCCATGATCCCTCCGCGGGCGTTCACCTGGGGCTGGTAGTGCAGCGCGAATTCCTGCTGCGACAGCGCGTTGCGCAGGTCCGCCTCCAGGGCCGCCCGCTCGTCTACCGTCCGCTGCATGCCCGGGTCGAAGAAGCGCAGCGTGCTGCGCCCCGCGGTCTTGGCCTGGTACATGGCCAGGTCGGCCTGCTTGAGCAGCTCGCCCATGCTGGCCGGCGTGTCGCCGAACAGCGCGATGCCGATGCTGGGCGTGCTGCGGTACTGGTGGCCGGCCAGCGCATAGGGCGCGCACAGCACGTTCAGGATCTTCTCGCCGACCTTGTTGGCATGTTCGGCCAGGGTCGCGGCCTGGACGGTGAGCTGCTCCAGCAGCACCACGAACTCGTCGCCGCCCAGGCGCGCCACCGTGTCCACGCTGCGCACGCAGGTGGAGAGCCGCTGGGCCACCATCTGCAAGAGCCGGTCGCCCTGGTCGTGGCCCAGGGTGTCGTTCAGGGTCTTGAAGTTGTCCAGGTCGATGAACAGCAGCGCCCCGCCCTGGTGCTGGCGCCGGGCCGTGGCCAGGGCATGGCCCATGCGCTGCATGAATTGCGCGCGGTTGGGCAGGCCGGTGAGCGGGTCGAAGAACGCCAGGCGCTGGATTTCGCGCTCGTGGTTCTTGCGCGGCCCGATGTCGGAGTCGATGGTCAGGATGGATTCGGGCTCGCCCTGCTCGCTCAGCACCAGGGTCCAGCGCCCTTCGACCTCGATGGAGCGGCCATCGCGGGCGCGCTGCGTGATCTCGCCGCTCCAGTCGCCGCGCTGCAGCACCTGGGCGGTGGCGTGCAGGAAGTCCCCGGGGTCGTGGTGCAGCAGGCTGGCCATGGAGCGCCCCAGCGCTTCCTCGCGGCTCCAGCCGTACATGCGCTCGGCCCCCTCGTTCCAGAAGGTGATGCGGTGCTCCAGGTCGCGCACGATGATGGCGTCGCGCGCCCTGTCCAGCAGCGAGGCCTGGTGGCGTATGCGCATGTCGTCCGTCTGGCGCTGCAGCTCCGCCGATGCGCGCGCGGCGAAGATCTGCAGCGCGCTGCAGACGAATTCCACCTGCGCCAGCGGCTCGCGGAACATCACCATCACCATGCCCATGGGCGTGCCGTCGCTGCTGGCGAGCTGGCGGCCGACGTAGCTGCGCATGCCGGCGCGCGCCAGTGCGCCGTCGTGGGGATAGCGCTGCGTGAGGTGGTCGCTGATCACGAGCTGGTCCTGGCGCAGCAGCTCCTGGCTGGGCGTGCCTTCGAGCGCGTAGGCGCCCGTGGCCTGCGCCACGCCGTCGCTGACATGCGACAGCGTCACGGCCTGCAGGACCTGGCCCCGCACGGGCGCCTGCAGCCGCACCACGCAGGCCACCTGCGCCGAGAGCGTGTCGGCCATGTGGTGCGCCAGGCGCTCGAAGAACGCCCCTCCCGTGCCGGCCGAAACGGCCGTGGCCACCTTCACCATGGCGGCCTGCAGGCGCTGCTGCTCGGCGCGGGCGCGCAGGTTCTGGATGCCGAAGGCCAGGTCGGCGGTCATGGCTTCGAGCAGCTGCGTCTCCTGCGGGCCCACATGCAGCACCTGGGGCGCGTACAGGGTCAGCAGGCCGAAGGTGCGCCGCGCATTGCGCAGCGGCAGGCACACCACGGCATGAAAGCCAAGCCGGGCCATGCGTTCGGTCCAGCCCTTGAGGGCCGGGCTGTCCTGCACGTCGCGCACGATCACCGTGCGGCCGCTGCGCAGGCACACGCTGGCCGGGCCCTGGCCGCCGTCCTCGTGCGGCGACCAGCTCAGCTGCATGTGCTCCAGATACCCTTGGGCAGCTCCGGCGTGCGCCACGACCTCAATGCGCTTGCGCGTGTCGTCGCGCGCCATGCCCACCCAGCCCATGCGGTAGCCGCCGATCTCCACGGCCGCGCGGCACACGGCATGCAGCAGGTCGGCCTCGCTGGTGGCGCGCACCAGCGTCTCGCTGCAGGCGCTGCGCAGGCGCTTGGCCCGGTTCAGGCGCACCAGTTCCTCCTCGATGCGGCGGCGCTCGGTGATGTCGTTGGCCAGTATCTGCCAGGCGGGACGGCCGTCGAACTCCGTGTCGCCGACGAAGACCTCCATGTCGATGCGCGTGCCGTCCTTGCGCCTGTGGTGCCAGACGGTGGGCGAGAGCGCGGGGGAGCGGGCGGCCCGCTCGTCGGAGCACATGGCCATGGCGCCGTCGGCCTCGTCCCGGTGTTCCGGCGGCCAGAGCATGCGCATGTCCATGCCCGGCAGCTCGTGCGCGTCGTAGCCGTATTGCCGCGCCATGGCGTGGTTGGCGAGCAGCAGGCGCAGGCTGTCGCGCTCGCAGACCCACATGGGCTGGGGGTGCTCGGCGAACAGGCTGCGGTATTGCCGCTCGGAAGCGCACAGCTGGCCATGCACGCGGCGCAGCTGCACCATCGCGCCCAGGGACTCGGCCAGGACGCACAGGTGCTCCAGGTGGCGCGGCGCAAAGCGCTGGCCCGGTGCCGCAATGACCTGCAGCATGCCGGCCACGGCCGCGTCCGTGCGCAGCGGAATGGCGACGAAGTGGCGGGCCGGCGCGCCGTCTTCCATGTCCTGCATGTCCTGCACATGGCCGGCGGACATGTCGCCGGCCTCGCCCGGCAGCTGCTCCAGGCGCCGCCACAGCGCCTGGAGGGCTTCCGGCGGGGGCTGGGGCGCTTCGCCCGCGCGGGCCTGCACGTCCAGCGGCGCCTCCCCGCGCAGCGCGATCATGGCCCCCGCCCCCCCGGTGATTTCGCAGGCGGCGCGCGCGGCCTGTTCCAGCACCTGCTCCAGGGGCTGCTGCAGATCGGCGATGCGCTGCTGCGCGCGCAGCAGGTGCGCGTGGGCCAGGGCCTCTTCCTGCGTCTGCCGCTCCATGAGCTCGATGGCGCTGATGTCGGTCATGCGGCGCAGCCCGGTGTCATGCGCCGGCCAGCGCTGGAGAACGGGCGCAACCGCCTGGAGAAACGCGAGCCTGCGGCCATGCTTTTTCTCTTTCAGGGCGCTGCGCCACCTGCGGCAATGGCAGGGCCTTCACGCGACGGGGCAGGACGGTTCAGTGGCACGGCATGGGGCTCCTCACGCCGCAGGGGCGAGCAGGCGAGATTGTTTTTTACGTAATGTTACATCATGGGAGGAAAGTCCATATTGACGCCGAAACAACACCCGCGGTCATGTGCCGGGAATCTTAGAACCTGTTTACGATCTCCTGAGTAGCAACGCCAAGAACGCCAAGTGGATGAACTGCAGGCTGGTGTTGAGCAGGCGCTCGCAGTTCTTCCACAGCCTGCGGTTCTTCTCCAGCCAGGCAAAGCTG